>NZ_CP011010.1:377500-688928 GCF_001274595.1 Stenotrophomonas maltophilia
TTCGTCTGTGTAGGATAGGTGGGAGGCTATGAAACTGTGGCGCTAGCTGCAGTGGAGCCATCCTTGAAATACCACCCTGTCGTGCTTGACGTTCTAACCTGGGCCCATTATCTGGGTCGGGGACCGTGTATGGTGGGTAGTTTGACTGGGGCGGTCTCCTCCTAAAGAGTAACGGAGGAGCTCGAAGGTACGCTCAGCGCGGTCGGACATCGCGCACTGTGTGCAAAGGCATAAGCGTGCTTGACTGCAAGATCGACGGATCAAGCAGGTAGGAAACTAGGACTTAGTGATCCGGTGGTTCTGTATGGAAGGGCCATCGCTCAACGGATAAAAGGTACTCCGGGGATAACAGGCTGATACCGCCCAAGAGTTCATATCGACGGCGGTGTTTGGCACCTCGATGTCGGCTCATCACATCCTGGGGCTGTAGTCGGTCCCAAGGGTATGGCTGTTCGCCATTTAAAGTGGTACGCGAGCTGGGTTCAGAACGTCGTGAGACAGTTCGGTCCCTATCTGCCATGGGCGTTGGAGATTTGAGAGGGGCTGCTCCTAGTACGAGAGGACCGGAGTGGACGAACCTCTGGTGTTCCGGTTGTCACGCCAGTGGCATTGCCGGGTAGCTATGTTCGGAAGCGATAACCGCTGAAAGCATCTAAGCGGGAAGCGCGCCTCAAGATGAGATCTCCCGGGGCACAAGCCCCCTGAAGGAACCATGTAGACTACGTGGTTGATAGGTCAGGTGTGTAAGTACAGCAATGTATTGAGCTAACTGATACTAATGATCCGTGCGGCTTGACCATATAACCTCAAGTTGCCTTGGCTTTACGACAGCGTCGTAAGAGCATCCAAGTGCACGCTACGTCACAAGAACTATGCGAGGCTGGCGCCTTGTCCCTAAGGGACGAGTGCGACTCTCCAAAAGCCTCCCTGGTGAAATTAGCGCTGTGGAACCACCCGATCCCATCCCGAACTCGGAAGTGAAACGCAGCTGCGCCGATGGTAGTGTGGCTCAAGCCATGCGAGAGTAGGTCATCGCCAGGGTTTACACCCAAAACCCCGCTGCTTGCGCAGCGGGGTTTTTCTTATTAAGTGAAGGCACTGCATTTTCCGGGTACCTTCCGCCCCACGGGCAAGATCGCGATGCTGGCGCTGCAAGCGCTGCTGCAACCGTCTCCCTGGTGAAATTAGCGCTGTGGAACCACCCGATCCCATCCCGAACTCGGAAGTGAAACGCAGCTGCGCCGATGGTAGTGTGGCTCAAGCCATGCGAGAGTAGGTCATCGCCAGGGTTTACACCCAAAACCCCGCTGCTTGCGCAGCGGGGTTTTTCTTTGTGCTCAGGAAATGTCGGTAGTGCCGGCCGCTGGCCGGCAGGCCCGTTGATGAAACCGCCGCGAACGGCGGCGCCAACCAAGGTTGGCACCCACCCATGGCGGAGCGCACAAAAAAAAAGCGGCACCCTTGTGGGCGCCGCTTTGCGCTCGACAATGTTCAGTCGAGCATCGCTCGACTCTACTTGGCCGGCGCCTTGTCCTTCATCATCGCGTCGCGGGCCGCCTTGAACGGGTTGCCCTCGTACCAGTTCGGCCAACGATCACCGCCGGCCAGTTCCTTGCCGACGCCGTACATCAACTGCAGGTCTTCGACGGTGCCGTCCAGCTTCCAGGTGGCCGCGTCGAACTCGTCCTTCGGGCCATGGTAGCGGTTGGCACCGTAGTCGGCGGCGGCCTTGCGGCCCGCCTCCACGCCGCCCTCGCGCAGGTCCTCGCCGCCATCGGCATACAGGGCCGGCACGCCGGCCTTGGCGAAGTTGAAGTGGTCCGAACGGAAGTAGAAGCCACTCTGCACCGAGGTCTCACCGTGCAGGGTGCGGTCCTGGGCGGCGGCCAGCGGCTTGAGGATGTCTTCCAGCTCCGAGCTGCCGAAACCGGTCACGGTCACGTCCTTGGCGCGGCCCGCCACCGACATCGCGTCGATGTTGATCACGCCGGCAATCTTGTCCAGCGGGAAGGTCGGGTGCGCGACGTAGTACTTCGAACCGAGCAGGCCCGACTCTTCCAGGGTCACGGCCAGGAACACCACCGAGCGCTCCGGCTTCGGCTGCTGGTGGGCCATCGCTTCGGCCACCTCGAGGATGCCGGCCACGCCGGTCGCGTTGTCGACCGCACCGTTGTAGATGTTGTCGCCGGTCTCACCCTCGTGCTTGCCCAGGTGGTCCCAGTGCGCCATGTACAGCACGGCCTCGTCGGCACGCTTGCTGCCCGGCAGCACGCCCACCACGTTGCGCGACTGCTTCTGCGCGATCCGGCTCTTCAGATCAACCGCCGCAGTAGCCTTCAGCGGCACCGGCTTGAAGCCGCGCTTGCTGGCGTCCTTGTAGGCCTGCGCCAGATCCAGGCCGGCACCGGCGAACAACGTCTTGGCGGCCTCCGCGCTCAGCCAGCCCTGCACCGGGATACGGGCTTCCGGATCATCCTTGGCGGGCAGGTCGTACTGCGGGCCGGCCCAGGAGTTCTTCACCACATCCCAGCCATAGGAGGCGCCCGCGGTGTCGTGCACGATCAGCGCGGCGGCGGCGCCCTTGCGTGCGGCCTCTTCGAACTTGTAGGTCCAGCGGCCGTAGTAGGTCATGCGCTTGCCGTCGAACAGCTTGTCGTCATCGACGTGGAAGCCGGGGTCGTTGACGAACATGACAACCGTCTTGCCCTTCCAGTCCTGGCCGGCGTAGTCGTTCCACTTCTGCTCCGGTGCATCGACGCCGTAGCCGACGAACACCAGGTCGCTGGCATCGACCTTCACCTCGGCTTGGCCGGTACGCGTGCCGACCACCATGTCGGTGCCGAACTTCAGCTCGGTGGTCTTGCCGCCCTGGGTGATCTTCAGCACGGTCGATTCGTCGGCCGTGGTTTCGGTCATCGGCACATCCTGGAACCAGCTGTCGCCGTTGCCGGGCTGCAGGCCGATGCGCTGCATCTGGTCGCGGATGTAGTTGACCGTCAGCTCTTCGCCCTTGCTGCCCGGGGCGCGGCCTTCGAACTCATCCGAGGCCAGGGTCTTGACCATCTCGGCAAAGTCGCCGGCATTGATGTCCGGCGAGAACGAATGGGCGGCGGGCTTGGCGGCCGCAGTGTCGGTGGCTGGCGCGGCGGCCGGCGTATCTTCGCCTTTGCAGGCACTGAGCGCGGCCGCGGCGGCCAGGCACAGGAGGAGTTTGCGGGGCATCGTCGATTCCTGGGTAACAAAGGGTGGCCGTACGTTGTGCACGACCGGTTGGGCGAGGATCACCGGACCGAACGGCGCGGTGGCTCAGTCCGCCGGGGCGGTTTCGGTGTCGAACGGGATCGGTTCGGCGCCGGTGACCGGCCCGATGCGGGCGCTGCGGTGCACGTACAGCACCACCTCGCGTTCGAACTGCAGGGGGCCATTGACCACGGCATTGGGGCCGATGATCACGCGCGGCTTGCGGCTGGCAGTCAGCGAGACGCTGAAATTGGGCTTGCGGACGTGCACACCGCCGTTGACCTGCGAGCCGATCCCCACGGTGATGTCACCGTTGACGGTCTCCACATCCTTGCCGACGCGGCTTTCGACCAGGCCGATGCCACCGTTCACGGTTTCAACGCCGCCTTCGATCTGGCTGCCACGGTCGCTGAAGATGCTGCCGTTGACCGTGCTGACGCTGCCATGCGCAATGACTTCGCGGCCCAGGCGCACGCCGCCGTTGACTGTCTCGATCTTGCCGGTGCGTGCGCGGTCGGCCACTTTCACCCCGCCGTTGACGGTATCGATACTGCTGGTTTCCGCGCCTTCGCCAACGCGGATACCGCCGTTGACCGTATCCAGCTTGCCGTAGCGCTGGCCGGGTTCGGCGCTGATGCTGCCGTTGACCTTGCTGATGTTGTCCTGGGCGCCGGCCGGGCCGGCCGCGAGCAGGACGCCCAACAGCAGCGGAATGGAAAGAGTTTTCATGGGGACCTCGATGGATGTGCGGCTGGCAGGCCGCGTGCGGAGATGTCACCATTCCCCGGTAGCCCCCGCAACTGCCTGAAGTCACTGGAAAGCCCTTGCGCGACAACGCCTTCCCATCACGCCGACATCACATCGCCGCTGCCCGCGGCGGGCGCTGCCTGCTGTTGGCGCTGGCGATCGCGCTGGCCCTGCCACTGCCCGCCGCGGCGCAGACCACCCGTGAGACCGAGCGCAAGCTGCAGAAGCTGCGCACCGAACTGAAAGGCGTGGCGCAGGAGCGTCGTCAAATCGAAGGCCAGCGCGGGCAGGCGTCACAGCAACTGCGCGAGGCCGACGAGAAGGTGGCCCGCAGCGGACGCGCGCTTGCGCAGACCGAGACCGCACTGCGTGAGCAGAGCCGTGCCCTGGCCGAAGCCGAGCAGCGCCGCAGCAGCCTGCAGAACAACCTGGCCCAGCAGCACCGCGAACTGGCCGGCCTGCTGCGCGCGGCCTATCAGCTGGGCAACCACGCACCGCTGAAGCTGCTGCTGTCGCAGGACACCGTGGCCGATGCCAACCGTGCCCTGGCCTATCACCGCTATCTGCAGCGCGAACGCGCGCAGCGCATCAGCACGCTGACCGCTGACCTGAAGGAACTGGAAGCCCTGCAAGCGCAGATCGCCGAACGCCAGCAGAAGCTGCAGGGCGCGCAGCGTGACCAGAAGCAGCAGGCGGCCACCCTGGCGGCCGATCGTCGTGATCGGGCGCAGACCGTGGCCTCGCTGGACGAACGCTTCAAGGACCAGCGCGAAAAGGAACAAGCGCTGGGCCAGGATGCAAAGGCGCTGGAAACGCTGCTGGCCAATCTGCGCGCCGCCGCAGCCCGCGCCGAAGCCGAGCGTCGTGCCGCCGCGCGCCGCGCCGCTGCCGAGAAAGCCGCCGCCGAGAAGGCCGCACGCCAGGCCAAGGCGGAAGGCCGCCCGCCACCGCCGACCAAGGTGCCGCCTGCGGTGGCCTCGGCGCCGGCACCGAAGGTGGGCGGACTGGGCTGGCCGTTGTCGGGCAATCTGCTGGCCCGCTACGGCGGCAAGCTGCCCGACGGGCGCACCAGCAGCGGCGTGCTGATCGGCGCGCCGGCCGGCAGCACCGTCACCGCCGTGGCCGATGGCACGGTGGTGTTCTCCGACTGGATGACCGGTTACGGCATGATCCTGATCGTCGACCACGGCAACGGCTACATGAGCCTGTACGCACACAACGACACCCTGCTGAAGGATGCCGGCGCACGGGTCAGCCGCGGCGATGCGGTGGCCAAGGTCGGCAATTCCGGCGGCCAGGGCGTCACCGCGTTGTACTTCGAGCTGCGCCGTGGCGGGCAGCCGGTCAATCCGGACAGCTGGCTGCAGCGGCGCTGAATCCGGCGCCGTCGCGTGACGGGCGGATTCAACGGGAATTTAGCTGTGCTTCGCGCATAATCGGCGCATGTGCCTTGGGCACGATGCCACCGTCGACAGGAGTGATCCATGCGCGCAGCCCGTACCGCCACCCTCTTGCTGGCCCTGTTGCCAGCGCTGTCCTGGGCGCAGCAGACCGCGCCCGCCCCGAGCCAGGAAACCAGTGGGCAGGCAGCGAACAGCGAGGAGGCGGTGACCTCGAAGGTGCCGCTGGAGGAAATCCGCCGTTTCGTGGCCGTGTACAACGCGGTGCGCGCCGCCTACGTCGATCCGGTGGACGACAAGAAGCTGATGCAGTCAGCGGTACGTGGCCTGCTGCTCGACCTCGATCCGCACAGCACCTACTTCAACAAGGAAGACGCGCAGGCCTTCGACGAGCAGGCCAACGGCGCTTACGAGGGTATCGGCGTGGAGCTGCAGCAGCAGCCGGACAACGCCAGCATGAAGGTGATTTCGCCGATCGACGACACGCCGGCAGCCAAGGCCGGCATCCTCGCCGGTGACCTGATCATCGCCATCGACGGCAAGCCGATCAGCGCGATCGACGCCAGCGAACCGCTGCGTGGCCCGGCCGGCAGCAAGGTGGTGCTGACCATCGTGCGCGACGGCAAGCCGAAGCCGTTCGACGTCAGCCTCACCCGCCAGACCATCCGCGTGACCAGCGTGCGCAGCCGCCTGCTGGAGCCGGGGTATGGCTACATCCGCCTGAGCACCTTCCAGGCCGATACCGGTTCGGACTTCCAGAAGCACGTGCAGCAGCTGCAGAAGCAGTCCGGTGGCCAGCTCAAGGGCCTGGTGCTGGACCTGCGCAGCAACCCGGGTGGCCTGCTGACCGCCGCGGTGCAGGTGGCCGATGATCTGCTCGACAAGGGCAACATCGTCAGCACCCGCGGCCGCATCAGCATCAGCGACGCACGGTTCGACGCGACCCCCGGCGACCTGCTGAAGGGCGCACCGGTGGTGGTGCTGGCCGACGCCGGTTCGGCCAGCGCCTCGGAAGTGCTGGCCGGCGCGCTGCGCGACAACAAGCGCGCCCGCGTGGTCGGCAGCCGCACCTTCGGCAAAGGTTCGGTGCAGACCGTGCTGCCGCTGGACAACGGGGATTCGGTGAAGCTGACCACCGCGCGCTATTACACGCCCAGCGGCAAGTCGATCCAGGCCACCGGCATCGTGCCGGACGTTGAATTGAAACCCGCTGCCACACCGGCCGAGGATGCACTGCCGGCCAGCCTCAGCGACTACAGCGAAGCGACCCTGCCGGGCCACCTGCGCGGCGACGATGAAGGCACCGAGGGCTACCACGCCGGTGCCGTGCTGCCGGGCGATGGCCCGATCAACGATGCGCTGGCCGAACTCAAGAACCCGGGTTCGGTGGCGGCACGCTTGAAGGCCGAAGCCGCCAAGGCGGAGGCGGCCAAGGCCGCGAAGGCCGCTGCGGCGAAGCCCGAAGCGAAGCCGGAGCAGAAAGTCGAACCGAAGGCGGACAGCACGCCGGAAGCCAAGCCCGCGCCGGTCCCGGCCAAGCCTTGATTCTGTAGAGTCGAGCCATGCTCGACTGATCTACGAGCGGGTGAGCGTGGAGCCGGCCAGCGGCCGGCACTACCCGGGGTCAGAATCCGTGGCGCTTGCGCAGCCGGCGCGCGATGGCCGCGCGCACGTAGACCCCGTACAGCAGGCCGAACACGAAGCCGCCGATGTGCGCCCACCAGGCCACCATGCCGAAGCTGGGGCCGATGTGCGCGAACACCACCTGCAGTGCGGCCCACACGCCGATCAGCAGGTAGGCCGGGGCGCGCACGAACTCCAGGAACAGGCCGAGCGGGATCACCACGCCCAGGCGGGCGCCGGGGAACAGGGCCAGGTAGGCGCCGATCAGCGCCGAGACCGCGCCGCTGGCGCCGATGATGATCTGGTCCGGGCTGCCCATGGTGTAGATCGCCACCAGGTTGGACACCGCGCCGCCGACCAGGAACAGCAGCAGCAACCGCCACGGCCCCAGCACGCGCTCGGCGGGCAGGCCGAAGATCAGCAGGAACACCAGGTTGCCCAGCAGGTGTGACCAGTCCGCGTGCAGGAACAGGGCGGTGAACAGGCGCAGCACGCTGCCGTCCTGCAGGGTCGCCCACCAGTCCAGCGGGTGGGTCAGCCCGGTGGACAGGGCGCCCCAGTCCAGCCAGAGGCTGCCGCGGGCATCGTCCGGGCGCGAGATCGACCACAGGAACGCCAGCCACAATGCCGCAAACAGCACGGGCGTGGCCCAGCGCAGGGCCGCCTTCTTGCGCGACGGGAGGGAGACGAACATGGCATTAGCCTAGCGTGCGGGCGCTTGTGGCGGGGATGGTCCTGTTCAGCTTTTGAGACGAAAAAACCGCCGGCGCTGTTATTGTTTCATTAACAGCTCTGGGTAATACTCGCATACGGCGTCGTATGTCGGGAGGGGAATCCGGCGCGCTCCGAAGGGCCCCAGGGCCGGCCGGGCGCAGGCGCACTCAGAGCACCATCACCGCTTACCGGAGAGAGAACTACGATGCAAACCGCTTCCACCATTGCCCGTTTGACCCTGCTGGCCGTCGGCGTTGCCGGTGCGCTGGCCGCCGCCGATGCCAACGCCGCCGCCTTCCAGTTGAAGGAAAACAGTGCCAAGGGCCTCGGCCGTGCGTTCGCCGGCTCCGGCAGCGCCGAGGGCGACGCCTCCATCATCGCCGTCAACCCGGCCGGCATGCGTCAGCTGGACGGCACCCTGATCCAGGGTGACCTGAGCGCCATCAGCTTCAAGGCCGAGTTCAAGGGCCAGGGTCGCAAGCCGACCGGCGCCGCGCAGACCGGCGGTGACGGCGGCGACGCTGGCATGATCGCCCCGGTTCCGGCCGCGTACTTCCACATGCCGATCGGCGAGAAGGCCCACTTCGGTGTGTCGCTGACTGCTCCGTTTGGTTTCAAGACCGAGTACGACAATGGTTGGGTGGGTCGCTACAGCGGCCTGAAGACCGACCTGAAGGCCATCGATCTTGGCTTTGCCGCATCCTATGACGTCAACCCGTACGTCTCGTTCGGCGCGTCGGTGTTCGTTGAACACCTGACCATCGAGCTCAGCAACAACATCGACTTCGGTACTGCGTTGGCCCAGGCCCGCGTGCCGGGCTACGCCCCGGGCAGCGCCGATGGCAAGCTGACCGTTGAAGGTGACAACAATGCCGTGGGCTGGACGGTCGGTGGCCTGTTCTCGATCGATGAGAACACCCACATCGGCCTGAGCTATCGCTCCAAGGTCACGCACAAGATCACCGGCGGCGATGCCACCTTCCTGATGCCGAATGACAATGGCCGCACCGCGACCATCCTGGGTCAGACCCAGCCGGGCCAGTTCGTCAGCACCAGTGGCAAGGCAACCGTGAAGCTGCCGGCGTCGGCGACCCTGAGCGTGACGCACAAGGTCAACGATCGCTGGACCGTGATGGGTGACGTCACCCGCACCGCTTGGTCGACCGCATTCGACTCTGTCACCATCGACTATGCTTCGGCCCAGAAGGACTCTGTGCTGGACTTCGGCTATCGCGATACCACCTTCGTGTCGCTGGGTGCGGACTACAAGCTGAGCGATACCGTCACCCTGCGCGGTGGTGTCGCGCTGGACCAGACCCCGACCACCGACGCTCATCGTGACGTCCGCGTGCCGGATACCAGCCGCAAGTGGCTGTCGCTGGGCGTGGGCTGGACCCCGTCGGCGAACACCGAATACAACTTCGGCTACACCCACCTGTTCACCAGCGACCCGAACGTGAACATCCAGCCGACCACCAACAATCAGGGCAACTCGCTGGCTGGCAAGTACAAGGTCCGTGGCGACGTGCTGGCTGCTTCGTTCCAGTACAAGTTCTGATCCAGGCGTTCGCCTGAAGCAGGACACGGAGGGCCCCGCGCAAGCGGGGCCTTTCCTTTTTCATGGCGTGCCCTCCCTGCAGGGCGCGGATCCATGACAATAGGGCGATGAACCTGTCCGACCCGAACTTCCAGCTGGAGCTGGCTGCCAACATCGCCGTCGCCGGCTCGATCCTGCTGGCCGGCCGCAACAACGTGCACACCTGGTGGCTGGGCATCGTCGGCTGTGCACTGTTCGCAGCAGTGTTCGAACGCTCGCATCTGTACGCGGACATGGTGCTGCAGTTCTTCTTCATCGCCATCAGCGTGCTGGGCTGGTGGCAGTGGCTGCGTGGCGACCATGGTTCGCCGCTGCCGATCACCGCGCTGCGCCCGCGTGCGTGGGCCTGGCTGGCGCCGTTGGCGGTGGTGGCCACCTTCGGTTATGGCTGGATGTTGACCCGCCTGACCAACGCCTACGCGCCGTACATCGATTCGGCGGTGCTGGTGCTGAGCGTGATCGCGCAGATCCTGATGATGCGGCGCAAGCTGGAATCGTGGTGGGTGTGGCTGCTGGTGAACACCGTGGCGGTGCCGCTGTACTACAGCCGTGGCCTGCACCTGACCTCGATCCTGTATGTCGGCTTCTGGATCAACGCGCTGGTGGCGCTGCGCCATTGGCGCAACCTGATGCGCGAGGAAGCACGTTGAGCAACAAAAAACCCCGCTTTCGCGGGGTTTTTCGTTTTACTGCATCAACCGGGCGATCAGTCGCCCAGGGTCAGCAGCGAGGCGTTGCCGCCCGCGGCGGTGGTGTTCACCGTCACCGTCTTCTCGGTGGCGAAGCGCAGCAGGTAGTGCGGGCCACCGGCCTTCGGGCCGGTGCCGGACAGGCCCTGGCCGCCGAACGGCTGCACGCCGACCACCGCACCGATCTGGTTGCGGTTGACGTAGACGTTGCCGACGTGGACACCGTTGCTGATGCGATCAACGGTTTCGTCGATGCGCGAATGCACGCCCAGGGTCAGGCCGTAGCCGGTGGCGTTGATCTGATCGATCACCGCGTCGAGCTGGTCGCCCTTCCAGCGGATCACGTGCAGCACCGGCCCGAAGATTTCCTTGTGCAGCTGGCCCAGGTCCTTCAGCTCATACGCGCGCGGTGCGAAGAAGGTGCCATTGACGGCTTCTGCGGACAGCTCGGCGGCGGCGATCAGGCGTGCTTCGCGGTCCATGCGCACGGCGTGGTCCTGCAGGATCTTCAGTGCATCGGCGTCGATCACCGGGCCGACGTCGGTGGACAGCAGGCCCGGGTTGCCGACCTTCAGTTCCTTCATCGCACCGGCCAGCATGGTCATCACCTTGTCGGCGATGTCGTCCTGCACGAACAGCACGCGCGCGGCCGAGCAACGCTGGCCGGCGGAGGTGAAGGCCGAACCGATGGCGTCCTTGACCAGCTGTTCCGGCAGCGCCGAGGAGTCGGCGATGAAGGCGTTCTGGCCACCGGTCTCGGCGATCAGCACGCCGATGGCGGCGTCACGGGCGGCCATCGCGCGGTTGATCGCACGGGCGGTGTCGGTGGAGCCGGTGAAGGCCACGCCGGCCACGCGCGGGTCGGCGGTCAGCGCGGCACCGACGGTGGCACCGTCGCCCGGCAGGAACTGCACCACCTCGGCCGGCACGCCGGCGTCGTGCAGCAGCTTCACTGCGTAGTAGCCGATCAGGTTGGTCTGTTCGGCCGGCTTGGCGATGACGCTGTTGCCGGCGGCCAGAGCGGCAGCGACCTGGCCCAGGAAGATCGCCAGCGGGAAGTTCCACGGGCTGATGCAGACGAACACGCCACGGCCGTGCAGCTGCAGCTCGTTGGATTCACCGGTCGGGCTCGGCAGCTTCTCGGCGTGGCTGAACTGCTCGCGCGCCTGCTTGGCGTAGTAACGCAGGAAGTCCACCGCTTCGCGCACTTCGGCGATGCTGTCGGGCAGGCTCTTGCCGGCTTCCTTCACGCACAGCGCCATGAACTCCGGCATGCGCGCTTCCAGCTGGTCGGCGGCGTGCTCGAGGATGGCGGCGCGGCTGGCGGCCGGGGTGCGGTTCCAGGCCGGCTGCGCGGCCACGGCGTTGGCGAGGGCCTTCTGCACGGTGGCGGCATCGGCGGCCAGCCACTGGCCGACCACTTCGCGGGTGTCGGCCGGGTTGGTCACCGGCAGCGCGGCGCCGGCCGGGTTCGCACCCGGTACCAGCGGGGCGGCCTGCCAGGGCTTCACGGCCGCGTTGATCTGCTCGGCCAGGGCGCGCAGTTCGTTGTCGTTGGCGAGGTTGGCGCCCATGGAGTTCTTCCTGTCGTGGTTCTGGCTGCGCAGCAGGTCAACCGGCAGCGGGATCTTCGGGTGGGGGATCGAGGCGAACGAGGCGACCATCTCGACCGGATCGCGGATCAGGTCGGCGATCGGCACGCGTTCGTCAGTGATGCGGTTGACGAAGCTGGAGTTGGCGCCGTTTTCCAGCAGGCGGCGCACCAGGTACGGCAGCAGGTCTTCATGCGAACCGACCGGCGCATACACGCGGCAGGGAAGGCCGAGGCGGTCGGCCGGCACCACTTCGGCGTACAGGTCGTCGCCCATGCCGTGCAGCTTCTGGTGCTCGTACACGCCACCGTTGGCGATGCTGCGCACCGCGGCGATGGTGTGCGCGTTGTGCGTGGCGAACATCGGGTAGATCGCGTCGGCATGGGTGAACAGGCGCTTGGCGCAGGCCAGGTAGGACACGTCGGTGTTCTGCTTGCGGGTGAACACCGGGTAGCCCGGGTAGCCTTCGATCTGCGCGCGCTTGATCTCGGCATCCCAGTAGGCGCCCTTGACCAGGCGCACCTGCAGGCGACGACCGGCGCGGCGCGCCATGTCGGCCAGGTGGTCGATCGTGTACGGCGTGCGCTTCTGGTAGGCCTGCACGACCACGCCGAAGCCATCCCAGCCGGCCAGCGAGGCATCGCCGAACACCTGTTCGATGATGTCCAGCGACAGTTCCAGGCGGTCGGATTCTTCGGCGTCGACGGTGCAGCCGATGCCGTAGCTCTTGGCCAGCTGCGCCAGTTCCAGCACGCCCGGCACCAGGTCCTTCAGCACGCGCTCGCGCTTGGCGTGCTCGTAGCGCGGGTACAGCGCCGACAGCTTGATCGAGATGCCCGGGGCGTTGTTGACGTCACCGTCCGGACGGCCGCCGCGTGCCTTGTGATCGCCGCCGATGGCGTGGATCGCACGACGGTAGTCTTCCAGGTAGCGCAGCGCGTCCTTCATGGTCAGCGCGCCTTCGCCCAGCATGTCGAAGGAGTAGCGGTAGTATGCGTTGTCACCCTTGTGCGAACGCGACAGCGCTTCGCTGATCGTGCGGCCCATGACGAACTGGTGGCCCATGATCTTCATCGCCTGGCGCACGGCCAGGCGCACCACCGGCTCACCGACGCGGCCGACCAAGCGCTTGAACGCGCTGGGCGCGTCGGCGCGGGTGGCGTCGTTCATCTGCACCAGCTTGCCGGTCAGCATCAGGCCCCAGGTGGAGGCGTTGACCAGCACCGAGTCGCTGCCGCCCAGGTGCTTTTCCCAGTCGGCGTCGGCCAGCTTGTCGCGGATCAGCTTGTCGGCGGTGTCCTGGTCCGGAATGCGCAGCAGCGCCTCGGCCACGCACATCAGCAGCACGCCTTCCTCGCTGCCCAGGTCGTACTGGCGCATGAAGGCTTCGATCGCGCCCTGGTCCTTGGCGCGCACGCGCACCCGGCCGACCAGATCGGCGGCCAGGGCCTGCACCCTGGCCTGCTCCTCGGCGGGCAGGCGGGCCTGCGCCAGAAGATCGCGCACGTGGCTGGCCTCGTCCTTCAACCAGGCATCGGTGATGGCCTGGCGGAACGGGTTGGGGGACGCCGGCAGTTCCGGCGACAGCAGCGCGCCGGGACGCGGGGCGTCGCTGGCGGCAGGGGAGGAGGAGGGTGCGTTCATGCCGGTCCGGCCAGTGGAAAACTTGGCGATTTTAATCATTTTTCCGGGTTCCGGAAGTGCCCCGCAGCTCCCTTCGTGAAGTGCTGATAGCCCCTAGCTGCGGTGGATTCAGCGTGTTCAGCAGGCTCGGCAATATTTGTGCTGAATTCGTCATTCGGGCCGCCGACCTCATGCTGTGTTGCAGCATGGGAAAAAGTGTGAATGCACCCTTGCTACCGGCGAGAGGGCGGGGCTACCATCGAGACGTTTCCCGCGGCAGGAACGCGGTTGCGACATGATCGAGGTGCTTCCAGCTCCGGATGGGTCAGGTACGCAGCTGCGGCTGCGTCCCCCACGGGCGCTCGATGCCCGGCAGTTCGTCCTGTTGTTCACCGTGTTGTCGGGTGCGATGTGGCTGGTGTCCGCCCTCGGGTGGTTGGCCGGCAATGCATTCGCCCCCCTGTTCGCGCTGCTGTACAGCCTGGTGCTGGCGGCGGCGCTGCGTGCCTTGTGGCGCAGCGGAGAACGGCAGGAGGAGATCCGGGTAGTGCCGGCGTACGTGGAGGTCATCCCCGTACCCGGTGGATCGCCGGTGTTCCGGGCCCACCCCCACTGGGTGCGCCTGCTCACCGACGATGAGAGGGTCCGGCTGGCATCCAGCGGCCGGCAGGTGGAGGTGGGGAGTTTCCTCGCGCCGGCCGAACGTCAGACGCTTGCAGAGACACTTGAAAGCTTGCTCGCCGCCAGCGATGGCGGCAACCGACGACGCTAAGGGTCTAGGCAATGAAGCAAAGCAGCAGGTGGGGCACGAAGTGCGTTGCAGCGGTCGCCGCCACGGTGGCCGGGGGACTGGTTCCGGCATTGGCATGGGCCCAGGCGGCCGATCCCAAGCCGTGGCAGCTGAACATGGGCAAGGGGGTGACCCAGACCTCGCGCCTGGCCTGGGAGTCGAACAACCTGTCGTTGATCATCTGTACGGTGATCGGCGTCATCGTGTTCGGTGCGATGGCCTACGCCATCTTCAAGTTCCGCAAATCCAAGGGCGCGGTCGCCGCCACCTTCAGCCACAACACCAAGGCCGAGGTGATCTGGACGGTGATCCCGGTGATCATCCTGATCGTGATGGCATGGCCGGCCACGGCCAACCTGATCAAGATGTACGACACCCGCGATGCCGAGATGACGGTGAAGGTCACCGGCTACCAGTGGATGTGGAAGTACGAATACCTCGGCGAGAACGTCACCTTCACCAGCCGCCTGGACCGTGAGTCCGACCGCGTGCGGCAGAGCGGCATCGTGCCGACCCGCGAGAGCCACCCGCACTACCTGCTGGACGTGGACAACCGGCTGGTGCTGCCGGTGGATACCAAGGTGCGCTTCGTCATCACTTCCGACGACGTGATCCATGCCTGGTGGGTGCCGGCGCTGGGCTGGAAGCAGGACGCCATTCCCGGCTTCATCAATGAAGCGTGGACCAGCATCGAGCAGCCCGGCGTGTACCGCGGCCAGTGCGCCGAGCTGTGCGGCAAGGACCATGGCTTCATGCCGATCGTGGTCGAGGCGGTGTCCAAGGAAGACTTCAAGCAGTGGCTGGCGCAGCGCAAGCCGGCGCCACCGGCCGCGCCTGCGCCTGCGACGCCTGCGGCACCGGCAGAACCCGCGGCGCCGGCCGGTGAGGCGCCTGCCGCCCCCGCTGCGGCGGACGACACCAGCGCACCTGCCACCGCAGCCAGCGGCGCGTGATGTAAAGCCCGTGGCCGCCTGCGGCTGCGGTGACAACCGATTCTGAGAGGTGTTTTGCAATGGCGCACTCGGCAGTTGGGCACGACGATCACCATCACCAGCAGAGTTTCTTCGAGCGTTGGTTCTTCTCGACCAACCACAAGGACATCGGCACGCTGTACCTGGGTTTCAGCTTCATCATGTTCATCATCGGTGCGGCGATGAGCGTGGTGATCCGCGCCGAGCTGGCGCAGCCGGGCCTGCAGTTCGTCAAGCCCGAGTTCTTCAACCAGATGACCACCGTGCATGCGCTGGTGATGATCTTCGGTGGCGTGATGCCGGCCTTCGTCGGCCTGGCCAACTGGATGATCCCGCTGCAGATCGGCGCGCCGGACATGGCGCTGCCGCGCATGAACAACTGGTCGTTCTGGCTGCTGCCGGTGGCCTTCAGCCTGTTGCTGCTGACCCTGTTCCTGCCCGGTGGTGCGCCGGCCGGTGGCTGGACGCTGTACCCGCCGCTGTCGCTGCAGGGTGGCTACAACGTGGCCTTCAGCGTGTTCGCGATCCACGTGGCCGGCATCAGTTCGATCATGGGCGCGATCAACATCATCGCCACCGTGCTGAACATGCGCGCGCCGGGCATCGACCTGCTGAAGATGCCGATCTTCTGCTGGGCCTGGCTGATCACCGCGTTCCTGCTGATCGCGGTGATGCCGGTGCTGGCCGGCGCGGTGACCATGCTGCTGACCGACAAGTTCTTCGGTACCAGCTTCTTCAATGCCGCCGGTGGCGGTGACCCGGTGATGTACCAGCACATCTTCTGGTTCTTCGGGCACCCCGAGGTCTACATCATGATCCTGCCCGCCTTCGGCGTGGTCAGCGAGATCATCCCGACCTTCAGCCGCAAGCCGCTGTTCGGCTACCAGGCGATGGTGTACGCCACCGCCGCGATCGCGTTCCTGTCGTTCATCGTCTGGGCCCACCACATGTTCACCGTGGGCATGCCGCTGGGCGGCGAGATCTACTTCATGTTCGCCACCATGCTGATCTCGATCCCGACCGGCGTGAAGGTGTTCAACTGGGTCAGCACCATGTGGCGCGGCTCGCTCACATTCGAGGCGCCGATGCTGTGGTCGGTGGCGTTCGTCATCCTGTTCACCATCGGTGGCTTCTCCGGCCTGATGCTGGCGATCGTGGCGGCGGACTTCCAGTACCACGACACCTACTTCGTGGTGGCCCACTTCCACTACGTGCTGGTAACCGGCGCGGTGTTCGCGCTGATCGCCGCGGTGTACTACTGGTGGCCGAAGTGGACCGGGCGCATGTACAGCGAGAAGTGGGCCAAGGTGCACTTCTGGTGGTCGATCGTGTTCGTCAACCTGCTGTTCTTCCCGCAGCACTTCCTCGGCCTGGCCGGCATGCCGCGCCGCATTCCCGACTACAGCGTGGCCTTCGCCGACTGGAACCTGATCAGCTCGATCGGTGCGTTCGGCATGTTCGTCACCCCGTTCATGATGGCGGCGATCCTGCTGTCCTCGCTGCGCAACGGTGAAAAGGCCGAGGCGCGCAGCTGGGAAGGCGCGCGTGGCCTGGAATGGACGCTGCCGTCGCCGGCACCGGCGCACACCTTCACCACACCGCCGACCATCCGCCCGGGGGATCTGGCCCATGACGACATCACGCATTGAGGTGGGGCATGCATAACGAGAGCCCGCTTCCGATCGGTAGAGTCGAGCAAGGCTCGGCTGATGCCTTGGGTAGAGTCGAGCCATGCTCGACTGACGAAAAGCAGCCGAGCATGGCTCGGCTCTACAACAGCGAAGAGCAGCCGACCAGCGGTCGGCTCTACCAGAGCGGAAGCGTCGAACAGCAGCGCCAGCGCGCCAAGCGTACCGCGGCCTGGGTCGGCGCCATCGCCGTGCTGGTCTACGTCGGCTTCATCCTCAGCGGGGTGATCGGCCGATGAGCGACGCACCGGCCAGCACCCCGTCACGCAGCGCCGGGTTGCCGCGCCTGATCGGCGTGGCGGTAGCGGTGTTCCTGCTGACGTTCTCGCTGGTGCCGTTGTACCGCATCGCCTGCGAGAAGGTGTTCGGCGTGCGCCTGGAGCGTGGCCCCGGCAGCGAGGCCAGCGCGGGCGCGGTGGCCGGCAAGCGTACCGTGCGCGTCGAGTTCGATGGCGGCGTCAATTCGCGCCTGCCATGGTCGTTCCATCCCGAGCAGCTGACCATGGACGTGGTGCCCGGCGAGCTCAACGAAGCGCTGTACTTTGCCCGCAACGACAGCACGCAGGCCGTGGTGGGAAGTGCCGTGCCTTCGGTGGCACCGGCGCGCGCGTCGGGATTCTTCAGCAAGACCGAGTGCTTCTGCTTCACCGCGCAGACGCTGCAGGCCGGCGAGAAGCGCGACATGCCGGTACGTTTCATCGTCGATCCGGACCTGCCGCCGGAGATCAGGACGATCACCTTGTCCTACACCTTCTACCGCAACGACGCGTTGTCCGATCGGCTGGCCCCGGCCGCCACTTCGGAAGGCGCGCACGCCGCACCCTGACCCGGATACCGACATGGCCCAGACACCGACCGACGCCAACGTGTACTTCGTCCCGGCCCAGAGCAAATGGCCGTTCGTGGGCTCCATCGCGATGATGGTGACCATGGTCGGCGTGGCCAGCTGGCTCAACGATGCCAGCTGGGGACGCTGGACGTTCTACATCGGCATCGCGATGCTGGTGCTGACCCTGTTCTGGTGGTTCAGCGACGTGGTGCGCGAATCGCAGGCCGGCAACTACAACCGCCAGGTCGACGGCTCGTTCCGGATGGGCATGGTCTGGTTCATCTTCTCCGAAGTGATGTTCTTCGGCGCCTTCTTCGGCGCGCTGTTCTACACCCGCAATCTCGGCCTGTCGTGGCTGAGCGGCGAAGGCCGCGGGGTGATGACCAACGAGCTGCTCTGGCAGGGCTATTCCGCTGGATGGCCGACCAATGGTCCTGCGGCGATCGGTGGTGCGTTCCAGACCATCCCGGCCTGGGGCCTGCCGCTGATCAACACGCTGATCCTGCTCACTTCCGGCGTGACCCTGACCATCGCCCATCACGCACTGAAGGCCGGCAACCGCCGCCAGCTGCTGATCTGGCTGGGCCTGACCGTTGTGCTCGGTCTCGGCTTCCTGACCCTGCAGGCAGAGGAATACATCCACGCCTACAAGGAACTGAACCTGACGCTGGGCTCGGGCATCTACGGGTCGACGTTCTTCATGCTGACCGGCTTCCACGGCGCGCACGTGCTGCTGGGCACGATCATGCTGATCGTGATGTGGCTGCGTTCGGCCAAGGGCCACTTCACCCGCGACAACCATTTCGGTTTCGAAGCCGCCGCGTGGTACTGGCACTTCGTCGACGTGGTGTGGCTGATGCTGTTCCTGTTCGTCTACGTGCTCTGACCACGCGCGGATCGGTGGGGTCAGCCACCGATGCCGTGCGGTTTGATCCAGCCCATGTAGATGCTCACGATCACCAGTACGATCAAGGCCACCGACACCGCGATGCGGCGGGTCAGTGCGTTGACCGTGCGCTTGGTCTGGCCGCGGTCGACCAGCAGGTAATACAGGCCGGCGCCCAGATTCCAGACGATGACGATCAGAAACGCGATTACCAGCAGGGTCTTCAGCGAATCACTCATGCGCGGCTCGAGGGCAGGGTGGATGCGCCTATCTGACCGCGTTTGCGCGGACTTGTCATGATGCGCCAGCACACGCGCGTGATCGGATGGCTGCTGGCGGTGCTGGCGATGGCCGGTTTCAGCGCATTGGGACTGTGGCAGCTGCAGCGCATGCATGCCAAACAGGCAATGTTGGATGCGCAGGGTCCAGCAGTGGCACAGGCGTTGCCATTGGCGCAGGCACTCGCGGCGCCCGGTGCGCTGCACGGCGTGGCCGACCACGGCCGCTTCCTGCCCGGCGTGGTGCTGCTGGACAACCAGACCCGGCATGGCCGCGCCGGAGTGAAGATCTATCGCCCGTTCCGCAGTGACGACGGCAGTGTGCTGCTGGTGGATCTCGGTTGGCGCGCGTTGCCACCGGATCGCAGCTTGCCGGATCTGCCTGCACCGCCTTCGCCGGTAGCCGTGCGTGGCTTGCTGGCGCCGCCGCCGTCGGCGGGGTTGGCGTTGGGGCCGGCGTTCTCCGCGACGGGTGAGGCCGGGCGCTGGCTGGCCAGCCGGCTGCCCGCCGAAGGCCTGGCCCGCGCGCTGGGGCTGCAGGCGCTACCCGACCGCGTGCTGCGCCTGGACCCGGCGCTGCCGTTCGGCGATGAGCGCGACCTGGACCTGCTGCCGAACACGCTGCCGCCGCAGCGCCACCTGGGCTACGCCGTGCAGTGGTTCGGGCTGGCCCTGACCGTGCTGGTGGTCGCGCTGGTGCTGGAGCGGCGCAGGAGACGCCCCATCGCCCGGTAGTGCCGGCCGCTGGCCGGCATCCCCCGGAATCCTGGATGCCGGCCAGCGGCCGGAACTACCGGGGTACCGCACCCGCATCCCTTTCCCAACCGTGAGAAAATGCCCCGCATGAACACTGCTACGTCCCCGCAGGCGCGCGGCTCCGGCCGCCGGACCCTGGTGCTGCTGTTTGCCGTGTTCTTCGGGGCGGTGGCGCTGGCCGCCGTGCTGCGCTTCTCGGGCTGGCAGCCAACCGGGCACCGCAACGCCGGCCAGCTGCTGAAGCCGCCGGTGGACCTGCGCCAGCAGGCGCCGACCCTGGCCAGCGGCCAGCCTTACCCATGGAATCCCGAGGCTCGTACCTGGCGCCTGCTGGTGGCCCCGGCCGGCGCCTGCGATGCACGGTGCGTCACTTTGTCGCAGGGACTGGGCAAGGTGTGGCAGCTGTTCGGCCATAACGCCGATAATGTCGAGATCCTGTGGCTGGGTACGCCACCGGCGTCGATCGCCTCGCTGCCCGCGCTGCGGCCGCTGGCTCCGTCGCCAGCCCTGCGCGCGGCGTTGCCGGGCGTTGATGATCCGGCGGGACTGCCGGTCTACGTGATCGATCCGAACGGCTTCGTGATCATGCGCCATGCCCCGGGTTCCGACCTCGGTGGCCTGCGCAAGGACATGGCCACGTTGCTGAAACTGAAGTGAGTCCCGTTTGATGAGCCTTTCCGCGCGTCCGGCGCTGCACCGCAATTTCCACCGCCTGGCGTGGTTCGCCATGATCATGACCGCGAGCACGATCATGTTCGGCGCCTTCGTTCGCCTGTCCGATGCCGGCCTGAGCTGCCCGGACTGGCCGACCTGCTACGGGCAGGCCACCTGGCCGCAGCACGTGGAAGAGACCATCGGCCACCCGGCGGCGGAGATCCGCCCGCTGGAGACCCACAAGGCCTGGCGTGAACAGGTGCATCGCTTCCTGGCCGGTGCGCTGGGCATCGAGATCCTGACCCTGGCCCTGCTGGCCACGCGCAAGCGCCGCTTCGGAAGCACGGCGGTGGTGACCGCCTGCGTACTGGTGGCCGCCGGCATACCGCTGTACATGATGGGCTGGCATGGCACCGCCAGCATCCTGGCGCTGATCGGCGAGGCGATCCTGCTGATCGCCGCGCTGCGCTGGAGCAACATCGACCTGGCGCGCGCTGCACTGCTGACCCTGGCGGTGGTGATCTTCCAGGCCCTGCTGGGCATGTGGACGGTGACCCTGCTGCTCAAGCCCATCGTGGTGATGGGCCACCTGCTGGGCGGCATGCTGATGTTCGGCCTGTTGGTGTGGATGGCCTGGCGCGCGACGCACATGCCGATCACCCTGGCCGAAGCGCCGAAGCTGAAGTGGCTGCTGCGCATCGGCGTGGCCGTGCTGGTCACCCAGATCGCACTGGGTGGCTGGGTCAGCGCCAACTACGCGGCGCTGGCCTGCGGTGGCGGCAGCGCCTCGCTGGACAACTTCCCGCGTTGCGCCAACCAATGGTGGCCGCAGCACAATTTCGTCGAAGGCTTCACCCTGTGGCGTGGCATCGGCGTGGACTACGAAGGCGGCGTGCTGGACGGCGCGTCACGCATCGCCATCCAGATGGCGCACCGCATGTTCGCGGTGGTGGTGGCCGTCTACCTGCTGTGGCTGGGCGTGCGCCTGTTCCGGTTGCCGAGCATGCGAGGCTGGGCCAGCGCGCTGATCGCGCTGCTGGTGCTGCAGGTCACCCTCGGCATCCTCAATGTAAAGCTGGCGCTGCCGCTGGAAGTGGCGGTGGCCCACAACGGCGTGGCCGTTGCCCTGTTGTTCGTGCTGGTCAGCCTGCTGGCCCGCCTGCGTGCCCCGGACTGATTCCATGTTTTCCAAATACCGCCAGTACTGGGACCTGACCAAGCCCAAGGTCGTCGCCCTGATCGTCTTCACCGCGTTGGTCGGCATGGTCCTGGCCATCCCCGGCGTGCCCAGCTGGGAGCAGGTGCGCGCCGGCCTGCTCGGCTTCCTCGGCATCTGGCTGGCGGCCTCGGCGGCCGCAGCGATCAACCAGCTGCTGGACGCGCACATCGATGCGCAGATGGCGCGCACTTCGTGGCGGCCGCTGGTGGTGGGCAAGGTCAAGCCGTGGCAGGTGCTGGTGTTTGCCGGCGTGCTGATCGTGCTGTCGATGACCATCCTGGTGCTGTGGGTGAACCTGATCACCGCCGTGCTGACCTTCGCCTCGCTGATCGGCTACGCGGTGATCTACACCGTGTACCTCAAGCGTGCGACCTCGCAGAACATCGTGATTGGTGGCCTGGCCGGCGCGATGCCGCCGATGCTGGGCTGGGCGGCGGTGACCGGCATGCAGGGCTCGTCGGACTGGGCGTATTCGTTGCTGCTGGTGCTGATCATCTTCATCTGGACGCCGCCGCACTTCTGGGCGCTGGCGATCTTCCGCCGCGAGGACTACGCCAAGGCCGAGATCCCGATGCTGCCGGTGACCCACGGCGTGGTGCACACCCGCAAGCAGATCATGGCCTACTCGGTGGTGCTGGCGCTGGTCTGCCTGCTGCCGTACCTGGTGGGCATGAGCGGTGCGTTCTACCTGGGCGGCGCGATCGTGCTCAACGCCGTGTTCCTCTGGTACGCCTGGCGCATGCTCAATCCGCCGGACGAACTGTTCTCGATGAAGATGTTCCATTACTCCATCGTCTACCTGATGGCGCTGTTCGCCTTCCTGCTGGTGGACCACTGGATCCTGCCCTGGTTGTGACGGGCTGATGCCGCCGGGCATGGCCCGGCGCTACCCCCGGTGGTGGGTCACTGGATCTTACTCTGGTTCTAGCGGATGTAGCGCTTGGCCACCGAGGAATCGCAAAGTGAATGGAGTAAATCAAGCCCAACTGTTGAACTCAAGCCAATCTTGACTGCGGAAGTGTTTTTGAAGAAAAAGTCGAGATGATGAAGGGGGTGGAATTCTCCATTTTCGTTATCTGGGTCGTGGTCATATCTAAAGTAACCATGGTCCTCTGTCAAAAGTTCAGCAAATGCGTCTGCGTACTTTAGGCACATCGGGACTTCAATGCCAAAACTGTCGTTTATTCCGAGTGCGATATCCTCGTGGCAGAACGAGGAAGTGGCGCAAGTCTGGATTGCGTTGCGAAAAATGGAAATAAGCTCTCCACTTACGGGTTCGGATAAGTTATCAATGTTGAAGGAGATGAATTCGCCTTCTGTGATTACTTGGAAGGGGATGGCCATTGAAAAGTAGCCATTGCCTCTGCGGATCCATGCCCGAGTGTAATTGCCAGAAAATATCGCAATGTCAAAATCATCTGGTCTTGTAGTCGACGATATGTCGTGACAGGTGTTAACGATTTCGGCTAGAGCGAGCAAGTTTGAGAGATTGTCGCCAGCCTGGCGAACCGCCTTGAACAAGTCGAGGCGGTAGCTTGGAACTTCCTTGTAATAGATTGCTGTCACAGGGGCTTGATCCTATCGAACTCAATTTCGAGAATCTTGTTAATGTAGTCCTCGTCATACTCGGAGTCGCCGATCATTGATATGATTCTGCTAGACAACTTTGATGCGACTCGAGGGCTGGCTTTTCGTGCAGCGCAGTATCGCTTAACTATTTCTTCAAGCGATGGCTGTTCTTCGAGAACAATGAAATCTTTTTGCTGGGCAATTTCTGCGTCAGACGGAATTCGAACTTCCATCACATTCTTTTCGTAGATTGTATTCAGTCCTGTCTTGATGGCTTTTACTGTTGCCGCATCTGCTGCAGGGCCGACGATCAGATGGCTTTCTAGGAACGATCTCGCCATCATTGTGTAAAGTGCGTTTCGGAAGGATGTCTGCCGGTTAAGGTCCCTGGCTATGCAAATTACGAATGGAAACTCCAATCCCTTGGCATTGTTGACGTTCGAGATAAAAAATTTATCGGGATTTGTTTGCTTTGTTTCAAACGAGACATTGGATTCCCAGCCGAAAATATCTGCTACGTCTGCTTTGAGTTCTCCAATGACGTCGTATATGTATCCGTCCTTATCCAGGAAGATTACGGCAACGTCTCCCTGTTTTGTACTTGGATGTCGGGCTTTTATATTTTTGATTAGAGAAACAATGGCGCCGGCTATGGGGGCCTCGCCCGGGATTGTATGGACTTCGGTGCTCCGGAAATCCTGAGGGATGTCTTCAAATCTGCGAAGTGGGTCGCGGGAAAGTAGCGCCCTATTACCGTTTTCAACGTAGTGGTAGCCGCACGCGTCCCATTCCTCCGGTTTCAGCCAGCGAAGAACTGGTTGTTCGAAGAGGCCCATTCCCAGAGAGTGGGAAAACATGAGATTAGTTGGCTCTGTTCGATAGCATTTCTTCAGCACCATGTCCGCTCGATTGACCCGGTCGTCAATGGTTCTGAATATGTTTTGAAAAACGTCTCCTGCGACAAATACTTTCTTTGATGTCACCAGCTCGCAGAGTTCAATGAAGCTGTTTGCGAAGTCTTGGCTTTCATCGATAAATATGTAATCGAAGGCAAATTTCTTATCGCCTTGGATTGCGCTTATCTCAGCAATCGCTTTTTTGCAGAGAAAGTCAAAGGAGCCGGCGTGCAGGCTTCCGAAAGGTATTCCGTAATAATGGCATATATATCTGTATGTTCCAGACAGGGGTTCTTTTCCACTTCCCCAAGAGTGGAAGCAGAATAATTTCTTATCCCATTCGATCTGCCTTTCTACCCGCATGAAATCAAAGAAATCAGGAATTCTCTGCCGCATGGAGGATGCGAGAATCCTGTTAAAGCAGGTAAATACAATTCTTGCTTCAGCGTCTCTCGAGTAAATTTCCTTCATCTTGTGCAGCAGAAGTTCGGTCTTCCCTGAGCCGGCGAGGCCTTGAATTACGAATCTCTTGTTGGCGCCAAGTCTAAAGACAAAGCTGGTTTGATCGGTGTCAAACAAAATAATCTTCGACTTTACTGTCTCGAGAAGATCTTTGGCATCGAGATTGATTCGAGTGATATCATTGATGCTGCCAACAACGAGTGATGTGATTAGATCTACTATTCTTGCGTCGCTGACTTTTTCGATGATTAAGTCGTCGAAATCTACGTTATTCTTGTTTCTGTACTGAAACAATTCCTGCCATCTCTTCTTTCTGCCTATTTTTTCTCGGTACCTGAATTTTTCCGAAAGGAATGATATGTCCTCGAGAAGATCATCGGCATAGTCGTTTAGTGCGCCTTCGTCATTGCCCAGATCAATGAAGCAGGGGTGCATGCCAGCGGCAAATACTACGACAGCATTGTCATAGTCGTAGTCGGTATCGTCTTTGGATAGCGGCCTTCGCAACACGTAAGTCTGCTTCTTGTGGACCTTCGAAAACGCTTCGATTTTCTGCCTGATGCCGGCCTGCTCAACCAGGTCTTCCGCGTCAGGGGCGTAGAAGCAATAGTCGCTCATTTGCTATCGATCCTTGGGGTGCAAGTGGGGGCAATGCCTTCAGGATAGAAGGCGGAACTCCGTCCCGCTAGGGGGGCTGACGATCAGTTTCGGCGTAACTGCATCGGTTTTCCTAGAAGCACTCGAGACTGGGCCGTGCTAGATGAGTGCGTCTATCAAAATTGGGACAAGACCCGGATGCAATCTATCTGCCGCTGGACCACTTTGCTGCTGCTGGCGCTGGGCATGGCCCTCAGTGCGCATGCCGACGACATCGCCGCGCAAATCCGCCAGCATGCCGGTGACCACCGGCTGCTGGTGCTGGGCGAATTCCACGGCACCCGCGAGACACCGCTGCTGGTACGGGAGCTGATGGAGGCCTATCCGGCCGATGGCGCACCGGTGCGGTTGGCATTGGAGCTGCCGACCGACGAGAACGCCGCGCTGGCGACCTATACGGCGTCTGCCGGCACAGTCGAGGCGTGCGCTGCATTGCGTGGCACGACGTATTGGAACGTCCACAGCCGGATGCATGACGGCCGTCGCAGCGAGGACATGCTTGAGCTGATCGAGGCGCTACGCGTGCTGCGCAGACAAGGGCGCGACGTGCAGGTGTTCGGCTTTGATCGCGTGCTTCCCGCCGACATGGCCGGCGCTGGTACGCGTGACCGGGTGATGGCCGAAGAAGTAAGAGCACGCGCGCGGGCGCTGCCGAAGAACGGGCGGCTGCTGGTACTGACCGGCAACGTACATGGCATGCGTACGCAGCCGAAGATGATTGCGTACCCGCCGATGACGGCACTGCTGAAGGATCTGGACCTTCAACGTGCGTATCGAGGCGCGTGGCGGAGAGGGCTGGGGATGTACGGCTGTTCAGCGCTGCGAACCGCGTCCGCTGCGCGGTCATGCGGGGGCATCGCCCAAAGTGGATACCGATGCCGACCGCAGCTACGACCTGTGGGTGTGGTTGCCGCGCTTCAGCGTGGCGCGGCTGCTGGACAGCAATTCGGTCTGGTGATCATCCACGCGTGGCCTGGATCTACTCCGGATCACAGGCGTCAGCCGAGCATGGGCTCGGCTCTACAGTAGATCCACGCCATGCGTGGATGTCTTCCCGGTCGTGTCAGGGCTTGCGCCGCGCATACCGCTGCGCGATCACGCCGCAGACGATCAGCTGGATCTGGTGGTAGATCATCACCGGCAGCACGATCGCGCCCAGGCTGCCGCCGGCGAACAGCACCTTGGCGATGGGCACGCCGGTGGCCAGGCTCTTCTTCGAACCGCAGAACACGATGGCGATTTCGTCTTCGCGGTTGAAGCGCAGGCGGCGGGCGATGAAGGTGATCAGCGGCATGGCGATGCCCAGCAGCACGGCGGCAACCACCGCTACGGCCAGCAGCGAGAGCAGCGGCGTCTTGCTCCACAGGCCCTCGGTGACGGCCTCGCCGAACGCCGAGTACACCACCAGCAGGATCGTGGCCTGATCGGTGTAGCGCAGCAGCGCGCGCTGCCTCTCGACCCAGCCGGCGATCCACGGCCGCAGCAGGTGGCCGGCCACGAACGGCACCAGCAACTGCAGCATGATGCCGCCGATGGCATGCAGCGGATCGTGGATGCCGCCGGAGGTGCCGGCCAGTGCGGTCAGCAACAGCGGGGTCAGGAACACACCGAGGATGCTCGACAGCGAAGCACTGCACACCGCTGCGGGTACGTTGCCGCGCGCCATCGAAGTGAACGCGATGGACGACTGCACGGTGGAGGGCAGGGTGCACAGGAACAGCACGCCCAGGTACAGCTCCGGGGTCAGCAGCCAGCCGGACAGCGGCTTGAACATCAGCCCCAGCAGCGGGAACAGGATGAAGGTGCAGGCCAGGATGGTCAGGTGCAGCCGCCAGTGCAGCATGCCGCCGATGATCGACTCGCGCGGCAGGCGCGCGCCATGCAGGAAGAACAGCGCGGCGATGGCGACGGTGGTGACATCGTCGAGGACGATGGCGGCGGCGCCCTTCATCGGCAGCAGTGAGGCCAGGCCGACGGTGCACAGCAGGGCGATAGTGAAGTTGTCAGGTCGCAGGCGCGACCACCAGCGGGTCATGGTGGGCAGAGTCCTTGGGACGGAGGAGTCAGGGCGAAGCGGCGGGCGCGGCCAGGCGTTGGCGGGTGGCGGCTTCCAGCGACGTCAGGCCGGCACGTTGCCCGAGCTGCAGGGCCTGTTCCGGGCTGGCGTGTTCGTAGCGTGCAGTGACCAGGGCGAGCACGGCACCGGCGCGGTTGCCGGACGCGCAGTGCAGCAGCGCCGGACCTGCGCTTTGCTGCAGGGCCTGGTGCACGGCGCGCAGGTTGGCCGCATCCAGGCCATCGGCCCCGGCCACGGGAATGCGTACGTAGCGCAGGCCCAGCGATTCGGCCATGCCGGCTTCATCGAAGCCGCGGTCCTCATCGGGCTGGCGCAGGTCGATCACCGTGCGCACGCCCTGCGCGGCCAACGCCCGCAGCTGCGTGCCGCTGGGCTGGCCGCCGGCATACAGGCCAGGGCGGACTTCATTGAGAGGGGCGTTTTCGGCCAGGGCCGTCAGCGGCAGGCAGAGCGACAACAACAGCAGGCAGGTCAGGCGCAGCAGCATGGTCCTCTCCGGGAAAGCAATCTGCCGCTACAGGCGCAGTCCGGCGCGGGCCTTCAGCAGCTCGCGCAGTTCGTACTTGTCAGTATCGTCCAGACCCTGCTGGCGCTGCTTTGCCAACAACTCCTCCAGACGTTGCACCAGCAGCTGTTTCTCCAGCTGGGCCACGGCGTCGTGCAGTTCCTGGGTCCAGCTGGCTTCAGTGCCAGGCAGCGTCTGCGCCGCCAGCGTATGCAGCGCGGCCTGCTCTTCACGGCCGTCGAAGTGTTCCAGCAGGGCGCCGGTACTGATGTCCGGGCGCTGCTCGACCAACCCCAGCAGTTCCAGCAGCAGCTCCACGCCGGGCAGGCGCAGGCCCTGGAAGTGATGCTTGCCGCCCAGCGTGAGCGCCAGCGAGGGTTGCTGCAGCAGCACGGCGATCGCGCCGCGCACCAGGCTGCGCCTGGCCACCGGCTGGATCGTGCGCGCCGGCTGGCGCTGCGGCATCGGTGCGCGCGCGGACGCGGCATTGCCGCCGAGGCCGGTCAGCTGCGCCAGCTGCTGCTTCATCAGGTCGCCGAAGGCGCCATCGGGAATCTGCGCCAGCATCGGCTTTGCCCGCTCGGCCAGGCGTGCCTTGCCGTCCAGTGTGCCCAGGTTGATCTCGCGGGTGAGTTCGTCAAAGAAGAACTGTGACAGTGGGGTGGCCTGCTTCAGGCGCTCGTTGAACGCCTCGGCGCCTTCCTTGCGCACGATGGTGTCCGGATCCTCGCCATCGGGCAGGAACAGGAAGAAGGCCTGGCGGCCATCCTTCATGCGCGGCAGCACCGACTCCAGCGCCTTCCAGCCGGCGCGGCGGCCGGCGGCATCGCCATCGAAGCAGAAGAACACGTCCGGCGCGTTGCGGAACAGCAGCTCGGCATGGTCCGGCGTGGTCGCGGTACCCAGCGTTGCCACCGCCTGGGTGACCCCGAACTGGAACAGCGAGACCACGTCCATGTAGCCCTCGACCACGATCAGCCGCTCGATCTTCTGGTTGGCCTGGCGTACCTGCCACAGGCCGTACAGTTCGCGGCCCTTGTGGAACAGCGCGGTCTCGGGGGAGTTGAGGTACTTGGGGCCGTCGTCCTTCTCGAACACGCGGCCGCCGAAGGCGATGACCCGGCCACGGCGGTCGAAGATCGGGAACATCACCCGGTCGCGGAACTTGTCGTAGACGTGGCCGCGGTCGTTCTTGGAGAACAGGCCGGCGCGATCGAGCAGCTTCATGCGGCGCTCGTCCTTGCCCAGCGCATCGCGCAGGCCGCTGTAGCCATCCGGCGCGTAGCCGATCTGGAAACGCGCGCGGTTCTCTTCATCCACGCCACGGCCATCGAGATAGCTGCGGGCCTTGTCGCTGCCCTGCAGGTTGCTCTGGAAGAACTTGGTGGCCGCCTCCAGCGCCGAGTACAGCTCGCGGCTGTCATCCTGCTGCTGGGGGCTGCGCGGGTTCTCGTTGCGCGGCACTTCCATGCCGGCGCGCTTGGCCAGTTCATCCACCGCATCGAGGAACTCGAGGCGGTCGTAATTCATCAGGAAGCTGATCGCGGTGCCGTGCGCGCCGCAGCCGAAGCAGTGATAGAACTGCTTGGTGGGCGAGACCGTGAACGAGGCCGAGCGCTCGTCATGGAACGGGCAGCGCGCCGCGTACTCCTTGCCCTGGCGCTTCAGCGGCACGCGGCTGCCCACCACCTCGACGATGTCGGTGCGGGCCAGCAGGTCGTCGATGAAAGCGTCGGGGATACGGGCCATGGGCAACAGAACGGGGCGCGGCCGCCAGGGCGCGCTGCAGGGGGCGGCAGGTTCCCCTAGTTTACTCGCTGGCGATGCCGGGACCGGCCTGTTGGCCTTCAGCGCCGGCACGGGCCAGCTGCGCCCGTGCATGCTGGCGTTCGTCGATCACCGCGGTCATCAGCGCACCGACGAAGAACACGGCGGTGGCGTAGTAGATCCAGACCAGCGCGATCACCAGTGCGCCCATCGACCCGTAGGCACTGCCCGGGGCCACGGTAGCGATGTAGACGCCGATGCCATAGCGGCCCAGGGTGAAAAGCACCGAGGTGATGGCACCGCCGATGAAGGCCTGGCGCCAGGCCACGCGGCGGTCCGGCAGGTAGTGGTAGAGGAAGGCGAAGGCCAGCGTGTACAGCAGCAGCGAGGTCAGGTAGCCGATCGCCGGCAGTACCGAGGGCAGCTGCGCGAACACCACCTGCAGGGCGGTGGTGGCGGTCATCGACAGGATCAGCAGGAAGCCCAGCGCCAGTACCACGCCGAACGAGAACACGCGCTTGCGCAGCCAGGCCTTGATACCCTCCAGGCGCTGCCCGCTGGTGTGGAAGATCCGGTTCAGCGCGTTCTGCAGCTGGGCGAACACGGCGGTGGCGCCGACGAACAGCAGCAACGTGCTCCACAGCCCGGCCAGCGAACCAACGCTGGGCTGGCTGTTGGCGTTGTGCAGCACGGTGTCGGCGACGCTGGCCACGCTGCTGCCGGCCACCGAGCCGATCTGGCTGATCAGTGCCTGTTGCGCGGGCGGGTACAGCGAGGCGGTCAGCCACAGCAGCAGCACCAGCAGCGGCGCCATCGACAGCAGGGCGTAGAAGGAGACCGAGGCCGCCTGGGTCAGCACGTCGATTTCGACGAAGCGCTTGGCCACCGCCATCGGGAAGCTGTCCTGCAGGCGATCAGCGTAGTGGCGAAGCCGTGCGGGGATGCCGTGGGGGCGCGTGTCGGCGGGGGAGTGCGATGGCTCGACCATGGGGATGTTGTAGCAGCCGGGGGTCGAAGGTGCGGTGAAGCGGGTGCATCGATGGGGTCAGAGCCCTTCCGCAGCGCGAAAGGGATCCGACCCCGGCAATGGCTTATGCCAGCTGCTGCTTGACCAGCTTGGACACCAGGCCCATGTCGGCCTGGCCGGCGAGCTTGGGCTTCAGCGCGCCCATCAGCTTGCCCATGTCGGCCGGGCCGGAGGCACCGGTTTCGGCGATGGCGGCCTGGATGGCGGCCACGATTTCGGCTTCACCCATCTTGGCCGGCAGGTAGGCTTCGATGACCACGATCTCGGCACGCTCGATCTCGGCCAGGTCTTCGCGGTTGGCGGCTTCGAACTGGCTGACCGAGTCCTTGCGCTGCTTGACCATCTTGTCGAGCACGGCGATCACGGCGGTGTCATCCAGCTCGATGCGCTCGTCCACTTCGCGCTGCTTGATGGCGGCGTTGATCAGGCGGATCACGCCCAGCTTGTGCTTCTCGCCCGCCTTCATGGCGGCCTTCATGTCTTCGGTGAGCTGCTGCTTCATGCTCATGAGGAACCTCGTGGTGGTAGGTAGGGCGGGGCGGATGCCCGGACCCGGAAACGCAAAAAGCCGGCGACGCTCGCGCGTGCCGGCTTCGGCTCCATCGCGACAGGCAGGCCCGCCGCAATGAAGATGCGTCCGATCAGTACAGGCGCTGACGCTTGGTGACGTCGCGCGACGAGCGGCGCAGCTGACGCTTCACAGCAGCGGCGGCCTTGCGCTTGCGCTCCTGGGTCGGCTTTTCGTAGAACTCGCGCTTGCGGGTTTCGGCCAGCACACCGGCCTTTTCGCAAGTGCGCTTGAAGCGGCGAAGAGCAAACTCGAAGGGCTCGTTCTCGCGGACTTTGACGCTGGGCATGGAATCTCCGGGACACAGTAGAACCGGGTCACGCCCGGCGAGCCGCACATTATAGCGGCGAAACGACAAACTGCAAGCGGCCAACCCTGAATACGGGCCGGGGGTTCGAAAGCAGTGAGATCTGCACGTCCCCCGAGGGGGCGGCAGGGGCGTCATAATAGCAGGCATGCGAGTCCTTGGCATCGAATCTTCCTGTGATGAGACCGGCGTGGCGGTGTATGACACCGACCTGGCCGGCAGCGCGGCCCTGCGCGCCCATGCGGTCTACAGCCAGATCGCCCTGCACGCCGAATATGGCGGTGTGGTGCCCGAGCTGGCCAGCCGCGACCACGTCCGCAAGCTGCTGCCGCTGGTGCGCCAGACCCTGGCCGAGTCCGGCCTTGGCGTGGGCGACATCGATGGCGTGGCCTACACCGCCGGGCCTGGCCTGGTCGGCGCCCTGCTGGTGGGCGCCGGCGTGGCCCGCTCGCTGGCCTGGGCGCTGGAGGTGCCGGCGGTGGGCGTACATCATATGGAAGGCCACCTGCTGGCCCCGCTGATGGAGGACGACCCGCCGGAAGCGCCGTTCGTGGCGCTGCTGGTGTCCGGTGGCCATACCCAGCTGGTGGCGGTGGACGCCATCGGCCAGTACCGCCTGCTGGGCGAGACCCTGGACGACGCGGCCGGCGAGGCCTTCGACAAGACCGCCAAGCTGATGGGCCTGCCGTACCCGGGCGGCCCGCAGCTGGCCAGGCTGGCTGAGCAGGGCACGCCGGGCGCGTACCGCTTCGCACGGCCGATGACCGACCGCCCGGGGCTGGATTTCAGCTTCTCCGGCCTGAAGACCCAGGTCCTGATGGCCTGGCGCGACAGCGACCAGAGCGAGCAGACCCGCGCCGACATCGCCCGTGGCTTCGAAGATGCCGTGGTCGAGACCCTGTCGATCAAGTGCGAGCGCGCGCTGGAGGCGGCCGGGACCAACGTGATCGTGGTGGCCGGCGGCGTCGGTGCCAACACGCGCCTGCGCGCACGCCTGAAGCAGATGGCGGAGCGCCTCGGCGGCCGCGCCTGCTTCCCGCGCCCGGCGCTGTGCACCGACAACGGCGCGATGATCGCCTTCGCCGGCGCGCTGCGCCTGCAGGCCGGCCAGCACAGCCCGCCGAAGGTGGACGTGACTCCACGCTGGGACATGGCGACGTTGCCGGCGGTGTGAACCCCGACCGCCGCGCTCTGTAGCGTCGAGCCATGCTCGACTGCGCGTGATCGAGGCTACGCACGCGCACCCAACGGCGACGCTGCCAGCACGGTCGTCGCCCGCTCATGGCGCTGCAGCCACCCCAGCGTATGCGGGCAGCGCGCATGGATCAGCCGCCCGATCGCCGCCAGGTCCGCGCCGAGGTCGCGTTCCAGGATGGGCTCGTGGTGCGCGATGCGGTTGCGCAGATGGCGGATGCGCCCGATGTCTGCATGGATGGCTTTCCTGATCACGCTTGGATGAGCTGCAGGCGCATGACGCAGAACCGTCCCGAGCGCCGGTATCCACAGCGTGGCGTCGAAGCGACAGGTGAAGAGCTGCTGCCAGAACACCATCGGCAGGTCAGCGACGATCCCGGGTGTATCTGTTGCGCGGCTGGCGACCTGTTCCAGCGCGGCTCTGGCTGAGGTGGATGAAGAGGCAGGTAGCCTGCGTCTGAAGGCATCGTTCCAAGGCCAGCGCGGGCCGTGCTGTCGGGCCAATGCCGATGCCGCTGCGTTGCGCGTGACCACTTCGCACAGGTGGACCGGCATCATCAACGCGCCGCACATCCGCATGTTCCACACGTACAGGGATTCGGCAGTAACGTCAGGGCCGCAGGTTGATGCGATTCTCTCGTAGGTCGACAACCGCTCCGCTGACAACGCGCGCCTCAATGCATCGTATGCAGCCATTGTGATGTGCGGTGGTGAAGGGAAGACGCAGGTTGTCCAGGGATCGAGTCGGCCACCATCAGGAAACCTCCTTGCGTGCGTGGCCTGTTTCCCGCGTTTCGGCCGGGGCGAACACGAGGGTCTGCGTTGTCGGCATTGGCCTTGACCCACCGTTTGATGACTGACTAGTCTGGGCACCTGCGCCACCGGGACTCGCGGCTTGAGAAAGCTCCCCCCGGGGACAAAGGTAGTACCAAAGGGCTCCGCTAGCGGGGCCCTTTGTTTTTTTCGCGCCCGCCTCGGTCGGAGTGCCCACCGCCCGTTCCGGGCAGGCTCACCGCCGTGCCGTTACCATGGTTGCCTGTATTCGGCTGGTAACCGCAATGGACAAGGTTTTCATCGAGGGGCTGACGATCGACGCCCTGATCGGTATCTACGATTGGGAACGACGGATCCGCCAGGACCTGGTGTTCGACCTGGAAATGGGCTTCGACAACCGTCGCCCCGCGGCCACCGACGACATTGCCCACACCCTGAACTACAAGGCGGTCAGCAAGCGCCTGGAGCAGTTCGTGCGCGAGTCGGAGTTCGGCCTGGTCGAGACCCTGGCCGAGCGCTGTGCGCAGATCGTGCTGGACGAATTCGACGTGAAGTGGCTGCGCCTGAAGCTGAGCAAGCCGGGTGCGGTGCGTGGCGCACGCGCGGTGGGCGTGATCATCGAACGCACGCGGGACTGACCCGGCGACGCCGGCTGCGGCCGGCAACCTGGTAGTGCCGGCCGCTGGCCGGCAACCTCAACAGCAAAGAACGAAGCAAGGAGACAACCGATGGTGGACGCGGTGGTGGCGGTACAGTGGCTGGAAAAGCTGCAGAACACACTGGAACCCTATCCCGGCGCCTACCTGGCGTTGATGATCACGGCGCTGCTGGTCGCAGCGGGCCTGGCCAACTGGGTGACCAAGCGCATCCTGCTGCGCGGGCTGCGGCGTCTGCTCAGCCGCCTGCCGGGTGCCGACACCGGCCGTGGCAGCCATCTGATGCGGGTGATCTCGCGCCTGTCCAACGTGGTGCCCAGCCAGGTGATCGCCTCGGGCATCCGCATCGTACCGGACCTGCCGCCGGGTCTGGTCAGCTTCATCATCGGCGCCTGCCAGGCGTGGGCGATCCTGACCGTGGTGCTGGCGATATCGCATGCGCTGGATGCGGCCAACGACCTTTACGAGCGCCGCCCCGAGGCACGCAACAAGCCGATCAAGGGCTACCTGCAGGTCGCCAAGATCGTGATCTTCGTGATCGCCGGGCTGTCCATCGTCGCCACTCTGGCCGGCGTTGACCTGCGCTATCTGGTGACCGGCCTGGGCGCGGCCACCGCGGTGCTGATGCTGATCTTCCAGGACACCATCCTGTCGCTGGTGGCCAGCGTGCAGATCAGCGGCGATGGCCGCGTGCGCATCGGCGACTGGATCGAGATGCCCAGCCAGAACGCCGACGGTGACGTCATCGACATCGCGCTGCACACCGTGACCGTGCAGAACTTCGACAAGACCATCACCACCATCCCGACCAAGAAGCTGGTGACCGAGTCGTTCAAGAACTGGCGCGGCATGCAGGAGGCCGGTGGCCGCCGCATCAAGCGCGCGCTGTACCTGGACCAGCACAGCGTCGGCTTCCTGGACGAGGGTGACCTGGCCTTCCTCGGCGAGTTCGCACTGCTGCGCGACTACCTGCACGAGAAGGCGCAGGAGCTGGGGCAGTGGAACGGGCGCCTGCGCGAACAGGGCGTGGCCGAGGTCAACAGCCGCCGGGTGACCAACCTGGGCACGTTCCGCGCCTATGTGGAGCGCTACCTGCGCAGCCACCCGGGCATCCATACCGACATGACCCTGCTGGTACGGCAGCTGCAACCGACCACCGAGGGCCTGCCGCTGGAGCTGTACTGCTTCACCCGCAGCACCGCCTGGGGCGAGTACGAAGCGGTGCAGTCGGACATCTTCGACCACCTGCTGGCGATCCTGCCGGCCTTCGGGCTGCGGGTGTTCCAGGCCTCCAGCGATGCCATGTTGATGGCCGGGCAGCGCCAGTTGGCCGGCTCGGAGTAAGCTGCGAAGCCTCCGGCCGGACCGTACGGATCCGGCTGGAGCCTGAAACTGAATGACGAAACCTCTCGCCAAATGGCTCGGGATCGCTAGAATGCCGGGCTTGTAAACGTTTTCATCAAGGACTGCTGGTGGCCTCCGATCGCATCGAATCCCTCATTGCCCAGATGACCGTCGAGGAAAAGGTCGGCCAGCTGGGTGTCTTCGCGGACATGGTCCGCCCGTTCGCCCCGGACGTGAACCCGGAAGCCAACGTGCGCAATGCCGACCAGGTGCTGCAGCAGGTGCGCGAGGGCAAGGTCGGCTCGCTGTTCAATGGTGTCGGCGCCGAGCTGGGCCGCCGCATCCAGCAGGTCGCCACCGAGGAAAGCCGCCTGGGCATCCCGGTGATCCTGGCTGCCGACGTCATCCACGGCATGCGCACCGTGTTCCCGATCCCGCTGGGCGAGGCTGCCAGCTTCGAACCGGAGCTGGCCGAGCGCACCGCCCGCGCCACCGCCATCGAGGCGACCGCCGCCGGCCTGCACTGGACCTATGCGCCGGCCGTGGACATCGCCCGCGACCAGCGCTGGGGCCGTGGCGCCGAAGGGGCCGGTGAGGACGTGGTGCTGGGCTGTGCCTTCGCCGCCGCCCGCGTGCGTGGCTTCCAGGGCAGCGACCTGCGCGCCGACGATTCGCTGCTGGCCACGCCGAAGCATTTCGCCGCCTATGGCGCGGTGATGGCCGGCATGGAATACAACATGGTGGACATCTCGCCGCAGACCCTGCGCGATGTGCACCTGCCGCCGTTCAAGGCTGCCTTCGACGCTGGCGCGATTACCGTGATGTCGTCGTTCAACGACATCAACGGTGTACCGGCCAGCGCCAACGCCGAACTGCTGACCGACATCCTGCGCGGTGAGTGGAAGTTCCCGGGCGTGGTGATCTCCGATTACACCGCCGACATGGAGCTGGTCGCACACGGCTATGCCGCCGATGACCGCGATGCCACCGCCAAGGCGTTCACCGCCGGCCTCGACCTGAGCATGCAGAGCGGTTTCTACGCCGAGCACCTGCCGGGCCTGGTCGAGAGCGGTGAAGTGCCGATGGCAGTGCTGGATGAAGGCGTGCGCCGCATCCTGTGGCTGAAGGAAACCATCGGCCTGTTCGACGACCCGTACCGTTCGCTGGACCCGGCGCGCGAAGCGGATACCTCGCACATCGCCGCGCATGACGAACTGTCGCGCGATGCCGCGCGCCGTTCGATCGTGCTGCTGAACAACCGCGACAACGTGCTGCCGCTGCAGAAGACCGGGCAGAAGATCGCGCTGATCGGCCCGTTCGTGCAGGACCGCGAGAACATCGAAGGCTGCTGGACGCTGTTCGGCGACAAGCAGCGCTACGTGGACCTGGAAACCGGCGTGCGTGCCGCCATCGGCGATGACTCGCTGCTGGAGATCGTGCCCGGCTGCGATCTGGAAACCGCGATTGCCGGCGGCACCGAAGCGGCGGTGGCCGCCGCGTTGCGCGCCGATGTGGTGGTGCTGGCGCTGGGCGAACCGCAGCGTTACAGCGGTGAAGCGCAGTCGCGCGTGGAGATCACCCTGCCGCCGGCACAGCAGGCGCTGGCCGAGGCCGTGGCGATGACCGGCAAGCCGCTGGTGGTGCTGCTGCGCAACGGTCGCGCGCTGGCGCTGCAGGGCGCGGTGCGCAATGCACAGGCGGTGGCGGTGACCTGGTACCTGGGCACGCAGACCGGCCATGCCGTGGCCGATGTGCTGTTCGGCGATTACAGCCCGTCCGGCCGCCTGCCGGTCAGCTTCCCGCAGGTGTCCGGCCAGCAGCCGTACTTCTACAACCACCCGCGCACCGGCCGCCCGGAGCTGCCGACCATGTCGGAGTTCAAGGCACGCTGGCGCGAGATTCCGAACGAGCCGCTGTACCCGTTCGGCCACGGCATCGGCTACACCTCGTTCGACTACGGTGTGCCGCAGCTGAGTGCGGCCCAGCTGGGCTGGGACGAGACCCTGACCCTCACCACCACGCTGACCAACAGCGGTGAAGTGGCGGGCGAGGAAGTGGTGCAGCTGTACATCCACGACCGCGTGGCCAGCCGCGTGCGTCCGGTGCGTGAACTGAAGGACTTCCGCAAGGTTGCATTGCAGCCGGGCGAGTCGACGGAAGTGGTGTTCACCCTGACCCGCGAGCAGCTGGCCTTCACCGGCCGCGACGGCGTGCTGCGTGCCGAGCCTGGACAGTTCGAGGTGTGGGTGTGCGCCTCGTCGGCCGCTGGCGAAGCGGTGCAGTTCGAACTGCTGAAGGGCTGATCGAAGAAAAAGGGGACGGAGGGAATTAAGTCGTTTGTGCCATAAACGACTTAATTCCCTCCGTCCCCTTTTTGTTGCCATCACTGGCCCGGCGCTACCATCGGGGCCTTGATCCGATGGAGTTCGCGCATGCGCAAGATCGCTTTCCTTGTTCCGGCCCTGCTGCTGGCCGCCTGTTCGCAGCCGGCACCCCCGGCCGAGCCTGCGGCGGATGCGCCGCCGCCGATGACCGGTTCCACCCCGGCCGAAGCGGCAGCCAGCACCACGCCGGACCCGGCCGCTGCGCCGCAGGCAGCGGCAGAGCACGCCAGCGAAAATCCCACCCCCGCCGCCGCCGAGGAGGGCGATGCACGCGCGCGCATCGACAGCGTGCTGGGCGATGCCGCGCAGTACGAGAAGGTGTTCAACGCGTTCAAGACCGCCGTGGTTGGTGGTGACCGCGCGGCCGTGGTGGAGGAAGTGCGCTTCCCGTTGAACATCGCTGGTGGCAAGAAGATCACCGGGCCGGGCGAGTTTCAGCGCAACTACGAGAAGATCATCACGCCGGCGGTGGTCAAGGCGATGTCCGGGCAGGACTTCGGCAAGGTGTTCGTCAACCAGCAGGGTGTGATGATCGGTGATGGGCAGGTCTGGCTGACCGGCGAGTGCCTGGACAAGGCCTGTGCGCGTACCGAGGTGAAGGTCGGCACCATCCAGTGAATGCAAACGGCCCCGTGTACGGGGCCGTTGGGTAGGAGCGATGCCGGCCAGCGGCCGGCACTATCGGGCGTCAGGTCTTCGGGGTGAGCTTCAGCAGGCGTGCCTTGCTGCCGTCTTCCAGCAGCCACAGCGCGCCATCCGGGCCCTGTTCCACTTCGCGGATGCGCTCGCCCATGTTGAAGCGCTCGGCTTCGCGCGCGCTGTCGCCGTCGAAGGCCACGCGCACCAGCGAGGTGGAGGACAGGCCGCCGATGAAGCCGCTGTCCTTCCACTGCGGGAACAGGGTGCCGCTGTAGATCACGAAGCCGGCTGGGGAGATCACCGGCGTCCAGGTCACCTTCGGCGCGGCGAATTCCGGACGGGTGTCGTGGTCGGGAATCGGGCGGCCATCGTAGTGGTTGCCATTGGAGACGATCGGGTAGCCGTAGTTGGCGCCGCGCACGATCAGGTTCAGTTCGTCGCCGCCGGCCGGGCCCATCTCGTGCGCCCACAGCTTGCCGTTGGCATCGAAGGCCATGCCGAGGATGTTGCGGTGGCCCAGCGACCACACCTGTGCGGCGACGCCCCCCTGCGAGGCGAACGGATTGTCGGCGGGCAGGCTGCCATCGTCGTTGAGGCGGATGATCTTGCCGAGGTTACCGCTCATGTCCTGCGCCGGATCGAACTTCTGCCGCTCGCTGGAGCTGATCCACAGCTTGCCGTCCGGGCCGAAGGCGAGGCGGTGACCGTAGTGGCCCTCACCGCTGACCTTGGGGCTCTGCCGCCAGATCACCTTCAGGTCCTTCAGCTGGCCGGCGCCGCTGGCGTCCAGCGCCAGCGTGGCGCGGGCGACGGCAGCACCGCGGGTATCCAGCGTGCCTTCCTCGGCGTAGCTGAGGTAGATCACGTGGTTGCGGGCGAACTGCGGATGCAGGATCACATCGCCGAAACCGCCCTGGCCGCCATAGGCGACCTTGGGAACGCCGGTGATTTCATGCTTCTGGCCGCTGGCCAGGTCCAGATGCTGCAGCTTTCCGCGCTTCTCGGTAACCAGCAGGCTGCCGTCGGGCAGGAAGGTCATCGCCCACGGTTGGTCGAAGCGGCTGACTTCGGTGGCGGTGAAGGGACGTTGGTCGGCGGCGGTGGTGGTCGCTGGTGCAGCGGCCTGGCCACCGTTGGCGGCCGGGTCGGCAGCGTTGCAGGCCGAGGTGGCAAGGATCGGCACCAGGCCGAGGGCGAGCAGCAGGGGCGTGCGGGTCATGGGTATCTCCAGTGCGGGGATGCGGATGGCCGGGCTGTCCCTTGTATACCACTGGAGCGGTGACCGTCGTGGCCCGAAGGTCCTGAACAGGTGCATGTCTGGACAGAGCCGGGCAGGACGCGGCTCTGTCGTGGGCGCGGTTCGATCAGGTACCGCGCGGTACGCCCTTGTCCAGCCGCTGGTCGAGGTTGACCGCCTCCTCCCAACCACGGCGCACCGCGCTGCGTGCCTGTGCCCATTCCAGGCGGCTGCGGCCGCGCTCGCTGGCCCAGCGTGATTCCAGCTCGCCCTCCACTTCCTCGTAGGCGCGGATGATGTCCTGCGCACGCGCGGCGTGGCCGATGCGGTAGGCCGGTTCATAATCCTCGAAGAACAGCTGGTCGTCGTAGTACGGCTCGGCGGTGTAGCGCTCGCGCCAGAAGTTGCTGACCGCGTCGCGCGGCGTGCTGTCGTCCGGTACGCGGCCGGGAATCTGGTACTCGGTCATGAAGGGGCTCCGTTGTGGACGAAGCCTGATCGTGCCTGCGGGCGGGTTAACCGCCGGGGCCGGCAGCGTGATCGCCAGATCAATCCGCCGGTCAGGGCGCGCCACCGTTCATCCGGCGTCGGCGTCCTTGCGTGGCAGCTTGTAGATCACCGCGCCGATGGCGAAGGCCACCAGCGCGGCGGCGATGTTCTGCCAGCTGGCACTGGCGAACAGCGCCAGGCACAGCAGCAGCGCCAGTACCGGAATCAGCGGGCCACCGGGCAGTTTCAACGCGCCCGGGCGGTCGGCATAGCGCTTGGCCAGTACCAGTACCGCAGCGGCGGTGCCGATGTAGGCGAACAGGCGCGTGGTCATCGACAGCAGCGCCAGCTGCACGAACGAACCGGACAACGCCAGGCCGAGCGCGATCAGGCCCTGGCACAGGATCGAGGCGGCCGGGGTATGGAAGCGCGGATGCACCTGCGCCAGGATCTTCGGCCCGTAGCCATCGCGGGCCAGCGCGAACAGGAAGCGCGGGCCCATCATCATCGTGTTGCTGTTGGTGCCGAGGATGGAGATGGTGGCACCGATGGTCAGGATCAGGGCCAGCGCTTCGCCACCGAATCCGGCGGCGGCGTCGGCCAGCGGCGTCGCCGAGCTGGACAGGCCGGCCAGCGTGCCCTGCGCCACCACCTGCACCGCGCCGTAGATGACGGTGACAGTGATGATCATGGTGATCAGCGCGAACGGAATATCGCGGCGCGGATTGCGGTACTCGCCGGCGGCGGCCGGGATGTTCTCGAAGCCGGCGTAGGCGTACAGCAGCAGGAGCGCTGCCTCGCCCATGCGCTGCAGGTCGTGCGGGTCCGGGCGCTGGCCGGAGAACGCCAGCTGCGGATCAATGTAGAACGCGCCGATGGCCACGAACAGCAGCAGCGGCAGCATCTTGCCGATCACCAGCACCACGCCGGTGCGCGCGGCCGAGCGCACGCCGATGATGTTGACCCCGGTGAGGAAGCCCAGCGAGACCACGATCACCGCGATGCGACCCAGGCCGGCGCCAGCCCACGGCCAGAAGCGTGCGACCGCATCGGCCAGCGCATTGCTGAGCGCCGCGGCCGAGCTGATGCGGGTCAGCCAGATCATCCAGCCGATCTCGAACCCGGCGAAGCGGCCGAACGCCTCGCGCGCATACAGGTAGCTGCCGCCCGGCTCATCGAAGTAGCTGGCGGCCTGCGCGTAGCACAGCACCAGCAGCGCGACGACGATGCCGGCGGCGACCACGCCCCACAGGCTGAAGGGGCCGAGCAGGGCGACGGTGGCGGCCGGCAGCAGGTAGATGCCGCTGCCGATCACATCGTTGATCGACAGGCCGACGATCTGCCAGCGGCTGACCGCGCGCTGCAGCTGCGGTTCGTCCTGCGCGCTCAACGGACGTCTCCGCTCAGTGCGGGCAGCTGCCACTGTGCCTGCAGGCGCTGGTACTCGGCGCGCGGCAGCAGCACGAAGCGCGGCGTGTCCTGCGGCCGCAGCCAGTCCAGCAGCGCCTGCATGCGCGCCAGCGGCATGGCGGTGCAGCCGGCCGTGGCTTCGCCCGGCTGGCGCCACAGGTGGGCGAAGATGCAGCTGCCCTTGCCGGGCTGGTTGTCCGGGTTGTGGGCGATCACAAAGCCCTGCTGGTAGCGCACGTCGCCCTTGTTGTGCAGGTCCAGCCGCATCGGCTCGGTGGAGCCCTTGACCGCTGCACTGCCGACCTTGTTCGCATCGACGATGCGGTTGTAGAACGGCGAGGCGGGCACGTCCATGCAGTAGCTGCTGTCGAGCATCGGCTGGTAGGGCATTGCGGTGCCGGGGCGGGTGACGGCGTAGCCGAACGCGCTGCCGAGCGCGAACACACCGGCCGGGCTGCGGCCGTCGCCTTCCTGCTTCTGCGGGCCATCGGCCTGTGCCGGATGCAGGCCCAGCCCCCATGCGCTGCCGGTGCGGCCCAGTGCCACCGGGAATGGTTGCCCATGCGGGTGCCAACCCTTGCCATCGCGTACATACGCCTGCAGTTGGCCCTGGGTGCTGTCCCAGCCTTCGCTGGTGACCACGATCAACTGGCGCGCGCCGTCCAGCGGCGCGGCGTGGACGGCCCACGCTGTGGCAAGCAGCAGCGCGAAGGCGGCGAGGCGGGCCAGCGATTTCATCAACATGCGCTCCGGTCAGGAATCCAGCAGGTGGTCGATCCGCTCCAGGTTCACGGCCAGCTGCTGCTGGCGGTCCGGATTGGCGTGGCAGAGCAGCACGAACAGGAAATCCAGCAGGGCGTGCATGGCGCTACGGTACAGCAGCTGCGCGACCTGCGGCGTGCGGTCGTGCGCGCAGACCGCCAGTGCCGCATCCGCATGCGCGCGCAGCGGATTGGCGGTATGGCGGGTGATGGAAATCACCTTGCCCCCCATGTCCTGGAACTGCCGCGACAGCTGCGACAGCTGGGGCAGGCTTCCGAATTCGGAGAACACCAGCAGCACATCGTTCGGGCGTGCCGCCGACAGGTTGGCCAGCATCAGGACCGGGTCGGTATGCGGCACCACCAGCAGCCCGAGCAGCGACAGCCGCATGGCGAACTCGCGGGCATACAGGCCGTCATCGCCCAGCCCGTACACGAACAGCTTCGGGGCGTCGTCGAGCAGCTGCACGATGCGTTCGATCTCCGCGCGCGGATTGGCCTGGCGGGTTTCCTCTTCGGCCAGCGCCTTGCTGCGGCGCAGGGCCTCGCCCAGGCGCAGGTAGTCGTCGCCGCTGTCCGGTTCGCTCGGCGCTTGCTGCGGGTCGGTCCCGGCGCGCGCGACGTCCTGGCCGATGGAGTACTTCAGGTCCGGGTAGCCCTTGAAGCCGAGCTTCTGGCTGAACTTCACCACGCTGGACTGGCTGATGCCCAGTGCGCTGGCCAGCTGCTGGGACGAGTAATCGCGCAGCAGGTGGGCGTTGTCGAGGATGAAGTCGGCAATGCGGCGTTCGATGGCCGACATCTGCCCGCGCTCGGAGCGGATCTTCAGCAGGGGCGGCATGCGGGGTGTCCGGGTGTCTGCAAAGGCGTTGTGGTTGGCAGCGTAGAGCGTGTCATGGAATGGGTCGGGCGGGTGGGGATTGCAGGGGACGCCGTGAATCCGTCCATGGAGGCTTGGCCGCCGCATCCATGCGGCGGACACCCCTGCAAGCCCCACCCGCCCGACCCCGGACAGATCGCGCGCGTGCCAGCCGCGAAGGGGTTACGGGGTAGGGCAAAAACAAGAGCAACGTCGTCCACGCGCGGCGTGGATCTACCGTGGCACCTGCCTTGTAGAGTCGAGCCATGCTCGACTGCGAGCATCACCCCAGCATCTCCAGCCCCCGCACTTCGGTGATGCCCAACCCCGGCACGTCGCCGATGCTGATCTCCGATTCGTTGAAATGCACGCCACCGCTGACCGGGTCGAACTGGCCCAGCGATGGGCCGTCCAGATCGACCTTGGTGATCACATCGCTCTTGGCCACCGCCAGGTGCACCGCTGCGGCCACGCTGATGCTCGACTCGATCATGCAGCCGATCATGCACGGCACACCGTAGATGCCGGCGATGTCGGCAATGCGGATCGCATTGGACAGGCCGCCGGTCTTCATCAGCTTGATGTTGATGATGTCCGCTGCGCGCTGCTGGATCAGGTCCATCACCTGGCTCGGGCTGAACACGCTCTCGTCGGCCATCACCGGCGTGTTGACGCGGTCGGTGACGTACTTCAGGCCGCTGATGTCGGCGGCCTTCACCGGTTGCTCCAGAAGTTCCAGCACCACGCCGGCCTCTTCCAGCGTGCGCATCGCATGTACCGCCTGCTTGGCGGTCCAGCCCTGGTTGGCATCCAGCCGCAACAACGCGCGGCCTTCCACCGCGGCGTGGATCGCCTTGACCCGCTCGATGTCCAGGCCGATGTCCTTGCCGACCTTGATCTTCAGCGACTCGAAGCCGCGTTCGATCGCCGACAACGAGTCGGCCACCATCTTGTCGATGTAGTCCACGCTGATGGTGATGTCGGTGGTGATCACCGGGTCGCCGCCGCCAAGCATCTGGTACAACGGCGCGCCATGCAGCTGCGCCCACAGGTCGTACAGCGCGATTTCCACCGCGGCCTTGGCGCTGGTGTTGCGCTCCATCGCGCTCTGCACCAGCCCGCACAGGCGGTTGAGGTTGGCCACCTCCTGGCCGATCAGGCGCGGCGCGATGAAGTGGCGGATCGCTTCGATGATCGAGCCATGGGTATCGCCGGTGATCACTGCCGTGGCCGGCGCTTCGCCATAGCCGGTGTGGCCGGTGTCAGTGCGGATCAGCACCACCACGTCCTCCACGGTCTCCACCGTGCGCAGGGCGGTCTTGAACGGCGTCTTCAGCGGCACGCGCAGCATGCCCAGTTCGATGGCGGTGATCTTCATTCAGGGAGTCTTGGCTCGCAGGCGCTGGATGTTGGTGATGCGGTCGATGTAGCGGACGCTGTCGCTGGCCATCATCGGCTCCAGCGGCGTGACCGAAACACCATTGAGATGGGCCTGCACACGTTTGCCGTCGGCACCGAACCAGCTGCCGCCTGCCGTATCGTGGATGACCCAGGTGCGGCCGTCGACGTGGCCGATGGCCATCATCACGTGGCCGGGGATGTAGACCAGGTCGCCCACCTGCAGACCGGTGACAGCGCGGTCGCGCACCGTCTTGCCGTCCTTGCTGGTGAACGGCAGGCGGTCCAACGCCGGGCTGACCGCCTGCGCGCTGGTATTGCGCGGCAGCAGCACGCCGAAGCTGCGGTAGATCTCGGACACGAAACCGCTGCAGTCGCGGGTGTCGTAGTCGTGGCCCCAGCCGTAGCGCTCGCCGAGGAATTTGAAGGCCTGTTGCAGCAGCAGGCGCGGGGTCAGCGGCAGGTAGTCGGCGGCGGTGTCCTGCGAGCGCGGCAGCAGCGCAGGGACCAGTTTCAGGCGACCATCGGCCTCGCGTACCGGCAACTGCACCACCCACGAGGCATGCGCTTGTTGCCCGTTTACCGGCGTAGCAGCGGGCCAGTCGGCCAGCACCGGCAGGCGCACGCCCATGTCCAGCTGCAGGCGCGACACGCGCGGTTCTTCCGGGGTGTAGGCGGTCTGCGCGGTGGCGCCGGTGATGATGCGGTAGGGCCCCTTTGCGCCGTAGCCGAGTACCGAGGCCTTGTCACCACTGGCAATCGCGTCGGCCTCGACCCACGCGCTGTAGCGCTCGCTGTGCACGAACAGCCAGCGGCCATCGGCACTGCGATGGACCACGGCGACCTTGTCGCCGGGGAACAGCGCCGATTCCTGGAAGCGGTCGATGTCGGTGTCACCGACGCTGCTGAAAACGCGCTCGCGGGTGGGGAAGGTGCGCAGCGCCGCACGCCTCACCACCAGCCCATACTGCGGCGCTGCCTGCGCGGGAATCGCCTCCAGCCCGAGGTTGGCTTCGATCGCGCGGCGCAGTGCCGGTGTGATGGGCTGGCCCTTGTCGTTGTAGAGGGCGCGCGTGGGCCAGCTCGACAGCGCGGTGATGCTGTCGCGCACCGCGGTCGCATCCAGCTGAGCGGGCAGTGCGGCAATGTCCTGGATATGGCTGTCCTGCGCCTGCATCCGTGCGTTCTGCGCGTCGATCTGCGCGCGGTCGAGGATCGGCGCATCGGCGTTGTCCAGGCGCGCGGCCCAGTACTGCGGGGTCAGGAACGCCTCGTGCAGGCCGATCACATACGGCAGTGGTGCGCCGGGATCGGGTGCCGGAGTGGTCTGCGCAAAGGCGGGCGCCGCCAGCAGGCACAGCGCCAGGGTCAAGCGGCGCGGCCAATGCCGGTGCCGTTCGCGGGAAGCCAGGATCATGCGCTGCACACCCTCCTCGAATGCCTGTTGGAATATTTATTCCTTTCGGCTTCGAAATCAAGAATAAATTATTGACCGGCATCCCGGCCCGTGTTACACAGCCGTTACCACCCGCGCTGGGGAAGTGTCGCTGTGGATCCTGCCGTTCGCAAACCGCGTCTGACTGCTGCTGCCGGCCTGGGTGCCGCGCTGCTGCTGTGGGCGTGGTCGGCGGGCGCGGAGCCGCCGCCCTCGGCCATCCAGTTTGCGCGGGTCGTGCAGATGATCGACGTGGGACGGTTCTCCGAAGCTCATAGCGAGCTGAATACCTGGTCGGCGGCCGACGCGGCGGAACCGGGCGTCAGTTTCGATGACATCGCGTTCCAGGAAGAACGCATGCGCCGCATCCGCCTGGACTTTTCCCTCGACGAAACCGCCGCCAAGTCTGCCGTGCGGCGCTGGATTCCCGACCTGACCGACGAGGAATTCGCGCGCTGGGATCAGCTCGGCCTGATCGAGCACCTCGATATCGATGGCACGCGTTGGTACTTCAAGCGCGCACCGTCGAACCTGTTCCTGCTCAGCGATGAAGCACGTGCACGCCGCCGTGCGGATGCACCGATGCCGGCGCCGGGCCCGAACGAAGTGCTCAACGCCCATCACGTGCGCGTGCTTGCCGCGGCCGAACAGAGCGGCAAGGCCTCCGTGCTGCCGCAGCGCATCGAATTCACCCAGTCGCTCACCGTGAAGGCCGATGCGGTGCCGGCCGGCGAAACCGTACGCGCATGGATTCCGTATCCGCGTGAGATTCCCGGCCAGCAGGAACAGGTGCAGTGGCTGGGCAGTACGCCGGGCAAGGCACGCGTGGCACCGGCAAGCACGCTGCAGCGCACCGCCTACCTTGAAGCCAAGGCCGTAGCCGGCAAGCCGACCCGCTTCGAGATCCGCTACGCGGTCACGATCTTCGCCCGGCATACCGCGATTGATCCGGCCAAGGTGCAGCCGACGCCGGCCGATCCGGCGCTGCAACCCTACCTGTCCGAGCAGCTGCCACATGTGCGCTTCACTCCTGCACTGAAGCTGTTCTCCGACCAGGTACTGCAGGGCGAGACGCGGCCGTATGAGGTGGTGCGCAAGCTGTTCGCTGCGGTGGATCGCGTTCCGTGGGCCGGTGCGCGCGAATATTCCACGATCAGCAATCTCAGCGATTACGCGTTGCGTGCCGGCCATGCCGACTGCGGTCAGCAGACGCTGCTGTTGATCGCGCTGCTGCGCATGAACGGCATTCCCGCGCGCTGGCAGTCGGGCATGGTGTTCTCCGGCGATGGCAGTGGCTACAACAACCTGCACGATTGGGGGCAGGTCTACCTGACGCCGTATGGCTGGCTGCCGATGGACGTGACCACCGGCGCACTGGCCAGCGACGTGCCGGCCCTGCGCGACTTCTACCTGGGTGGCCTGGACGGCTACCGCATCGCCTTCAACGATGATTTCGGCCAGCCCTTGGTGCCGGCCAAACAGCACTTCCGCTCGGAAACGGTCGACTCGCAGCGCGGCGAGGCCGAGTGGGCAGGCGGCAACCTGTACTTCGACCAATGGAGCTACGACTTCCAGTGGCGGGTACTGCCAGCCAGGCAACGCTAGCGCGACACATCACACTCCACACCATTCAATTCTTGCAGGAGAGAGCAGGGGATGAAGGCTTACAGTATTAAGCGGGCGGCGTTGTGCGTCGCCCTCGGGGCGTGTCTGGGCGTAGTGCTGCCCGGCATCGCGATGGCACAGAATGTGACGGGTGCAGTCGCCGGACGCGCGACCGCTGGTGACCAGGTCACCGTGGTCAGCAGCAGCACCGGCCTGACCCGCACCGTCAACGTCGGTAGCGACGGCAGCTACCGCCTGGGCCAGTTGCCGGTGGGTGACTACCAGTTGCAGCTCAGCCGCGACGGCCAGAAGCTGGGCGATCAGGTTGCCGTCAGCGTTGCTGTCGGCGGTACCACCACGGTCAATCTGGCCAGTGGTGGTGGCGTGACCAATCTTGATGCATTGCAGGTGGTCGGCACCCGCGTGGTCAATCGCGTGGATGTCTACTCCACTGAAACCTCCTTCAACATCAACCGGCAGGAAATCTCGCGGCTGCCGGTGGCTCAGGATCTGTCCGCCGTTGCGCTGATGGCGCCAGGCGTGGTGGGCGGCAACTCGTCGTTCGGTGGCCTGTCGTTCGCCGGTTCATCGGTGGCCGAGAATGCGGTCTTCATCAACGGCCTGAACGTCACTGACATGTATACCCGTCGTGGCTTCAGCACGGCGCCGTTCGCGTTCTTCAACGAGTTCCAGGTCAAGACCGGTGGCTACTCGGTCGAGTTCGGCCGCTCCACCGGCGGCGTGATCAATGCCGTGACCCGCTCGGGCAGCAATGACTTCGAAGGCGGCGTGGAAGTCACCGCCGAGCCCAGCGCATGGCGTGCCAGCGGCGGGGATCATTTCCACCGCGATGGCACTCCCCACTCCTATGGCAGCCGTGACAACAACTCGTTCCTGAAGACCAACGTCTGGGGTTCGGGGCCGATCATCAAGGACAAGCTGTTCCTGTTCGCGATGTACGAAGACCGCAGCGACAAGGGGCACAACACCTCGTCCGATGGCAGCACCTGGTTCAAGAACGACTCGGGCAACGGCTTCTGGGGCACCAAGCTGGACTGGAACATCAACGACAACCATAGCCTGGCGCTGCTGGCTTTCTCCGACGAAGGAGACGTCACCAATGCGTCGTATGGCTACAACTGGAACGCCGACCGGCTCGGCGCCTGGGGCGGCGACTCGGTCACCGAGACCGGCGGCCGCAACTGGTCGGCCACCTACACCGGCCACTTCGGCCAGAACTTCACCGCACGCGCCATGGTGGGCCAGAACAACCAGCGCGCGTTCACCAACTCGTCGCTGGACCAGGCCTGCAGTCCGGTGTTCACCGATAGCACCTACGGCCCGCGCCTGGGCAAGCTGCAGGGGCTGCGCGCCGGCTGCCATCCCACCGGCACGGCGGTGGCCGAACGCGATGACACCCGTGACGTGGCGCGCCTGGACTTCGAATGGCAGCTGGGCGACCACCTGTTGCGCTTCGGCGTGGACCGCGAGTTGATGACCACCAAGCAGTCCACCCGCTACCCGGGCCCCACCGAGCTGAGCTATACCGCTTACGTGGCGCGACCCGGCGACGAAGTGTGGGACGGCGCCAATGCCTTCGTGCCGGCGGGGGTCACCGAAATGCTGCGCGCGCGCAACCGCAAGTCCGGTGGCACCTTCGAGACCGAGGCCAATGCCTTCTACCTGGAAGACATCTGGAACATCACGCCGAATCTCATGCTGAACCTCGGCGTGCGCTGGGACCGCTTTGAAAACCGCACCGCTGCCGGCAAGGCGTTCATCAAGATGGACGACCTGATCGCACCGCGCGTCGGCTTCTCCTGGGACATGCGCGGCGATGGCAGCACCAAGCTGTTCGGCAACGCCGGTCGCTACTACCTGCCAGTCACCAACAACATCAACGTGAACTTCGCCGGTGGCCTGACCGACGAGTACAGTTACTACGTGCTCAACGGCTGGGAGCAGAAGACCTCGCCAACCGGCTCGCCGTACATGGCGCCGATCGTCGGCCAGCAGATCGGGCCGACAGACACGCGCATGAACACCGGCGGTGCCGACCTGCGCCAGAGCGTGGACCGCGACCTGAAGGCGGTCTACCAGGACGAGTACATCCTGGGCTTCCAGAACATGATCAACCAGGCCTGGTCGTGGGGCGTCAACGCCACCTATCGGCGCATGACCCGTGCGCTGGATGACATCCGCATCAACTACACGCCGTGCGGCCCGACCCCGAGCACGCTGTGGCCGATCGCCAACCCGGGCGAGAGCCTGACGATCTGGGGCGACAAGAGCATCGGCTGCGCCAACGAAGGCTGGATCACCATCGATACCGCCAACAGCGGCTATCGCAAGGGCGGCAGCGGCGAGGTGATCGGTTACTCCAAGCCCAAGCGCACCTACAAGGCACTGGAATTCCAGATTGATCGCGCGTGGGACGAGAAGTGGATGTTCAACGCGTCCTACCTGTGGTCCAAGAGCGAGGGCAACTTCGAAGGGCCGGTGAACTCCGATACCAACTACGGTGATACCGGCATGGTGCAGTTCTGGGATCATCCGGCCACCAACGAGCGCTATGGCGTGCTGTTCAACGACTTCCGCCACCAGTTCAAGCTCCGCGCTGCGTATGCGCTGAACAAGCAGTGGTCGTTCGGCACCACGCTGCAGGTGCAGTCGGGTGGCCCGATCACCGCCTACGGCGTGATGTGGCCGAACGACTCCATCGCCGGCGGCAGCACCTCCAGCGAAGGCAGCGGCGGCGGCACCGGCTGGCTGTGCGTGGCTAATTGTTCGGGCCCCTACAACCAGCGCCAGTTCGAGTACAGCCCACGCGGCGCGTTTGGTCGCCTGCCGTGGACCTGGACCATGGGCGCCAACGTGACCTGGCGCCTGCCGGTGGAAGGTATCGACCTCAGCGCCCGGTTGTCGGTGTACAACCTGTTCAACAACCAGAAGACCATCAACGTGCACCAGCGCTATGAAGCACAGCCAGGCCAGTACCGCGAGGCGACCTTTGCTACCGGCACACGCTGGCAGGCACCGCGCTATACCCAGCTGGTGGTGACCTGGAACTTCTGAAGCCAGCGCCGCGTATAGCGTCGAGCGCGCTCGACAGGATGCCGTACGTCCGCTTGCGGAACGTAGTCGAGCACGCACGATGCGGCCTCTGTGCGGCTGCACTGGCGGTGTTTCCGGCTGCGACAGCGCAGCCGGCCGGCACCGCGTCCATCGACGCCGACGTCGTCGCGGTAGTCCGCGCCGAACATCTGCCCGGGCTGGCGATGGCGGTGGTCGAGAACGGACAGGTGGTCTATCGCCATGCGGAAGGCAAGCGCGGCGATGGCGGGCGCATCGATGAGGACACGCTGTTCAAGATCGCCTCCAACAGCAAGGCGATGACCGCCGCGCTGCTGGCGCGGCTGGTGCAGCAGGGCAGGCTGCGCTGGGATGACCCTGTGCAGCGCTATCTGCCGGAGTTCCGCATGCATGACGCATGGGTGGGCCAGCAGATGCAGGTGCGCGACCTGCTGATCCACAACAGCGGCCTCGGCCTGGGTGCGGGCGACCTGATGCTGTGGCCGGAGCCGAACACGTTCACCCGTGCCGATATCATCGCCGGGCTGGCGCATTTGAAGCCGGTCAGCAGCTTCCGCAGCCATTACGCCTACGACAACCTGATGTACGTGGTGGCCGGCGAAGTGGCCGCTGCGGCCGGTGGAAAACCTTATGACCAGCTGATGCGCGAACAGGTATTCGAGCCACTGGGGCTGTCGCGCTGCCAGGTGGGCGCATGGTCGGTGAAACGCGTGGGCAACGTGGCGCAGCCGCATGCCTGGCACGGCGAACGCAACGAAGTGGTGAGCGCCGATGGGGCCATCAGCCCGGACCTGCCCTCGATGGCCGCCGGTGGCATCCGCTGCTCGCTGCGTGACATGACGCGCTGGATGCAGGTGCTGCTGGACCCCGCGCTGGCGCCGGACTGGCTGGGCGCTGAGCAGCGCCGCACGCTGTGGACCCTGCACATGCCGATGCCGTTGAGTGAACGCCAGCGGCGCTGGGACAACGCGCACTTCTACGGCTACGGATACGGCTGGCGGGTGTCGGACATGGACGGGCAGTGGAAGGTGGCGCACACCGGCACGCTGTCGGGCATGTATTCGTCGCTGGCCCTGCTGCCCGACCGCAAGCTGGGTGTGGTGATGCTGATCAACGGCGAGGGCGAGGATGCGCGCACCGCCCTGATGCAGGCCACGCTGAAACGGTTCACCGCCGCGCACGATGCGCGCCCGGCGACGGCCTACCTGGCCGAGCTGAAGGCTGAGCAGGCCACGCGGGCGGCAACCGGCCATCAGCGACCAGCCACTTCCGATGCGCGACAGGCGTCGGCTTCCGATCTGCCACGCTGGCAGGGCCGCTACAACGACCCGTGGCTGGGTCCGGCCTCGCTGTGCCCGGGCAAGGACGGCCTGCGCTTCAGCGTGGACAAGTCGCCCCGGCTGCAGGCCACGGTACTGCAGCTGCAGGGGCGCTGGCTGCTGCGCTGGGATACGCTGGGCGACGAAGCACAGGCGTGGCTGCAACCGGGCGAAGGCCCGTCGCCGACGCTGGACCTGCGCGCCATTGATCCGGACATCGACTTCAGCTATGACTTCCAGGACCTGCATTTCACTCGTACTGGCGATTGCCCTGGCCGCGACAGCCCGCGGCGCTGAGCCGCCGCGCGTTTCAGCGGCCACTGATGCGGCCAGCGCCGGACTGGTGGAGATCCGCACGCTGTCGCCACACATCGACATGGACATCCGCTACGCCGGCGCCAACAACTTCACCGGTGTGCGCGTTCCCGGCTACGAGGCGCCTTCCTGCTATCTGCTGGAGCCAGTGGCGAAGGCACTGGCCCAGGTGGAGCAGGATCTGCGCGCAGATGGATGGGGCCTGCGGATCTACGACTGCTATCGGCCGGTGCGCTCGGTGCAGGCCTTCATGGCCTGGGTGAACGACCCGGGCGAGCTTTCGCGCAAGGCATTGCAGTACCCGGGCCTGGACAAGCCACGCCTGCTGGCCGACGGCTACATCGCCGAGCGTTCCGGCCACAGCCGCGGTGCCACCGTCGACCTCGGCCTGCTGGATTGCCGCAGCGGTACCTGCACGCCGCTGGACATGGGGACGGATTTCGATTTCTTCGGCCCGCGTGCGCATACGCAGGCGAGCGGGTTGAGCGACGTGCAGCAGGTAAATCGACAGCAGCTGGTGCGCGCGATGGCCCGGCGCGGTTTCGTGAATTACCCGCAGGAGTGGTGGCATTACACGCTGCAGCCCGAACCGGACCCCGGCACCGCGTACGACGTCCCCGTACGGTAGGGGTATCGGCAGAGGGTCGCTGCTGTTGGTAGGTGTCGACCTTGGTCGACACGGTAGATCGACGTCATGCCTGGATGCTTTTCGTTTGATCATCGAGATACTCGATTTCGATGGAGATTCATCCACGCATGGCGTGGATCTACCACCAACCGTCATCAGGACTCTGTCGGGGGTGGGGCGGTGTGGGTGGGCAGGACCGTTGGCGCCATGGATGGCGGCATCGAGCCCCCATGGGTGAGGGCGCTTTGCTTGCGAAGCACTGCTTCGCAAGCGCCCGAACGCCCAGCCGCCAGCGGCTGGGCCGGACCCCGGAGGGGGGTTTACGGCGTGTCCTGCCCACCCACATCGTCCCGCCAAACCGTCAGCAGTCCAGAGCCGCATTGGCTTCGGCCGTTGCTTGAAGCCTCCGCGGGTGGAGGGTGCAACCCTGCCGATACCCTTACACTGGCCGCCTTCTCATCCCTGCCCACCCGATGAACCTTCCCCTGCACTTCGGCCTGCTCGGCACCCTGGAAGCTGGCGCCATCGCCCTGCTGGTCGGCCTGCTGGTGTACTTCCTGTGGTCGCGCCTGTGCCGGCTGCTGCACTGGTCGGTGGGCCATGCGATCGGCTGGTCGTGCGTCATCTCGGTGGTGATCTCCACCGGCATCGATGCGTGGAAGCTGTTCTACATGGGCATCGTGCGGCTGGAGTCGCCGCTGTATGCGCGCCTGTTCCTGTCCACCATCCACGATCCGAACGAACTGGGCAGCCGCGTGGTGCTGGAAATCGCCGGTGCGCTGGCCGGTGTCGCCTTGGGATGGGTGATGTTCAGTTCGCGGTCATTGGAAAAAACCGTCGACTGACGCAGGTTTTTCGTTGCCTGCCGGTTAAATCCTGCTGCGCTGAATGCGCAGCTTATGAGCCGCTCACTCCGCCCTAACCAGCGTGCTAATGCATGCGCGCGGGCCAGTGGTTAATCGTGCGTGTTCACGCAGGTCGCGCCGCAAAATCGATTCAGAAACGCGGTGGCAGGGTAGGTGCCGTGCGGAAACAACACGCCGCGCAACACCACCCAATCGGTAGGAGACACCCCTGATGACTATTCGCAACCGCAAGCCCCTGATCGCCCTGATCGTCGCCGCCGGCAGCGTGCTGGCCATCCCGGCGATGGCCCAGTCGGCCAAGCAGCAGGCCGCGCAGGCGCAGAATGAAGCCGCGCAGGCCCAGCAGGCGGCGGCACAGGCCGGGCAGGCGGCTGACCAGGCCACCAACGCGGCCGCAGCGGCCTCGGCACAGGCCAATGGCGGTGGCCAGACCTGGGCCAGCATCGACACCGATGGCAACGGCACCATCAGCAAGAGCGAGGCACAGGTGAACGCGGGCCTCGCCCAGGTGTTCGACCAGGCCGATACCAACAAGGACGGCGAGCTGAGCGCCGATGAGTACAAGGCCTACGTGGCCGCCCAGCAGGCCGGCGCAGGTGCCGGCGCGGCGCAGGGCCGCTGATCCACACCTGATTCGGGAAAACCGGTGCATGGGGACCCGGGCGGCTACGGCCGCCCGGGTTTTTCCCGTCTGTCGGGCCGCTGTATCCTTGGCGGATGAATACCCCCACGCCTGCGCCGTCGCGCGCCATCGGCCTGGTTGGTTTTGACGGTGATGACACGCTGTGGAAGAGCGAGGACTACTACCGCAAGGCCGAGCAGGATTACCTGGACCTGCTGTCGCGCTATGTCGACGTGCACGACACCCAGACCGCCCGCCACCTGCTGGAAGTGCAGCAGCGCAACCTGGCCGTGTTCGGCTATGGCGTGAAGGGCATGGTGCTGTCGATGATCGAAGCGGCCATCGACATCACCGGCCAGCGCATCGACGCCAAGGACATCCAGCGCATGCTGGACATCGGCCATGACACCCTGCGCCACCCGGTCGAGCTGATCGACGGCGTGCGCGCATCGGTGGCGGCCATTGCCGAACAGTACCCGGTGGTGCTGATCACCAAGGGCGATCTGTTCCACCAGGAAGCCAAGATCAAGGTGGCCAACCTGCGCGAGCTGTTCCCGCGCATCGAGATCGTCTCGGAGAAGGACCCGGAAACCTACGCGCGCGTGCTGGCCGAGTTCGACCTGCCGATGCAGCGCTTCGTGATGGTCGGCAACTCGCTGCGTTCGGATATCGAGCCGGTGGTGACCCTTGGCGGCTGGGGCGTGCATACCCCGTACGCGGTGACCTGGGCCCACGAGACCCAGCACGGCGTGGCCGACGACGAACCGCGCATGGTCACCGCCGATACCGCGCACGATTGGCCAGCCGCGCTGGCGGCGATCGAGGCCAAGGCAGCTGCGGCGGCCTGACAGGGGCGGGCGGCTGCGGCAGAATCGGGGCATGAACGTCCGACTGCGCGCACTGATGCTGTCCCTGCTGCTGGCGCCGGCCACCGTGCTGGCCCAGCAGACCGCCGAGCGCTCGGCGGCCTACACCGTGGAAACCGGTGACAGTTGGGTGGATGCCCAGCTGCAGGACATCAACCATTACGCCGAACGCTACCCCGACGCCTTCCTCGATGAGGTATCGCGCTATGCCGGCGTGTCGCGCGGCTACATCAGCGCCTTGTTCACCACCCACGGCTGGCAGGCCGGGGATATCTATTTCGCCTGTTTCTGGGCCAAGGCCAGCGGCCAGACCTGCCGCGACAGCGTGCGCGCCTTCAGCCAGAATCCGGAGGGGGGCTGGGAGGCGGTGGTCAAGCGCATGCCGCGCGCGCCGGACAACCTGCACTACCGCGCCGTGCGCCATGCCATCGTCGCCAGCTATGAGCACTGGGACCGGCCGATCACCCTCGATGCCACCCTGAAGCGCCAGCTGAAGCGGTAGTGCCGGCCGCTGGCCGGCAATTCCTATCCTATGCTCCAGGCATCCAGAGGTTGCCGGCCAGCGGCCGGCACTACCGATTTCCTTCATGTTGCTCTGCATATCGCCGCCGCCGCGCGCTCCGGCGACAATACGGGTTCGAGCTGTTCCCCGTTCCCGTAATCGAGTGACTGATGAGCGCCTCTTTCGTTTCGCCTGATGTGATCCGCCGCCTGTTCGCCCAGGCCATGTCCCGCATGTACCGCACCGAAGTGCCGCTGTACGGCACGCTGGTGGAACTGGTGGAGCGGATCAACGCGCAGGTGCTGGAGCAGGACCCGGCGCTGGCCGCGCAGCTGCAGCGCAACGACGAGCGCGCGCGCCTGGACGAGGAGCGCCACGGTGCGATCCGCGTCGGCACCGTGCAGGAACTGGCGACGCTGCGCCGCCTGTTCGCGGTGATGGGCATGTTCCCGGTCGGCTATTACGACCTGTCGGTGGCCGGCGTGCCGGTGCACTCCACCGCGTTCCGGCCGCTCACCGGTGCCGCGCTGGCACAGAACCCGTTCCGCGTGTTCACCTCGCTGCTGCGCCTGGAGCTGATCGAAGACGAAGCGCTGCGTGCCGAATCGGCGCGCATCCTCGAACGCCGCCGCATCTTCACCGAGGGCGCGCTGGCACTGATCGACCAGGCCGAGCGTGACGGTGGCCTGTCGCAGGCCGACGCCGAACGTTTCGTCGAAGAGGCGCTGGAAACCTTCCGCTGGCACGGCGACGCCACCGTCGACCTGCCGACCTACCACGCCCTCAACAAGGCGCACCGGCTGGTGGCCGACGTGGTCAGCTTCCGTGGCCCGCACATCAACCACCTGACCCCGCGCACGCTGGATATCGACGCGGCGCAGGCGGCGATGATCGAGCACGGCATGGCCGCCAAGGCGGTAATCGAAGGCCCGCCGCGCCGTGCCTGCCCGATCCTGCTGCGCCAGACCAGCTTCAAGGCACTGGAAGAAGCGGTGCATTTCCCGGACAGCGAAGGCGGTGATGCCGGCACGCATACCGCGCGTTTCGGCGAGATCGAACAGCGCGGGCTTGCGCTGACCCCGAAGGGGCGCGCGCTGTATGACCAGCTGCTGTCGCAGGCACGCGATGCCGGTGGCGAAGGCAGTACCGGTGGCGACTATGGCCAGCGCCTGCAGGCGGTGTTTGCCAGCTTCCCGGATGAGCATGACACGCTGCGCCAGGAAGGCCTGGGCTACTACCGCTACCAGCTGACCGACGCCGGCCGCGCCGCGCCGGAACGCGTGGCCGACCTGCCGGCCGAAGTGCTGGTGGCTACCGGCCTGGCCACCGCCGACCCGATCGTCTACGAGGATTTCCTGCCGGTCAGCGCCGCGGGCATCTTCCAGTCGAACCTGGGCGGCGAAGAACAGCGCGCCTATGCCGCGCACGCCAACCGCGAGGCCTTCGAGCAGGCGCTGGGCGCGGCGGTGAATGACGAGTTCGAGATCTACGAGCGGCTGCAGGCCGAATCGCTGGCGGCGCTGCGTACCGCGTGAAGGTAGAGCCGGCCGCTGGCCGGCTGTTCTGGGGAGCCGGCCAGCGGCCGGCTCTACCAGTGTTCGCGGGCCTCAGCCCTTCATCGTGCCGGTATCCAGCCAGCGCTGGTGCCACGACAGCGCTTCCGGCAGCAGGTGCGGGGTGTGCTTGCCGTAGCTCTCGCGGCTGGCACGGTCGAAGTAGTCCTGCAGCTGCGCGCGGAAATCCGGATGCGCGCAGTTGTCGATCAGTACCTGCGCACGCTTGCGCGGGGTCAGCCCACGCAGGTCGGCCAGGCCCTGTTCGGTGACGATCACCGACACGTCGTGCTCGGTGTGGTCGACGTGGCTGGCCATCGGCACGATCGCCGAAATGGTGCCGTTCTTGGCGGTGGACGGGCTCAGGAACGCGGACAGGAAGCCGTTGCGGGCAAAGTCACCCGAACCGCCGATGCCGTTCATGATCCGCGTGCCCATCACGTGCGTCGAATTGACGTTGCCGTAGATGTCCACCTCGATCATGCCGTTCATGCCGATGCAGCCGAGGCGGCGCACCAGTTCCGGATGGTTGGAGATTTCCTGCGTGCGCATGATGATGCGCTCGCGGTAGAAATCGATGTGCTCCTTGAACGTCTCGTTGGCCTGCGGGCTCAACGCGAAGCCGGTGCACGAGGCGTAGCTCAGCACGCCATCGCGCAGCAGGTCGAGCATGCCGTCCTGGATCACTTCGGTGAACGCGGCCAGGTCACGGAAACCACTCTTGGCCAGGCCGGCCAGCACCGCGTTGGGGATGTTGCCCACACCCGACTGCAGCGGCAGCAGGTTCGGCGGCAGGCGGCCCTTCTTCACTTCGTGCTTGAGGAACTCGATCAGGTGCGCGGCGATCTGCTCGCTGGTCGCATCGATCGGGCTGAACGGGCTGTTGCGGTCCGGGCCGTTGGTACGCACCACCGCCACGATCTTGTCCGGGTCGCAGCGCAGCGCGGTGTCACCGATGCGGTCGTTGGCGTTCACCAGCGGAATCGGCTTGCGGTGCGGCGGCAGCGCCGTGCCGTAGTAGATGTCATGCATGCCGTCGACGCCGGCCGGCTGCCATTCGTTGACCTCGACGATCACCTTCTTCGCCAGGTCCAGCCAGGTCTTGTTGTTGCCGACCGAGGTGGAGGGCACCAGCGAGCCGTCCTCGCGGATGGCCGACACTTCGATCACGGCGGTATCGATCTCGCCGTAGAAGCCGAACCACACGTGCTGGGCGACGTGGCTGAGGTGGATGTCGATGTAATCCAGCTTTCCCTCGTTGATGCGGTTGCGCGCATCCGGGTCGCTCTGGAACGGCATGCGCATGGCGATGCCATCGGCCTTGGCCAGCGCGCCATCGAGTTCCGGCGCGGTGGAGGCGCCGGTCATCAGCTTGATCTGGAAGGGATTGCCCTGGGCATGCACCGCTTCGATGCGGCGCGCCAGTTCGACGGGAACGGCCTTGGGATACCCGGAGCCGGTAAAGCCGCTCATGGCCACGGTTTCACCGGGCTGGATCAGCGCGGCTGCGGTCTCGGCGGAGACCACGCGGTCACGGAGACGCGCGTTGGCGATGCGATCAACAGACATGACGACAGTGTTTCTGGGGGGAAACCCGATTATCGGCCATCCTCATCCGTACGGGGGGTTCTACCTTCGTGGAATGGCTTTTCCCCACCGGGGTCACCCGTACCGGTCGGTTTTGTTTTGCAGTGCAGCGTGCAAAGTGCTTTCGCAGCCCGCACGATGGCCCTGCATCCCGACGTGGGGGAGGGAGCAGAGCCCGCTGGCAGTTCGCTGCAAGCGGGCTTTTTTATTGCCTGCCGCCCATTATGAATACGCGGTCTCCATTATCGGTAGTGCCGGCCGCTGGCCGGCAACCTCCGCACCCCTACCGGCCAGCGGCCGGCACTACCGGGTCCGTTGCGCCCCGGCCGGGTCGATACAATCGGGGCATGACACTCGCACCCGCTGAATTGCCCGCTACCCTGCAGCCCCTTGTCGACCGTGCCCTGGCGCGCCTGGCCCAGGTCCTGCCCGAGCCGATCCCGCCCGACCTGCAGCCGCTGCTGACCCGGCTGGCCGTGGCCAGCGACTTCGCGCTGGATACGCTGGTGCGGCAACCGGCGCTGCTGGCACAGCTGGCCGCGCCCGCTTGCCCGCCGATCCCGGCGCCGGTGCTCGACCCGCTGCAGCCCAGCGACTGGCCTTCACAGTTGCGGCGCTGGCGCACGGCGATGTCGACGCGGCTGATCTGGCGCGACCTGGCCGGGCTGGACGACGTGGCACAGACCCTGGCTGGCGCCACCACCTTGGCCGAAGACTGCCTGCGGCTGGCGCTGGACGCGCTGCAGCAGGAGTTCGCGCAACGCCACGGGGTCATTCGCGATGACCACGGCCAGCCCATGCAGCTGGTGGTATTTGGTCTCGGCAAGCTGGGCGGTGGCGAGCTCAACTTCAGTTCCGACATCGACCTGGTCTACGCCTACCCGCAGGGCGGCGAATCCGACGGCCCGCGCGCGCTGGCCGCCGAGGAGTACTTCGCCCGCCTCGGCCAGCGCCTGGCCAAACTGCTGGACGAAACCACCGTCGATGGTTTCAGCCACCGTGTCGACCTGCGCCTGCGCCCGTTCGGCAGCGCTGGCCGCGTTGCGCTGTCGTTCGCGGCGATGGACCAGTACTTCCAGCGCGAGGGCCGCGACTGGGAACGCTATGCCTGGCTGAAGGCGCGTGCCGTGGCCGGCGACATCGAGGCTGGCGAAGGGTGGCTGCAGACCCTGCGCCCGTTCGTGTACCGCCGCTACCTGGATTTCACCGCGCTCGATGGCCTGCGCGAGATGAAGGCGGCGATCACCGCCGAAGTCGCGCGCCGCGAACTGCACGAGGACATCAAGCGTGGTGCCGGTGGCATCCGTGAAATCGAGTTCCTGTGCCAGGCACTGCAGCTGATCCGCGGCGGCCGTGAACCGGCACTGCGCGAGCGTCGCCTGCTGGTGGCGCTGGCGGCACTGGTGGCGGCCGGGCAGATCGCGCCCGAGGATGGCAGCGCGTTGCGCGAGGCCTATCTGTTCCTGCGCAGGCTGGAAAACCGCCTGCAGATGCTGCGCGATGCGCAGACCCATGTGCTGCCCGGTGACACGCTGGACCGTGAGCGCATTGCCATCGGCCTCGGCTACCCGGACTGGGAAGTGCTGCGCGCGGCGCTGGCCGCACAGCAGCAGCGGGTCAGTACCGAATTCGCCGCGCTGCTGGCACCGCGCAAGGGCCAGGCCGCGCCCGATGCGTTGGCCAACTACTGGCGCAGCCTGCCCGACGGCAGCAACGCGCCGTTGCTGGCCGAAGCCGGTTTCCTCGACGCCAACGGCGCCGACCAGTCGCTGCGTGATTTCGCCCAGGGCACGGGTGTGAAGTCATTGTCCGATGCCGCGCGTGCGCGGCTGGATCGCGTGCTGCCGGCGCTGCTGCATGCGGCCACGCGCTCGCCGCAGCCCGATGCCGCGCTCAAGCGCGTGCTCGGCCTGCTGCAGGCGGTGCTGCGCCGGACCAGCTACCTGGCGCTGCTGGACGAACAGCCCAGCGCGCTGGCGCGGCTGGTCGATGTGCTGGCGCGCAGTGCACTGCTGGCCGAGCGGCTGGCCGCCTATCCGCTGCTGCTGGATGAGCTGCTGGACGTGCGCGTGTCCGGGCCGATGCCCGATGCCGCCGGCATGCTGGCCGAGTGCCAGCAGGTGTTGTCGGTGGAAGATCCCGAATCCGCGCTGCGCTGGCTCAACGAAACGCGGCTGGCGCTCAGCTTCCGCATGGCGATGGCCACGCTGGATGGTCGCCAGGGCGCGGTGGACAGCACGCGGCAACTGGCCGAGCTGGCACAGGCGGTGGTGATCACCGTGCTGGCGATGGCCGAGGCGGACATGCGGGCTGCACACGGTGAGATTCCCGGTGGGCGCTTTGCGATCATCGGCTACGGCAGCCTCGGCGGCCTGGAACTCGGCTTCGGTTCCGATCTGGACCTGGTGTTCCTGCACGACAACCCAGCCGGGGTGGACGCCAGCGATGGCGCGCGCCCGCTGGAGCCGGGGCGGTGGTATGCGCGCCTGGCGCAGAAGGTGATGGCGCTGCTTGGCGCGGTCACCGCCGCCGGCCGCCTGTACGACATCGACGTGCGCCTGCGCCCGGATGGCGGTAAGGGCTCGCTGGTGTCTTCGCTGGCCAGTTACACCGACTACCAGCGCGAACGCGCGTGGACCTGGGAACACCAAGCGCTGGTGCGCGCGCGTGGCGTGGCCGGCGATGCCAGCCTGCTGGCCGCCTTTGAGCAGGTGCGTGCGCAGACGCTGGGCCGCGAGCGTGATGCCGGTGTGCTGTATGCCGACGTGTTGAAGATGCGCGGGCGCATGCGCACCGAACTGGACCGCAGCGATGCCGCGCGGCTGGACCTGAAGCAGGGCGCCGGTGGCGTGGTGGATCTGGAATTCCTGCTGCAGACCGGCGTGCTGGCGCGCAGTGCGCAGGTGCCGGCGCTGCTCGAGCCGCGCGACACACCGTCGTTGATCGATGCGCTGGGCGCCGCCGGTTTCCTGCCCGAAGCCACCACGCAGGCGCTGCACACCGCGCACGCGACGTTGTTGGAGGTTGGCTTGGCCTGCACGCTGGATCGGCGGCCACGGCTGGCACCGACCACCCCGGCCATTGAAGAGGCGTGTGCGGCGATCACTTCGGCGTGCGTTGAAGCGAAGCTGCCGTTCGCCTGACAGGCAGCAATGGCCCGGCGATGCCCCGCTGTTGGTAGGTGCCAACCTTGGTTGGCACAACCCATCAGGGTTCATGACCTCGGCGAGAGCGTGCCGACCAACGGTCGGCACCCACCGGATCAATGATCTGACCGTTGGCCTGCTGTTGGTAGATGCCAACCTTGGTTGGCATGAATGCAAAGTGCCAACCAAGGTTGGCACCTACCAGGGCAACGGCGGTCAGCTGGTGGCGCGCAGCGGCGCCATCTTCCACAGCAGTGCGCGGAACGGGGCCAGCAGGCACACGCCGATCGCCAGCTTCACCGCCAGGTCGCCGGCGGCCCAGCTCACCCACGGCAGCGCCGAACCGGCAAACGCGATCGACCAGAAAATGGTGGTATCCACGGTGGCACTGCAGGTGGTGGCCACCATCGGCGCGCGCCACCAGCTGCCACGGCGCAGGCGATCGAACACGGTGATGTCCAGCAGCTGGGCCACGATGAACGCCGAGCACGAGGCAATGGCGATGCGCGGCGTCGCCACCCAGATCGACAGCAGCACCGCCACCAGGAAGCCGATCCACGCCACGCGGCGGGCCGGGCCCGGGCCGAAGCGGCGGTTGATCAGGTTGCTGACCAGGAACGCGACCGGATAACTGAAGGCGCCCCAGGTCAGCCAGTCATTGATCGGGTACTGCACCAGTACGTTGGACAGCAGCACCACCGCGCCCATCGCCAGCACCGCCAGCACCAGGGCGCGCGGGGTCAGCGGGGCAAACACAGGGGCAGGACGCACGGACATGGCGAGCCAGGGAATAAAGGGGATCGCCCATTATCCGCCCGGCCCGCGGCAAATCCAAAACCGCTCGTTCAGTTTTACAGCGCTTCGCTCATCACATCGCCAGCGGCATACGCGGTCGGCACGTACGCCAGGGTCTGGCCCTGTGCGCTCTTCACATTCCAGCCAGCGCCGGCGTCGGTAGGGTCGAAATGCACCTGCTGGCCCACCACGAAGGCGGCGGTCGGGTTTTCGCCCTGTGGCTGCACGGTCCAGCGCAGGGTGGCGGTGTGGTCGGCCTTGTCCGGCACCTGCAGCTGCACCTGGCACTCGCCCTCCGGCGTGGTCTCCACCTTCTTCACTTCCATCGGCGGCAGCGGTACCGCCTTGGTGCGGGTGGCTTTGCCGTTGCGCTCGCTGGCCTTGAACGGCGCCTTGGACAGTTCGGACAGGCCCATCGAGGCCGCCATCGGCAGCGACAGCACCACGAACGAGGTCACGATCACGCTGGCCTGGCTGCTGTTCAACTGCGGCGCAGCGCCCGCATGGACGGTGGGCACCAGCAAGGCGGAAAGCAGCAGGGCAGAGGCAGGAACGCGCAGGCAACGGAACATGGGACCTCCTGGTCGCCAGAAAAAGGGGATGAAATTCACGGAGTGGCCGCGGCCGCACCGGCCACCGGCACATGGGGGATCACCAGTTCCTGCTGCAGCTGGCTGCGCTGGTGCAGGAAGTCGAACACCGATTCCACCGTCACCACCGAGTAGTTGCCGGAGATGCGTTCGCCGGCCGGGTGATCGGTGGTGGTGGCGTTGGCCACGAACAGGCGCGCACCCACGCGCTTGCCCAGGCCGATATGCAGCACGCTGGGCTGGTACTTCTGCTGGCGCAGCCACTGCTGTGCCTGTTCGCGCTTGACGATGGCCGGTGCGCCTTCGCTCTGCGCCATCGCCGCGGCCAGCACTTCCAGCACCCACTGGTTGGAGTTCTGGTAGTCGGTGGCGAACGGGTAGGCCACCACGTTGTACTTCGATTCGTGCAGTGCCTTGGGCTGGATCGAGGGCGATACCAGCATCGCCCGCAGTGCCGCACGCAGCGGCGCGGACGGCACGCCGATGCGCAGGTCGGTGTGGCCGCCACTCTCGCCGACGAAGTTGCCCAGGCCCTCGTGGTACAGCTGCGAACTGTCGGTCTTGCAGCGGTTGAGCAGGTGCATCGCGCGCCAGCGGCCGTCGTCCTCGCGCAGCAGGAAGGCCAGGTGGCTGTGGCGCAGGCCGTAGCGGCTCAGGTCCTGGCCACCGCGCGCGGCGACCACCACGTCCACATCGGGCAGTGCATCCAGGCGTTCGGCGGTGGTCCAGGCCACATCCAGCATGGCGGCCTGTGCGGCCACGCTGGGGTAGCGCTCGCGGCATTCGGTGCTGTTGGCCCAGGCCGGTGCGGTCGCCAGCAGGCAGGCGGTCAGCAGCGCGGCGCGCGGCAGGCGATAGAAACGATCCATGTCAGTACCTTCGACGGCGGTCAGGGCCGCGTGCCGATCATACGCCGGTCAGCGCAGCGGGCGATCCACGCCCTTGCGCTTGAGTTCGCGGTCGCAGGCATCGCTGATCGGGGCCACCGGCAACGGCGGGCGCTGGCCCTTCGGGTCGCGCAGCGCGGGTTGTTCGCGGTACGCGTCCAGCTGCTGCTGGCATTGGTAGGAGATCGGGTCCAGCTCGGTGGGCGATGTGGAGCACGCGACGAGCAGGGCCAGCGGCAGCAGGAGCAGGGTGCGCATGGAGGCGTTCAGAGTGATTGGGGAAGCTGGACTCTAACCGCGCAGGCACATCGAGATGTTCAAAAAACGCTGGGCTGCCATCCACGCGGTAGAGTCGACTGTTAGTCGACTGCTGTTGGCGATACCGCTGAAAACCCCGCGCTGCGCGCGATAGTCGACTAACAGTCGACTCTACCCAATCGACCCTGGTCCTTCGGGTCATTGCACAGGCCCAGGCGCTGCTTTACCTCCGCGGCGATCCGCGCGGTTTCGCGCAGCGGTTCGATGCGGTCGTACTGCCAGTCCAGCCAGCGTTCCTGCAACCGCCCGCGTTCGCGCAGCTGCTGCTGGAAGCGTGCCAGCCGTCCCTGTGCGGTACCCGCCAGCGCCACCATCACCGGCATGCGCGTGGCGCAGGCTTCAGAGAGCAGGTTCACCGAATCCGGCGAGACCACCACGCGGTTGGCCCAGCCGAGCAGGCCGCCATACGGATTCACGCCGTCGCCGCCATCGCCCCAGATCACATGCGGGAGGTCGGCGAAGGTCGCGCGCAGGATCTCGGCCAATGCGGGCGGCGTGCGCCGCGAGGTGGTGGCCAGCAGGCTGCCTCCCTCGCTGCGGATCTGCTCGGCCAGTGCGCGGAACACGCCGACCATCGCGGGTTCGTCCCACGGCGCCAGCGCTGTTGGCCCACCCACCAGCAATGCAGTGCGCGGGCCGGGCAGGGTGCTGAAGCCGGCGAACGCGGCGCGTCCCCAGGCCAGCCAGTCGTCGTCGACCGGGTTGAGGCTGCCGAGCAGGGTCAGCACGTTGCTGCCGCGCAGGGTGTCGTGTTCGGGCACCACCACCACGTCCCAATGGCGGGCACTGATACGCGGATCGAGGATCTGCACCACCTGGCTGCCGCGTGCGCGCAGCACGCGCAGGGCACCGGCGGCCTGGCGGCCACAGCCGATTGCCAGCGCCGGGGCCTCGTCGGCCAGCGTCGCGAAGGCCTCGCCATAGCCGTTCACATCGCCGGGCAGGCGCCGCGGCGACAGCCAGCGCCAGGGCGCGCGCGGTTGCAGCACCAGCGGCCGATGGGTGCCCTGGCGCAGCGCCGAGGCCAGCGCAACCGCCTGGCGGACATTGCCCGCGCGGCCGTCAGTGACCGTCCAGGGTGCGCTCGATCGTTTCACCATTGGCATTAATTCGTTTCAGCCCTGCTGGGTGTTGCAACAGTCGCGACACTCTACACTGCGGCTCGTCGATTCGCCCCGCGCCGCCCGCGGGCACTGACTTCCCTTCGCCGCCCTGGAGATCCACCGATGTCCCACGCGCTCGACGCTGCTGCCCTCGATCAGCTGTTCCGCACTGCCCGTACCCAGAACGCCTTCCTCGACAAGCCGGTCCCGGCCAGCCTGCTGCAGGAACTGTACGACCTGGTGAAGTGGGGCCCGACCGCGGCCAACACCACGCCGGCCCGCTTCGTCTTCGTCACCTCGAAGGAAGCCAAGGCCAAGCTGGCCCCGGCCCTGTCCGAAGGCAACCATGACAAGACCATGGCCGCCCCGGTTACCGTCATCATCGGCTTCGACCTGGACTTCCACGAAAAGCTGCCGTACCTGTTCCCGCACGCCGATGCCAAGGCCTGGTTCGACGGCCCGCAGGAAGGCCGCCACGAAGCCGCCATCCGCAACGGCAGCCTGCAGGGCGCCTACCTGATCCTGGCCGCGCGCGCGCTGGGCCTGGATGCCGGCCCGATGTCCGGCTTCGATGCGGCCAAGGTGGACGAGGCGTTCTTTGCCGGTACCTCGATCAAGTCGAATTTCCTGGTCAACCTGGGTTACGGTGACCCGGCGGGCCTGTTCCCGCGTCTGCCGCGCCTGTCGTTCGACGAAGCGGCGCGCATCGCGTAAGTCGCTGTATCGGTTTCGGGCCGTCACCTTGGCGGCCCCTGTTGCACCCACCCTACGATCCGGAGAGTTCCTCAGATGAGCGCCACCCGTAAACTGCTGCTGCCGCTGGCCCTGACCCTGGCCATCGCCGCCTGCTCCAAGCCGGCCGACACCGCTGCCCCGGCCGCGGATGCTGCTGCCCCGGCCACCACCGAACAGGCTGCCACCCCGGCCGCTGATGCCGCCGCTGCCGCGCCGGCTGCCGAAGCGATCAAGATCGCCTCGGGCACCTACAAGCTGGACCCGAGCCACACCGACGTGCTGGCACAGTGGAGCCACTTCGGCTTCTCCAACCCCAGCGCGCACTTCGGCAACGTTGAAGGCACCCTGGTGTACAACGCCGAAGACGTGACCAAGTCCACCGTGGAAGTGAAGCTGCCGCTGAGCGGCCTGAACAGCTTCACCGCCAAGTTCGACGAACACCTGAAGAGCGCCGACTTCTTCGACGCCGCCAAGTTCGCCGATGCCACCTTCAAGAGCACCAAGGTGGAAGCGGCCGGCACCAACAAGCTGACCGTCACCGGCGACCTGACCATCAAGGGCATCACCAAGCCGGTCACCCTGGACGTCACCGTCAACGGCGGCGGCGAGCACCCGATGGCCAAGGTTCCGGCGGCTGGCTTCGATGCCACCACCACGCTGAAGCGCAGCGATTTCGGCGTCGGCGCCTACGCCCCGAACGTCAGCGATGAAGTGAAGATCCGCATCACCACCGAAGCCACCGGCGAAAAGCCGGCCGCTTGATGCACCCCGCTCACTCGTCGTGAGAAGGCAGAAGGCCCGCTGAAAAGCGGGCCTTCTTTTTGGGTTCCGGTAGAGCCGGCCGCTGGCCGGCTGCACGCGAGGAACCCGATGCCGATGGGGTTGCCGGCCAGCGGCCGGCACTACCCGGTAGATGCCAACCTGCATTGGATGGGTGCGCACCTGCATCTGGTGGGTGCGGACCGTTGGTCCGCACGATCCCTCAGCGCAGCGCGCCCAACCACGCTGCACACGCCTCGCTCGGGCTCTGCTTGGCTTTCACTGCCAGCCCGCTCACGCGCACGAAGGTCTGCGCGGCCTGCGCCACCACCTGACGTGCGATCAACGCGGCCTGCTTGGTCGCGGCCTGCTGCTTGCGCAGCTGCACGATGTTGATCGACGGCCGGCCGACCGGTGCGTACTTCTGGTCGCGGCGCAGCACATCGGCTACCTGCGCCACTTCGAATTCGGCCTGCAGGTAGCGGTGCTGCGCTTCCACCAGCTCACGCAGCGGCACGCGCAGGGCGGCGGTGTCAGTGAAGGCGGCCAACGCGGCATCGCAGGCGGCGTCATCGGCGAAGCGGGTACGCAGCGCATCCACGCTGGCCAGGGTCAGTTTGGCCATGTGGGCCTCGTTGCTGCAGGAAAGGAGCGCGATTGTCGCATTGCTTGGCGTGCTCCGGGCCGGGAGGCCTCCGCTTTGGTAGAGTCGACTGTTAGTCGACTGCTCTTCGCGCGATGCCGGAAACCCCCGCGCTGCGCGCGATAGTCGACTAACAGTCGACTCTACCTGGCTGGCATTCGCGTGCAGCCTACCCACGGAAGGAAGACCCATGCAGGACGCGCAGTACTGGTTGAACGAATTCTGGACGGGCCTGAGCGTGCTCGATCTTCTGGGCGGCAGTGTGCTCGGCACGCTGCTGGGCCTGGCGTTGGGCATCCTCGGCTGGCGCTGGCTGCACCGCCGCGGTTGGCTGCAGCGGCGCACGCGCTGGCATCACTGGCTGCTGGCCAGCTATGTGGTGCTGCTGCCGCTGGCCACCGCCTTCTTCGGCCTGCAACTGGGCTTCACTGCCGGTGCGCACCGCGCGCTGTTCAAGCAGCTCGATCATTTCCAGCCGCACCTGCAGACGCTGGTGGAAGGCTGGAGCGAAGGCTTCACCGATTCACTGGATGACCCGCGCATGCGCGAGGCATTGCGCAGCCAGGGCACGGTGGGCGATGTGGCCGACACCATCGCCTCGGCCTACCTCAGCGAACACCCGCTGCCCGGCCTCGACCGCCTTGGCAACGGCCCGTTGGCGCGCGGCACCAGCTGGGTGATCGGCAAGGTGCGCGAAGGCCTGCTGCGGGGCATGGTGGAAGACACGCTGGTGGACAAGGCTGGCACGCTCGGCCTGGAGCCCAAGGTAGTGCGCGAGGCGCTGACCATGCACGTCGATGAGCTGCTGCACACCCGGGGCGTGTTGCGGCTGGTGAAGGCGCAGATCAACGGCATGATGCCCGGCGTGTATTTCGGGCTGCTGCTGCCGCTGCTGGTCATCGCACTGTTGATAGCGCTGGAGATCTGGGCCGCGCGGCGGTTCGGGTGGACCCGGCAGGTGGCATCCTACGCGGTAGTGCCGGCCGCTGGCCGGCAGCTGCAGGTTCCTGCCGAAGGCTCATGAGGTTGCCGGCCAGCGGCCGGCACTACCGATGGCTCCCTGTAGAGTCGAGCCACGCTCGACTCATCGCGCGCAGCGCGATGCGTGCGGGTTTGGGGCTGCTGCCGCTGCTGATCATCGCGCTGCAGGTGGCATCCAGCGTGGTAGTGCCGGCCGCTGGCCGGCAGCTGCAGGTTCCTGCCGAAGGTTGATGAGGTTGCCGGCCAGCGGCCGGCACTACCCCCAGGCGACCGCCGATGGCCCCCTGTAGAGTCGAGCCACGCTCGACTCATCGCGCGCAGCGCGATGCGTGCGGGTTTCGGGCTGCTGCCGCTGCTGATCATCGCGCTGCAGGTGGCATCCAGCGCGGTAGTGCCGGCCGCTGGCCGGCAACTTCAGGTTCCTGCCGAAGGCTCATGAGGTTGCCGGCCAGCGGCCGGCACTACCCCCAGGCGACCGCCGATGGCCCCCTGTAGAGTCGAGCCACGCTCGACTCATCGCGCGCAGCGCGATGCGTGCGGGTTTCGGGCTGCTGCCGCTGCTGATCATCGCGCGGCAGGTGGCATCCAACGCGGTAGTGCCGGCCGCTGGCCGGCAACTTCAGGTTCCTGCCGAAGGCTCATGAGGTTGCCGGCCAGCGGCCGGCACTACCCCCAGGCGACCGCCGATGGCCCCCTGTAGAGTCGAGCCACGCTCGACTCATCGCGCGCAGCGCGATGCGTGCGGGTTTCGGGCTGCTGTCGCTGCTGATCATCGCGCTGCAGGTGGCATCCAGCGTGGTAGTGCCGGCCGCTGGCCGGCAGCTGCAGGTTCCTGCCGAAGGTTGATGAGGTTGCCGGCCAGCGGCCGGCACTACCGGTCAAAGGGCGTGCGGACCAACGGTCCGCACCCACCAGGGAAGTCAGCAACCACCCAAGGGAAGCCCGCACCCACCCTCTCTTGCTCAATCGCCGTCGGTTTCGTCCGGGTGGGCCTTCCAGTAGCCGGTCGAGCGGATCCAGTCGCGCGGCACGCCCAGGTGGCCTTCGATGAACTTGCGCATCATCCGCGCGCGACGCGATTCGGTGGCGATCCAGTAGAAGACATCGCCGTCCGGCGCTTCGAAGTCGGTCAGCATGTCTTCCAGCAGCGTGCTGCTGGCCGCCGGGAAGCCGTTGCGCTCCAGCCAGTGGATGCGCACGTTCTCGTACTGCGGCAGGTCCTGGCGCTCGGCTTCATCGCTCACTTCGATGAAGGCCTGCACCTCGGCACCGTCCGGCAGCACGTCCAGCCAGCGGGCGATGGCCGGCAGCGCGGTTTCATCGCCGATCAGCACATAGGCGTCGTAGCTGTCGGCCACCACGAACGAGCCGCGCGGGCCGCCGATCACCAGCACGTCGCCGGCCTGCGCCTGCTCGGCCCACGGCCCGGCAATGCCCTGGTCGTGCAGCACGAAGTCGATGGCCAGCTCGCCGGTTTCGTGGTCCCACCAGCGCGGAGTGTAGTCGCGGGCCGGCGAGGGCTCCTTGCCTTCCGGGTAGCTGCGGCCTTCGGCGGTCAGCACCGGAAGCACCATCTCGCCGCTGCTGTTGGGGAAGAACAGCTTGATGTGGTCGTCGGCGCCGGGCGAATCGAAACCGGCCAGATCGTCGCCACCCAGCACCACGCGGCGCATGTGCGGGGTGACTTCCTCGGTGCGCAGCACGGTCAGTTCACGGAAGCGCACATCCAGGCGCAGGCGCGTGTTGTTGTGTTCGGTCATGGGGATACCTGTAAAGGGGTCGCGCGGGGGCGCGCGGCATGGGGGAGGACCTGGCTGGAGTCAGTCTGGCTGGGTCGTTGAAAGCGGTGATGCCTCGCTACCGGCGGTACCGTTCAGCAGGGCCGAGGCCCGCGTCAGCAGCGCCGCCACCTCGTCCGCCTCGCCCTCGGCCCAGCGGCCGTGGTGATGCACCAGCGCCCGCTTGAACTCGCGCAGGGCAGTGGCCAGCGGCGGCGGCAGCGAGGCCTTGGTGATCTCGCGGGCACGGTCGAAGGCGCGTCGCTGCGCCAGCCGCACCTGGGTGCGCTGCACCTTCAGCTCGAACTCGCCGGCGGCGGTGATGCGGAAGATCCGCTTGCCGTCCACTTCCTCGGCCTCGATCCAGCCGGCCTGCTCGAAGCTGGCCAGCAGCGGGTACATGGTGCCGGCGCTGGGCGTGTAGGCCTGCATGAACTGGTTGCTGATCAACTGCATCAGCTCGTAGCCATGGCGCGGCTGCTCGCCGATCAGCGCCAGCACCAGCAGGCGCAGGTCGCCGCGGCTGAGCACCCGCGGCTGGCCGTTGCGGCGCGGCACCGCCGAGTCGGTGGAACGGGCTCTGGGAGAGGGGGTACGGCTCATTTCGATATATCGGTAAACGAGTGTGCAAACGATATATCGATATATCGAAGCCGGCAACCATCGATCCGGCCACAAGCAATCTCGTTTTGGGCCACGGCCGGCCGCGCGCACAGCAAAAGGGGCGCCCCTTGCGGGGCGCCCCGGCGGTACTGTGGAAGGGAGCAGGGCCGCCTGGCCCATCACTCGCGGCCCACGCTGGGCCCATCGCCGGCGCCGATCCAGAGGCGGCTGCGACATGTTGTCGCCGGTTCAGTACCGTAAGCCGGACCGCACCTACCGTGGCTCCAGACTTGCCCTACAACCGTCATCGGCAGCGGTAACACTGCGTCCTGCACATGGCCGCAGCGGCCCGCAAGCGACAGCCCGCGCAGCCGCCAAGGCCCGCCGCAGGGCCATCACGGGCCCTTGCAAGCCCCTTGCGGACACTGGCCGGTTGCATCCATACGCCTGCGTAGCCAAGTGACGAAAGCCCTTGGTGCGCTACACTTTGCGGTCTAGAAATCTATACAACAGTCGCGCGCGTGCGTGCGGTTATGGGAGCGCTAATGAACTGGTTGAACGAGGTGCTGAACAACGACCCGAATCCTGTGGAAACCCAGGAGTGGATCGAGTCGTTGAAGGCCGTTATTGATGTCGAGGGCTCCGAGCGCGCGCATCAGCTGCTGGAAGGCATGGTGGAGCTGACCCGTCGTTCGGGCGCCTACCTGCCGTTCTCTCCCACCACCGAGTACGTCAACACCATCGAGCCGCAGCTCGAGGCCAAGAGCCCGGGCAATGCCGAGCTGGAATGGCGCATCCGCTCCATCATCCGCTGGAATGCGATGGCCACCGTGGTGCGCGCCAACCGCAAGCCGGGTGACCTGGGCGGCCACATCGCCTCGTTCGCCTCCGGCGCCACCCTGTACGACGTGGGCTTCAACCACTTCTGGCGCGCCCCCAGCGAGAACCACCCGGGCGACCTGCTGTTCATCCAGGGCCACAGCGCCCCGGGCATCTACGCGCGTTCCTTCCTGGAAGGCCGCATCAGCGAAGAGCAGCTGGACAAGTTCCGCATGGAAGTGGACGGCGGTGGCCTGTCCTCGTACCCGCACCCGTGGCTGATGCCGGAATACTGGCAGACCCCGACCGTGTCGATGGGCCTGGGCCCGCTGGCCGCCATCTACCAGGCGCAGTTCATGCGCTACCTGGAAAACCGTGGCCTGATCGAGAAGTCCGACCGCAAGGTGTGGTGCTTCATCGGCGACGGCGAGAGCGACGAGCCGGAAACCCTGGGTGCCATCGCGCTGGCCGGCCGTGAGGGCCTGGACAACCTGATCTTCGTGGTGAACTGCAACCTGCAGCGCCTGGACGGCCCGGTGCGCGGCAACGGCAAGATCATCCAGGAACTGGAAGGCGTGTTCCGTGGCGGCGGCTGGAACGTGATCAAGCTGCTGTGGGGCGGTTACTGGGATGCCCTGCTGGCCAAGGACAGCGACGGCGTCCTGAAGAAGCTGATGATGGAAACCGTCGACGGCGAATACCAGAACTGCAAGGCCTTCGGTGGCGCGTATACCCGCGAGCATTTCTTCGGCAAGTACCCGGAAACCGCTGCGATGGTCGCCGGCCTGAGCGACGACGACATCTGGCGCCTGAACCGTGGTGGCCACGACCCGCACAAGGTGTACGCCGCCTACCACCAGGCCGTGAACACCAAGGGCATGCCGACCGTCATCCTGGCCAAGACCGTGAAGGGTTACGGCATGGGCAGCGCCGGTGAAGCGCTGAACCCGACCCACCAGACCAAGAAGCTGGACGACGAAGCGGTGCGCCACTTCCGCGACCGCTTCAACATTCCGGTGACCGACGCGCAGCTGGCCGACGGCCAGGTGCCGTTCTACCACCCGGGCCCGGATTCGCCGGAAGTGCAGTACCTGCAGGAACGCCGTGCTGCGCTGGGCGGTTACCTGCCGCAGCGCCGCCGCAAGGCCGACAAGACCTTCGTGGCGCCGAAGCTGGAAGCCTACGACCGCCTGCTGAAGAGCAGCGGCGAGCGCAGCTATTCCACCACCATGGCCTTCGTGCAGAGCCTGAACATCACCCTGCGCGACAAGGAACTGGGCCCGCACATCGTGCCGATCGTGGCCGACGAAGCCCGTACCTTCGGCATGGAAGGCCTGTTCCGCCAGATCGGCATCTACGCGCCGTTCGGCCAGAAGTACAAGCCGGTCGACGCCGACCAGCTGATGTTCTATCGCGAAGACCAGAGCGGCCAGGTGCTGCAGCAGGGCATCAGCGAGCCGGGTGCGATCAGCTCGTGGATGGCGGCCGGTACCAGCTACTCGGTCAGCAACGTGCCGATGCTGCCGTTCTACATCTATTACTCGATGTTCGGCTTCCAGCGCGTGGGTGACATCGCCTGGCAGGCCGCCGACATGCGTACCCGCGGCTTCCTGCTGGGTGGCACCGCCGGCCGCACCACGCTGAACGGTGAAGGCCTGCAGCACGAAGATGGCTTCAGCCATCTGGTGGCCGGTGGCATTCCGAACGTGCGCAGCTACGACCCGACCTTCGGCTTCGAAGTGACCGTGGTTCTGCAGCACGGCACCAAGCGCATGATGGAAGACCAGGTGGACGAGTATTACTACGTCACCCTGATGAACGAAAACTACACCCACCCGGAAATGCCGGAAGGCGCGGCCGAAGGCATCGTCAAGGGCATGTACCTGCTGACCGACGCCGGCAAGCCGAAGAAGGGCGAACTGCGCGTGCAGCTGCTGGGGTCGGGCACCATCCTGCGCGAAGCGATTGCCGCGGCCGAGCTGCTGGACAAGGACTTCGGCGTGACCGCCGACATCTGGAGCTGCCCGAGCTTCAACGAACTGCGTCGCGATGGTTTCGACGTGGAACGTGCCAACCGCCTGCATCCGGAAGGTGAGCAGCGCAAGGCTTACGTGACCGAGCTGCTGGAAGGTCGCCAGGGCCCGGCGATTGCCGCCACCGACTACGTGCGTGCGTATGCGGACCAGATCCGTGCGTTCGTGCCGATGTCGTACACCGTGCTGGGTACGGATGGTTTTGGTCGTTCGGATACGCGTGCGAACCTGCGCCGGTTCTTTGAGGTGGACCGCTACTACATCGCGCATGCCGCGATTGCGGCGCTGGCGAAGGAAGGGAAGATGACCGCGAAGGATGTGGCCCGGGCGATCAAGCAGTACAAGATTGATCCGGAGAAGGCTAATCCTGTTGGGGTTTGACTAGCGACGGCTCGTCGATGCTGATGGTGAGCGACAAGCTTGCTATCAGCATCGATGGACGCGCTTTCGGTTGGGTGATCTGGTGAACAAACTGGCCTGGGTGACGCCTATTCATGCATATTACGTTTGCTACTAAGCAGGTGCGTGACATGTGTGAGAAGGGTCAGCTAGCGGTGCGTAGATTTGGCTCGCCGGCTGCAAGCGCCCTCAAGGGTTTTATAGCGGATCTAGAGGTGGCATCTCTCTTGGAAGATCTTCCATATCCAAGAAGCTCCCAATCGGGCGTAGAAACATTCACGTTGGATGATGGGCTCCAGGTTGTGCTCTCCACAGACAGTGCTAGTCTTAAAAAGTCCGTATCCTCGATTCGAATCGAGAAGGTGCAGAGAGCATGAATAGTTCTCATCACTTCGATCCTGACTGGGTGTCACCACCGGGTGACAGCATCGTCACGATTAGTAGGAGGTCTGGGATCAGTGAGGACGAGCTAGCTCGAAGGCTGCTTCTGAGTCCGTCTGATTTGCGTTTGCTTCTAAATGGCGAAATCCCTATCGATGAGACAATCGGTGAGAGGATCTCACGCGAGATCGGAGCAAGCTCAAGTTTTTGGGTGAAGAGATACAAGAAATACAGAGATTCGCTAAATCTGGCGGCCGAGAAATTGAATCGTGAGTTCAAACTGCCGCTAGATGAAATGCGTAGATTGGGATGGATACCAAAGGGATCAGCTGGGATCAAAGCTGAGCTCTCGGCGGCCAGCTTTCTGGAAGTCAGATCTATTGATGAATTTGAATCGAAGTATGGTCGCCTGGAAGAGGCCTTGGCTTTCCGTAGGTCCACCACATTTGATATGGAAATGGGGGCCGTGACTGCCTGGTATAGGGCAATTGAGCTAGCCTCTCAGAAGATCACGCTAAAGAGTTTTGATGCTGAAACTCTTTCGAACGCACTTGGTGATGTCCGACGCTTCACTCTGAATCCCGATCCCCAGGACTTTCTTCCCGAAATCGTAAAAATACTTGCAGACTGTGGCGTCGCACTTTGTGTTGTGCCCGCGCCGCTCGGATGTCCAGTGAGTGGAATTGCATGTTTCAATGCTCGGGGCGGGCTGATTGGACTTAGTTCGCGGTATCTAACTGACGATCAATTCTGGTTCTCTCTCTTTCATGAAGTTGCTCATTTGTGCATGCATGCAGGAAGGATCTCGATTGAAGTCGATGGAGGCGTTGGATCAAACGAGGAAGATGAGGCAAACGAATTTGCCTCGAAAAATCTTGTTCCAGAAAAGTGGAATGAAGAATTAAATTTTGTGGCTTTGAATAAGTTCGGTATTGCGCGGCTGGCGAGGAAGATAGGGGTTTCGCCCGGTATTGTTGTTGGTCAGCTTCAGCATAGAAAACGTATTAGGCATAACCAGTTCAACTATTTGAAGAACAGATACAAGTGGTCTGGTTCTAGCCTCGGAAAGGCTTGAACCGAGTAGGGCTCTTTTGCCAGTTGCAGATAGCGTCCTCCATTATCTGCATCCCGAATCCGAGCGTATTGCCAAGTATCACAGTCTCTGTTTCGTAGTCTCCCACGCTCTTGCCGGGTCCAAAGAGAAGCTTGGCTCCACTTAGTGGTCCGGTCGCGCTCTTGAAGTATGGTGAAGGTGGGGATATTGGTGCAATTCCAGTCTTCCCGAGCATGGTCAGGTAATCGAATCTACCGATGCGACCGAAACTCGCAACCTGCGCCATGGAGCTGTAAAGGCGATCAAATGCTGCTCCGGGATCCCCGAGTGATTCTGTGAGCGCATCGGCTAACATTGCTTGATGTCCACCGTTTTGCTGAATCCAATCCACGTAGCTGGCAATCGCGTCGCCAGTGGCATTTGGCTTCCAGGCGTCTAGAGACGTGTACTTTCGATGATTTCCAAAGGCTCGGCGAATACCATCTCCCCCTCTTAAGGTCGCTTCGGCACCGGCAAGCCAATTTCGAAACCCCGCCAGATCGCTTGTGACTTCATTCCAGGTCCACTTCTTTGCGCCAAGCGCGCCGTATACGTCACGGGTTAACCGCCACTTGCTCTTAGCATTGTGTCCGAAATGTGTGGCAAGAAATACCAGCCAGCAGGCTTCATCAACGTTGCCGTCCCTAAGGTGGGATATAGAGGCACGAATGGGGTCGAAGTACTGAGAGTGTGGATTCAACCTGTCTTTGCAAATTTCCCTTTTGGAAATTGTTGAAACAAATTCTACTCGCCTTCTACTATCGATCAACTGGAGGGCAAATGATTCGACGGCCCCCGCTTCCGCTAATCCGGGGAGTTCGTTAAATAGATCACCACTCTCAAGCAGGGTTTTGAGTCTTTGTAGCTCGCCGATCTCTCTGGGTCTCATAACGATAATGACCTCATGGAATCACAGAAGAAGATTGTCCTGAGTGGTTTGTTCATCATCAAGTTTAGTGTGATTTTTCATTCTCGCTGCCTTCATATCAAGGTACTGATGGTAGAAGTCAGAAGAGAGTTTGTTCTTCATTCTATAGATGCCACTTCGATCTTTTTTTTGAACGTAATGATATGAGCGAAGAATGTAAACTATATCTTTCCAGTAGTTCTCTATATCTCTTCCGATTTTGATTGGGGTCCCCGCTATTCTAATTGACTCCTCTGCACTCAGCAGGAATTTTATCCTGGGGAGGGGGTCTCCAATTGGCATTGCTGGCATGGGGGTGACTCGCTGAAGGCCATCGGAAATGTAATCCTTGGCCTTGGATATATCGCTCGTGTACAGGTGAAGGCTTCCGACAACGTGTGTGTAGGTCCCAACCTCCACTTTTAGGTGTCTTGCAGCAATCTCTTGAATCATGGTGAAAGCAAATACGTCGTGAGGCAATCCGATAAGTGCATCGTTGGATCTCATTGATGCGATCAAATCAAGTTTTTCATTTCGGAGAAGAAATTGCAGTGATATTGTGCAAGGAACTTCCTTTGAATTTCTAAGGTCGTCCTCTCTGAATATTTGAAGGACCGCTCGTCGGCTGGTGCTCTTCTTTTTAAGTAGTGAAAGTATTCTGTATATCTGGCGCGAACGAAAAAGGCGCTCCCCATAAGATCCTTTTATTGTCAAGCCGTCGACTGACTCATCCGAATATTTCTTGATATAGTAATAGATGAAATCAAGCCTATCGGACCCGGCGAGATACCAAAGAAGTTCGCCAAAGCTGCTGAATAGTCTCCCCTGGCGGATGCCTCTGCCGAGCCTGGCCCTTGGGTTCTTCAGAACCAGCATGGCTCCCGGTATTTCGAAAAATTCACCCCGGCTGGCCTGAACTATTCTTGTGCGAGGAAGGAGCAACTTCGACAACACAGCGTGCTGCATGTCGTCTATAGATTCCGAGCGTAAATACAAGGTCGCCTCCTTGCGTCGCTGCAACACCTATACGGGTCTGAACTAATGAAATGGAGATGGCAAGGTTCTATCATTCGTTGCCTATTAGTTCAAAGATGAGACCTTCGTCATCTTGATGCCGAGACAAAAACAGGTTTAGCCTCCGCAGCTGTCAGATTCCTCTCCACTGGTCTGGACCTTACTTCAAGCCTGAGCCGGGTGTCCACTCCCTAAAGCAGCGCTTGAAGATCGGCATTGTGCCTGTTCCTTAGAGTTGGCGATGGCCTAGAGTTGACAGGTGTTCTGCTCAATTCGAGGCGGAAGCTGTTGGCTCAAAAGTTTCATCTGCACATCAGACCTCCTGCGCACGTTAAGATCCTGACGGATTGGGTGTCCCAGCCGCGATGCACGCTTTGTATATGGTCTCGCTAAAGCCATTTTGCTGGGAAGATTTTTGAAAATCACGCCTACCTCCGCCTCACACAGGACGTCGGTCAGCCGCCTTCTGAAAAGGCACCATCTTTACATCCAATTTCCTAATCTCTGAGGATTGGAGTCCGCCCTATTCGCTACCCAATTTTGGATGGGCGTGAACCAAAAACAACGTCACGATGAAACTCTAGATAGCTGAGCTGTCTGCTGGAGAAGGCCCCCCATCGAGGAACTCCTTCCAACTTAAGACCGATCCGGCCCTGCACGTCGGAGGGTAGATCATTCGCGACCAGTAGGCGCCCCGTCGCCGAAAAGCTAATCCACCCCCGATCAAACAACAGATCCGCGTGGGGAGCCAGAAGAAGTCCGTTCTCTCCATCAACACGCTCGCTATGAGTGCTATCTGCCCACGGCTTGATATGGCTTGCACGAAGGAATCTCAGGTCTTCAATGCCGGTCAAACGGCACCCCTTTTCAACGCCAATCAGGCGCTCGCGGAACAGACGCTGCTTCGTCCGCACCTCGGTTTCCCGTCTTGCGCTGGTCGCGCCGTTGTCATCGATAGCGGCATCGATCTCAGCTTGATCTGACTCACTCGCCGCGAGACCCAGCGAGGTTTCAAGCGATCTCAAGCGGAACACGATCGCAGACCTTGGCTGCCCTTCTCGATCTGGCGTGCCAGGTTGAACGTACGAGGACTGGCACATGAACCTGCCAAGGTACCGATAGGGTCGCCCCTTACCCATCATCTGAAACAGTATCAGCGTCTTCCCATCCCTGGCGTGCTCGCCAATCGCTCGGTTGCCAGCCGCATACTTCATGTCTCCGACTTGACCCTCGCCGAAGTAATGGAAAACTTCGTTGTCGTCCCAGAAGTCATGGTAGCCATGAGACACACCCGCCTCGCCAGTGAAGGCAATGACTAGCGGGCGCTCCTTGGGTGTTGAAATGCCGCCTTGCTGCTGCCCGCCAAACACCGCATGGATTTCCTTCTGGCGGTTGTACAGCGCGCCAACCTCAAACGGGAGTTCCATTCCAGATCCTGTCGCAGAAGCTAATTGCTCAGGATTCTAGCCAGAACAGGGACCCAAGTGTCATCGCTTGACGCTTTAGACCGCTCCGCCATGGGGAGCCGATGAGCCCGAACTACGGCGGGTCGGACGGAGGGCAGCGGTGCTCAGGCAGCCTCAAATTCTCGTTGCCTCTCCCGGGTGCGCTCAATTGCTGGTTCCAGCAATGCAGATCAATTTCTTCGCCTTCACCGGCAGACATGGTGACTACCAGAAGCTGGGATCCTGAATTGTCTACTAGCAGGACAGGCTCGTTGCGGATGCTTAGCTCAAAGAAGGACGGACTGTGGCTACGCAGTTCGATCGCAAGGCCCAGGCCGCCCAATCTCTCGGCGAAGCGCTCCGCCTCAGTCTGAAGCAGTGCGTACTCTGAATCATTGAGCCTTGGATGGGATTCAAGGGTCATTGTGGCGGGTGAAATGCAAGCCCCGCCAATGACCAAGCCCAGTAGCGTTGCGGCCATTAGAGCAAGCGGAGTTCGGCGCAGCATAGTGACGTCAGTTGTTGGGCAACAAAGGATCAAGCTGCGGCAGACGTATTGAACGGTGCGGACGATCCCGCACCTTCGCAGCCGATGTGGGAATCACAGTTCCCTTTACTTCTGCCCCTGCACCCGCTCCGTAGCCATCACAGTCAACGCCACACACGCCATCTTCAACCCTTCCATCACCCGATCCCCCACGTACTCCTCGTCGGTGCCGTTCTGCCGCGTGCGCTCCGCCGCCAGCATCAGCTCCGCCACCACACGTAGGCCGCCCAGCGCGCAATCCGCATCAGCCATCTGCATGCTGCGCCCAAGGCTCAGATTGCGCTCGGGCCAGGGCTGCCCATCGGCCGCGGCCCCCGCACCAATCCGATGCAGCGTGGCGACAAATCCAAGGGGATAGGCGGAGGGATCTTTCTCATGATCGGTGTTGGCCGGATCGCGGCGGGTGTTCACACCGGGTAGTTTCGTTGCGCTCATGGCAATGCTCCGTACAAGACAGACAGCAGCGCCACCGATAAAGGTGGCGGACGGTGCGGGCTCGAAAACCGGTAAATGCCAGACCGGCGGGTCCGAAGACCCCCACGCACCGCCCGCCATGGAACGCGAACGGATTGCCAGCCGGCGCCACACAAAAGGTGACGCCGGCTGGCGAGCGGCTACAGCTGGCAGTTACACGGGTTTTCGAGTCCCGCGCCACCCTTTTCCGGTGGCACGCCAAGAGATACCCGCGCAGCTGCCAAATGCCAAGAAAATCCAGAACCGGCGACTGCCAGTGCTGACGCTTTCGGCATTGTCGCACACGGTGTTAAGCCATCAAGCGATTGCGCCGCAATGGTCTTGAAGGACTTGGCGTTTTTGACCCAAAGCACAGAAATGCCCGCGGCCACGCCTGCGGTGCAGGCCAGTTACGACAGGCTGGATCAGCGGTTCAGGAGGCAGGCGCCTCGGCCGCCGGCGAGAAGATCAAGCGCACCCGAACCCGCGCATGCTTCGCGACGCCCTCAATCACGATCGGATCGAAGCGCCACTCATTCACCGCATCAAGCGCCGCACGATCAAACTCCCGCCGCCCGCTGGACCGCGCCACCATCACGTTGGTTACGTGGCCCAGCTCATCCAGCTGAGCCACCAACAGCACCTGCAAAGCAAACTGCGGCAACGTATCGGCGGCAGTGACCGGTGCCGTTGAATACACCACCACAGGCGCCTGCTGCAGCTTGAAGGTGGGGTTGTCCCCGGCCTCTACAAACACCTCCGTGGAAATGCGTGGGTCTGTATCCATGGCCATGGCAGGCATGGCGCCCAGCAGCATCAGAACGAAGGTCAGTGCCAGGGCGGCGTTCAAACGGGGCATGCGTGGTTTCCATTCCGGTGCGCGACCAGAATAGCGGCCATCCTCTGGCATCGCTTGCCCCAAACCCCGGGGGACACAGTTCACACGGGCACGCCGGGCCGTGGCCACAGCGCATCGTCGCGCTCCAGGTCATAGTCGCTGCCGAAGGCAAGCGCCGCCTCGCGCGGCGGAAGGTCTGCGTAGCAGCCCAGCAGGAACTCATCCATGCCGGCATCGTTGTGGTCGATGGCGAACAGGCACAGCAGCTCCTTGTCGAACGCTTCCAGCCATGCGGCATCGATTCGGGTCATGGTCATCCTCCAGTTGGGTGGAGAGGATGACCTGTCTTCGTCTCAAGACGCTGGATTCAACCAGCCAAGCTGTCCTGCGGCCATTCCCAGCCCTCCGGAAGCAGCACTTCGGCCCGCCTCAGGCAGAATGGCAGCACCCACAATCGCAGCCCTTCGCTCCCGGGAAAGTCGAACACCGGTAGCGGCTGATCCAGCTTGTCGGTGCGCGGGTAGACCAGTGCAACCATGCCCTGTCCGCCCAGATAGCTGCGTCCATAGGCGTGCAGCTGGTAGAAATCATCCTGATGTAAGCCGTATTTGTGGGTGCCATTGGCCTGTCCGGCATCCAGCAACTTCCACTTGGTGTCCAGCACCAGTACGTCCGTCCGCTGCCGGCTCACCACCATGTCCGGCCTGAGCTGGAACCACTTTGCACCGCCGTGATGCACCAGGTGATGCCGCCTGACCTGAGTATCCAGCGCAAGATGCGCCGGTAGCTGCTTCTGGAAGTGCCTGGCCACGTACGCCTCGAACAATCGCTCCATCGGGAACAACAGCGAAGGTGCCTGCTGCGTACCTACCGACGAAGTAGGCGACAGCCCTTGCAGGATCAAACGCGTCCAATCCAGCGCTTCTCGATAGGTGCGCATGTTGCGGTCCAGCTGAACCCGTTGCATGTCCTGGTCCGGATTGTGGCTGAGCGGCACCTCGGCGAAGAATGCCAACAGCTCCCGCGCCAGCCGCTGATGGTGGGTCAAGCGAGTCGCGCCAAGCACCTTTCGCAATGCCGTGTGGATCAGCCGGTTCTCCGGCCTGTCGATGCTGAACTCATCGTGGGCGGTGTGGAAGCGATCGGCACGTACCAGATTGCGGCGGAGATGCTGGGCCACGAGCAGCCTGCCGCGCAGCGCAGGCAGATCATCCTCACGTGTCTGGTACTGGCCGCGAAGCCCGCTGCGGGTCACTGCCACCACCGTACGCAGGAACTCGCCAACGAACACCTCCAGCAGCGGCATGCTGTCGGCGGCAAGCTGCGCGTTGCCGAACCGAAGGTGTGAGAACTGCTGCAGGCAACGCAGCATCCTCAGCAGCAGGCCACGTGCCTCGCCGGCACCGGCGTCCAGCGCCTTGCCCACCTTGGGCAGGATCTCGATCTGCAGGCCGCCTGGCGCGGTAACCACGCCCACGTGGCTGGTGACCTGAATACCCCGGCGGCAACGGCGAACCCATGGGGACAACTTGCCGTCGATCAGCTCCAACGACTGCCGTTCCAGCCACCGGTAAACGCCATCGGGCACGACGCGCGCACCACCGGGCGCGGTGCCCGATGATGCCGGTACGAGTACGTCGTACTCGTGCAGGGTGAGCGTGGCCGCCGTGCTCACTCGTTGCCCAGCAGCGTGCTGTAGATGGCCACGTAGGCATCTGGCTTGCTCAGAGCATCAGGATTGCGATTGAAACGCGGCCGTGCACCATGACCCTCGTCCGCAGCATTGGCACCAAACAGTCGCTCCAGCGCCTCGTCATCGTTGGTGGCCTCCTGCACAAATTGCAGGCTTGAATGCTTCTGGTTGTCGCCAAGTACCAACCGAATTTTCTGCCAGTCATCGTAGAAGTACTCTTCCAGCAAAGGGAGGATCTGCTTCTCGAACAGCGCGGTCAGTGCGGTCATGCGCTCGCTGTCTTCCTTGATACTCTTCAGCGGCATGAAGTAGGCATGACCGATCAGATGCTCGCGATCGTAAAGCGCTTCGATGCGTTGGTTCATTGCGGTGAGCAGCTTTGGGATATTGATGGAGACTTCATCCCTGTTGACGCGTAGACCTGCCAAAGGCGCCCCTTGCTCGTCCCTCGAGTCGGGCAGGACCTCCTCAAACTCGAATCGGCGGCGAAGGGCGGTATCCAGAGATGCCAGGGATCGGTCGGCGGTGTTCATGGTTCCGATGATGCTGACATTGCGCGGAACGGAGAACAGCCGCTGAGAGTAGGGCAGTGTGACCGAATGGCAGTTCTTCATATCGGTTCGCTTGTCCAGTTCAATCAACGTGATCAGTTCGCCGAAAATCTTACTGATGTTGCCGCGATTGATCTCGTCAATGACGATGGCGAACATTTCATCGGGATACTTCCGAGCCCGCGAGCAGAGCTTCAGGAACACACCCGGACGAACTTCATAGCGCACCTGTCCCTGCGCGCTTTTCTCGATGACCGGGCGCAGCCCTTCGATGAAGTCTTCGTAGCCGTAGGACTGGTGGAAGGTAACAAAGCTATAGCGCTTGGTTTCGCCTTCTGTAACGGATTTGTCGTCCTCATCGGCTGTGAACTGATCATCCAACAGGAACTTTAGTTGGTATGTCTTGCCGGTTCCTGGCGGACCGAAGTAGATACGATTGAACGCAAGCATCTCCGCAACTTCGCTCTGCACCGCTGGCAGTCCCTCATCGCTCTCGTCTGCCTCCGACAGGTCAAACGTGGCCGACGAGTCATCGCTGGCCTGCGCCGGCCAGAAGCCCTCGCGCTCTTCGTCGGTTCGAATCAGCTCCTGCAAGGCTTCATCATCGGCCTCCAGCGCGGCCGCGATGTTGTCGACCATCTTCTCAGAGATGGCCTTGCGAACGAACTTGGAAATGCTCGGCAACTCAGGTCGCCAGGTGACCCGGCAGGCGAGGGAACCCGTCACCAGCCCAACCACCGAAACGGCACGCGCGCTGCCAGCGTTCTTCCGGCCAAAGCGCAGATGGGTGTGGGTACCTGCGAACCACCAGTCCATTCCCGAGTAATGCACCAGCCGAGCCAGTCTGCAGAATTGCTCTGTCTCTTCTGTGTTCCAACCCTTGCGCATGGTGCGGAAGTCTTCGTTGATATCGAAGTGTTTCAGCACGGCATCCGGCTCAACTTCGTCGGGCTGACCAATGCGCTCTGCAACTTCGTCATAGCTCAGCCCGAACTCGGTGATAGCGTTCAAACTCCACGCCACCAGATCATCCATGCCAAGCGACAGCCCTTGGTCGATTGGTAGAATTTTGACAATGGGTGAACCCTGAAACGGCCCGCGCAGCTTCAGATAGGACTCGCGCATGGGATTGTTGTCTTGCAGCTTAACCGTGTCGATCTTGATGACGAAGCCATCGTGGCCGTTGAGGCCAACGGTGTAGGCTAGTGAAGGCGGCGAGGCAGCATCGGGATAGATCTTGGCCCAGTTGTAGCCTGCGAAGTGGTTGCCCTGGTTGGTGGGGCGTCGACGGATACTGACGCGACCATTGGGGAAGCGCTCCGCCTTGATACGGTTTGCCCAGTCCTGCGTCAGATCGTAGGCCTGGCGCAGCTTCTTGTACGCGGCCTCATGCGCGGCATCGGTTTGATCGAACTTCTTCCCTTGCAGCGACTGCAGCAGGTTGAAATGTTCTTGCGTGAAGAATTCGGACATCGGGTCTTCCATTCCTTGACGATGCGGGCGGACTCATTCCGCCTTGGAGTGATTGCAGCACCTAGTGCTAGGCGGCAGCAACGGGTGGAACTTTAGGGCGGGCCGCCGGTAATGAATCCCACTCGGCATCCTTACGGGCCTGCAACGCCCCCTCGTTGGCACCGCGCGGCCGCGGATGGGCGTTTGGCAGGGGTGGCGCGGGCGCACAGTACCGGAGACCACCCCCGCTCGCTGTCTCCTGTTAACATTCCCCCCGCAACCCAGCCAGCCCACCCCGCGCAAACCGCGCCGGAGCGGGCCGTCGCAGTACGGCCCAGCGAGCCAGGACACCCTCCCGTGCCCTTTCAAGGATGCTCGCATGTTCCCTCATTCCGCTCTCCGCTCGGCCGCCCTGGCCCTTGCCGTCTCGCTCAGCCTCGGCGTGCCGTCCGCGTTCGCCGATAACGCCCCCGCCGCCAGTGCCAGCACCGCCGTGCAGCGGCAGGCCGTGGCCAAGGGCCTGTACGAACTGGCCTACAGCCCGAAACAGAACGCCGTGTTCGTCGCCTCGTCCGGTGGCTTCGGCGACGACGCCGGCCCGGCCCAGGTGCTGCGCCTGAACCCGGCCACGCTGGCCGTGGAAACCCGTATTCCGCTGGAGCGCAAGGCGTTCGGCGTGGTGCTGGATGACGCCCATAACCGCCTGTACGTGGGCAACACCGTTGACCTGTCGGTGACCGTGGTGGACACCGCGCAGAACAAGGCCATCGGCACCATCCAGCTGATGGAGAAGAAGACCGGCAAGGACGGCAAGGCCGCCTACACCCACGACCTGCGCGAGCTGGTGGTGGACAGCGCCGGCAACCGCCTGTACGTGACCGGCCACAGCAGCCAGCCGGACGTGAGCAGCGTGCTGTTCGTGATCGATACCACCACGCTGAAGGTGATCAACACCATCGACGGCCTGGGCAATGCCAAGGCGCCGGGCCTGGCGCTGGATGCGGCCAACAAGCGCGTCTACACCAGCAACCTGCTGGCCGACCTGGTGGTGGTGGGTACCGATTCGAACAAGGTGGTGGCACAGCACAAGATCGCCGCCGAGCAGCCGATGAACATCGCGCTGGACCCGGCCGGCAAGCGCCTGTTCGTGACCGACCAGGGCTCGGAATTCCTGCGTGGCTACCAGGCCAAAAGCAGCGGCCTGGTCAGCAAGCACCCGGGCCAGCGCGTGCTGGTGCTGGACCGCAGCACCGGCAAGGAACTGGCCAGCATCCCCACCGATGCCGGCCCGCTGGGCATCCTGCTGGATGCACCGCGCAAGCGCCTGTACGTGACCAACCGCGAGGCGGGCACGGTGACGGCGTACAACAGTGACAGCTACCAGAAGGTGGCCACCTACAAGGTGCCGACCCACCCGAACAGCCTGGCGCTGGATGCGAAGAACAACGTGTTGTTCGTGAGCATCAAGAACGGCGAGAAGGACGACAAGGGCGCTGACGAGAGCGTGGCGCGGATTCAGTTGTAAGGCAGAAGGTACGGCCCCGTCCTAATGTGGCGGGGCCGTTCGGGCCCTCTTTCACTCGATGCGGTAGCGATAGGCCAGAGGTTGCAGGCGATCATTCGAGATCAGCCAGGGCTGTTGAACGTGGTCAGTGCCACCCGTTCCAATGGGCGTGTCGTTCTGTGTGTGTAGCTGAATGCCGTAAACAACGAACAGGGCGTTGTTGGGATGATGGTTCAGATGATGCTGAACCTCGTTCTTCGTAAGCACAATATCGCCCAGTCCACCGGTTGTGCCCTTAACCTCGACGTAGTGTGTTTGGCTGTCTTTGACGATCTTCAGGTCGTAAGGCGCGTGGCTACTGGTGTCCTCAACCGCATAGCCTTTGCCATGGAAGTAGCTCTTGGCCAGTGCCATCGCGCGTAGCTCTACCGCACGGCGTTCCGGTTGCGTAAGCCCAAAGCCTTGGCCTGTTCTCTCGCGACCTGAAGCGGCCTCCTCGATGGCCTCTACCACCGCAATGACGTCTGGTGAGGTCTGCCCGCTGCGCTTCTGTGCGGGTTCACCGCGATAGATGCTCTTCAGGCGCCGCGCCATCGAGAGCATGTCCGTCTGGAGCTGCTCGTCGGGCGGTACGTCCGCCTTCGGATAAAAGTACGAAACTACGGTGGTTCTCTCGTAAGCCCTTGCTAGGTCTCCGAAGCCAAGCGCTATGGACTGGTGGATGCGTGAATCGTTGGAAACGTCATTCGCCAGAATCTCACGTGCCCACTTTGTCAGACGCTGGGTTTCATCGGTAGGTCGCTCAATGAAGTCGCCATTCACGTTCTTGGTGGAGGCGTGCGAGAGCCCTAGGTAAACCCCAGAGCCGTCTTCCCGGAACAGCCACACTACGTACCAGCCCTCAGTGGCTTTAGGGGATCGAGATCGCGAGGCAAACCGCACCCACGGCACAAGTGCCCTTCGACCGGCGCCATCTCGCCCTTCAATCAAGAAGTCGCCTTGTGCGATATCCGCCGTGGTGCGAAGCCGCTCAGCTTCCTCTCGGAGGATCGTGGGAAGCTGGTGCCTGATGATTCGGCCTCGTTCGTTCATGGCGGTTGTGGCCAGTGAACTGTAGTGGGATTGCAACTCCAGCACCCTTTGCAATTCTTCCCTGATCCCCATCCCAGACCCCGCACGGTTTTCGATAGGCGCAATTAATGCATGCCGGCCTATCCATCTGCAATGCGTATCAAGGTGGTGTTGATTGCGACGGGGATAGTCGCAGAGCGGCGTTCTGAGGTTTTAGGGCTACGCGGACGCCGGGACTAGAGCGTGAGTCCGCCGATCTGGTGTGGAGACGATGAGGACGCGGCTCCGCATCATGGATGCTCGTCGGGATCAGCCTGTTTGCCGTGCAGTCGGAAGAGCCCTTAGAGAGTCAGATCATCCTGATAGCCGCGATCACACTAGGACTACTTGCAAAAACCCGCTTCTCCCGCCCGACGCCTATAACCGCTCACTAGCCTCCCTCCCCAGCATCAAGCGAGGGAGCGCACATGCAGCGGGTCGTGATCGTGGTCGGCGACCGCACCACCGGTGGCGGCGAAGTGTTAACCGGTGCGCCCAGCACCTTCATCAACAACATCGCCATCGCGCGCGTGGGCGACAAGGCCAGTTGCCCGAAGCACGGTGGCTTCTTCGCTATCGTCACCGGCGATGAAACCTTCCTGATTGATGGCCAGCCGTTGGCCCGCCACGGGGATTCGCTGGCCTGCGGCTGTCGTCTGCTGGCCTCGCGCCAGAGCACGGTGACGGTGGAAGCGGGCGGAGGCGCTGGGCCGCAAGCGGCGTCTCAACCATCTGGCAACGCCGCACCGCCAGCGGCATTCGCACCCACAGGTACCGCTGCGCGTGAGTCTGGCATAGCGCCGCCCAGCAAGCAGGACATCCTGCTGCACTACCACTACGGTGACCTCGACCGCACGCCGGTACGGGGCGTGGGCTACCAGGTGATGCTGCCCGACGACCGGGTGGTGACCGGCCAGCTGGATGACGCAGGCCGCGCACGCATCCCGAACGTCACCGTTGGCCCGGTGCAGACGCTCCAGCTGCTGTTCCAGCCTGACCTGACCGATGACGACGATGCGCCCATCCTCGCGGCGCGCGCGAAGCTCAAGTCAGCGCTGGACGCGATCGTTGCGCAGACCCGTAGCGATATGGCCACGGCGTGGCAGCAATGGGACGACGCAGGCGCGCTCAAGCGCTGGGGCCTACGGCGCGGCAATCAGGCGCTGGGCACCGGGCAGGGCGCCTGGGACTACGTGGTGGGAACGGTCGAGACCGCCGTCGATTTGGCGGTGTTGATGTACAGGACCGACCGCGAGATACGCGAATGGACGCGCTCGCTGCTGACCGGCGACCGCGATGCCATGGACCGCAAGATCGCCGCGATGCGCGCGGCGGGCGACACCGTGATGGCGGCTGCCAGCGAAGCCAAGGAGCTGTTCAACCTGCTGATCGAAGATCCGGCCATCACCCAGCAGCTACCGGCCTTCGCCGTGGCCTGGTGGGACGCGGTGCCACCGGACGAACAAGAGAATCTGCAGGCGCGTTTCGGCGCGCAGATCATGATGGATGTGGTGGTCTCCATCCTGCTGGCCGCGGTGACGGTGGAGCTGGGGAGCGCGGCGGGGTTTGGCTACGCGGCCGCCAAGGCCGGACGAACGGCCACCTGCATCGGCTCGCGACTGCTGCACCTGATGGAGGAAGTGGAGGACGCGTTCAAGGGATTGGCCAAGGCGCTGAAGCACCGCAAGCGCCGACAGGCAGATGGCAACCGCACGCCCGATGGCAATCGGAATGTGGAGACGCCACGGCTACCCAGGCGCATGCCGCGGAAGCAGCTGCCGTGCTTCAGCCCGCAGAAGCTGCCAGCATCGAAGTACCCGGAGATGGATCGGCAGTTGAAGGGGCAGGAGCAGGGGCTGAACGATATGAGTGTGGAGGATTACCTTGCTGGTAGAACAGCTTTTGATCCGAAGAACCGAGACAAGAAGGCCGCTCAAGACGCAAGGGAGAGGCACAGAAGCAAGGTTGAGGAAGAGAGGTTCAGAGAACTGAACACCCCGGACCGCTCAGCAAGGGAAGCGAGGCGACTGGCGGCGGAGCATGCCGATGAGCAGATGAGGGTTCTAAATGCGCTTCACAATCCTGATCTGATTGCAGGTGGCAAGGACAGAATTGATGATTTCGGCGATGGAGAGGTCAATCAAACCATTGGCCGGCAATGGAGTCGTGCCAGGAAGGACCAAACTACGCGGGTTCAGGAATTGGATGAAGCAGCAAGGCAAGTGCCAGTGGGCGAGAGAAGGTCAACCAGAATGAACGGCGGGCTGGAGCGATGCAGATGATCGAAATGGTCGACGAAGAGTTCGAGCTCTTCTACGTGGACGAAGGCTTCGGACCAGCAGTGGACACGCGGCCGGTGTCCCAATCGAAACTGGCTCATTACCAGGGAAAGCTGCCAGGGAGGCTACTGGAGTACTGGAGAGCGTATGGCTTTTCCGGTTACGGCCGTGGACTGTTCTGGATGACTGATCCTGATGACTATTCCGAGGTTCTGAAGAGCTGGCTGTACGGGACCGAGTTCTATGGAAAAGACGACTACTACGTCATTGGTCGAAGTGCTTTCGGTGATATGGAAGTGCTGGGGGCAAGAACAGGACTCAGGCTGACCATTGACTGCAAATGGGCAATGATCTTCCCGAGCGACAACTCACGCTGGATGAGTGAGCGAGGAGCGGACTTCCTGGTGGCATCGTGGATAGCAATGATGAAGCGGTCCCGCCAGGATCAAACCGACGAGAGGAACCAGCCCCTTTTCGACAGAGCAGAGAAGCTGCTGGGTCCGCTGGCGTGCGACGAGATGTATGGCTTCGTCCCAGCACTCGCCTTGGGCGGGGCATGCCGTCTCAACCATCTTAAAAAGGTCAAGGCTGTCGAGCACTTGATGTTCCTGGCCCAGCTTGGAGAGCGCAGAGTGATGGGGGACATCGTGAAGGAGGCCAAAGATCGTGGGCTTTGGAAGTAGCCGGTGATCGAGATGCTCGACAAGCACTTTGAGTACTTCTACTCAGACAAGGGCTTTGGACCCGCGGTTGACACAAGACAGGTATCGCAATCGAAGTTGGAGCACTACCGGGGGAAGGTCCCAGACAAGCTACTGGAGTACTGGCGGGCGTACGGCTTTGCCGGTTACGGAAAAGGCATCTTCTGGATAACTGATCCGGATGACTACGCCGAAGTCCTCAATGCATGGCTCTATGGAACAGAGTTCTATGGGAAAGATCACTATTACGTCATTGGCCGAAGCGCTTTCGGGAATTTGACACTGTGGGGAACCAAGACCGGACGTAGCCTAACCATCAACTGTGCATGGGCAATGATCTTTCCTACCGACAAATCTCGCTGGATGAGGGAAGGGAAGGCAGATTCTCTGATTTCAACGTGGCTTTCTGGGATGAGTGTCGATTATCCGAATGAGACCGATGACAAGGGCATTCCTCTCTTTGACCGCGCCGTGAAACTGCTGGGCCCACTGAACCATGACGAGATGTATAGCTTCGTCCCGGCGCTTGCACTCGGTGGGTCATGCCGCCTCGATCATCTGAAGAAGGTCAATGCCCCCGAACACCTGTTGCTCCTGGCTCAGCTGGGAGAACGCCGGGTCATGGCTGACATCGTGGCTGAGGCCAAGAAGCGAGGGCTGTGAACCAACAGGTCAGGACGGCTAATCCATCCTCTGAACTGCAGCCGAGCGTAGGCTCGGCTCTACATGACGCCGCGCTCCCTCAATCCGCCGGCCGATGGTCGTAGCTGATCACCCGCTCCACCTGCCACTGCCCCTCCACCCGCCGCCACACCTGCATGAAGCGCGCCTGGCCGGTCCAGCGCTCCACACCCTTCGCATCGCGCTCGTGGAAGCGGTGGTCGCCGATCTCCAGCGCCCGCTCGTCGTGCAGCGGAAATACCTGCAGCGAGCTTTCCACCAATTCACGGCGTAGGTGTGTGTGGTTGGCGCGGTTGCTCTCGCACAGCGCGGCCACGCTGCGGCGGAAGTCGTCGCGGTTGCTGGCGGACTTGCCGGCCTTGTCATGGAAAAACTCCATGTCTTCGGTGGTCATCGACGCGGCCTTGTCTGCATCGCAGGCGTCGAACGCGGCGGCGAACAGCTGCGTATCGGCCTGGCGGATCTGTTCGCGCAGGCTGTCGGGCGCGGTTGGGGCAGCGGTGAGGCCGGCGGCCAGCAGGGGCAGGGTGAACAGCAGCATGACGAATCTCCCGGAAGTGGTTCGCGCAGGCTGGCACGGTCCACCGCACCCTGCTGCCGTACTGCGACGAAACCGGCGCTGGAGGTGATGAAGCGGGAATCTGGCGGGGCGGGCGTCCCTTCAGCCTGTGCACGCCGTGTCACAGCGCGCCGCGATTCCCTCACGGGCGGCATAGGGCCGCAGCTCTAGCCTGCAACTCTTCCCTTCCACAGGAGCCCCCATGCCTGCCTCCCGCATCCGCCTGCACGTTGAAGACACCGGCGGCGACGGCCGCCCGGTCATCCTGATCCACGGCTGGCCGCTGTCGGCCGACGCCTGGAAGACGCAGGTGTCGATCCTGCGCGATGCCCAGTACCGGGTGATCAGCTACGACCGCCGCGGTTTCGGGCGTTCCGAGAAGCCCGCCGACGGCTACGACTACGACACGCTGGCGGCGGACCTGGCCGCGCTGATTGAAGAACGCGATCTGCGCGATGTCACGCTGGTCGGCTTCTCGATGGGCGGTGGCGAGGTGGCGCGCTATGTGGCCAGCCACGGCGAGGACCGCTTGCACAGCGTGGTGTTCGCCGCCGCCGTGCCGCCCTACCTGCTGAAGAGTGACGACAATCCGGATGGCCCGCTGACCCAGGACAAGGCCGACGAGATGCGCAGCGGGCTGGAAAAGGACCGCGAGAGCTTCTTCGATGGCTTCACCCGCGACTTCTTCAGCGCCGATGGCAAGTTGATGGTGACCGAAGAGCAGCGCCAGGCGGCGATCGCGCTGTGCCACCAGTCCGACCAGACGGCCGCGTTGGGCTGCATGCAGTCCTTTGCCACCACCGACTTCCGCGACGACCTGAAGAAGATCACCGTACCGACGTTGATCCTGCACGGCGACAGCGATGCGATCGTCCCGTTCGAAGGCTCGGGGGAGCGCACGCACCAGGCTATCGCCGGCAGCGAGGTAGTGATCCTGGAAGGCGCGCCGCATGGCTGCAACACCAGCCATGCCGATCATTTCAATCTGGCGCTGCTGAACTTCCTGAAGAAGTAAGCTGGCGCCATGCGCAAGACCGAAACCCCGCCTTGGAAGAAGCCCAACCCCAAGGGCCAGAAATCCCAGCCGCTGTCGCCTGCCCAGAAAGAGGCGGCGCGGCAGCGGGCGGAGGAGAATGGTCGCCCGTACCCGAATCTGGTCGACAACATGTGGGCGGCCAAGCTGCCGCGCGAGGTGTAAGCCTGGCAGCCGAGCGCGGGCTCGGCTCTACGGGTCGCTCAGCGGTTCCCAGCCGGCGTCCATCCAGGGCGCTAGCTGCGTCTGGCGCATCGAAACCGCACCGGCTGGCAAGCCAGCCAACTGTGCCAGCTCGGCCTGCAATGCCACCGCATCCACGGCGGCAGGAAGGGCCACCTGCAATCGATCGTCAAGGTGGCGGATCTGCACCGGAAGCCATGCGCGCGCTTCATGGTCGCCGCCGAAGCGGCCGATCGGATAGCGCATCGTTACCGGGCGCGCCAGCGGCGCAAGCGAGGGTCGCCATCGCTGCAGCACTACGGCCTGTGCCGCCGCCGGAACGCGGACTTCAGCCAGCGTGACCGGGTAGCCACGCACGCTCTCGACCATCACCTGGAAGCGTGCGCCGTCGGGCATGGCCAGCACCGTGGCCGCCAGCGCAGCGATCGCCACCGTGACGCCCAGCAGGTGCCAGCTGCGCGGTGCGTTGGCGGGGCGGGTTGCGGTGCGCAGGCTTGGCCGGCGACGCAGTGCACGTGCGTACAGGCGTCGGTCCTTCTTGCGCGGGCTGTTGCTGTGCGCAGGCAGGTTCAGCGGAACCGGCGGCAGGCGGGCAACGCGTGCCTTGATCAGGCGCGACACTCCCCACGCCGCCAGTGCGAATGCCAGCAGTGGCAGCAGTGTTCGCACCACCAGGTACAACGTCACCATCCTGTGCACGTCCTCACATATGCATCCACTTCAATCGACATCCTACCGATAGGCGCCAGCTGTTGTCGTATCTGCCAGCCGACAGCGTTGGTGCGGCTGGATAGCATGGCGCGTTGTTGTCATGGATGAATCGATGCGCTCTGCTGTTTCCCGCCTCGGCCGCCTGTTCGGGCCGGGGGTGATGGTGTTTCTGTTGCAGCTGGTGGCGCTGCTGTCGCTTGGCCTGGGGGCCAGCTGCTTCCACTCCCGCGTGGATCTGCTGCTGGTGCCGGTGGCGGATGGCTGCGGTGGTCCCGATCCGGTGGCGCGCCTGCGCGTGGCCGAGCAACTGCTGGCGCGCGCCGAAGCGCTGGATGATTGGCAACCGCTGCGCTGGATTCCGCTGGTGGGCACGCTGCTGGCGCTTCTCGGCGCGGCAACGGTCTGTGCGCTGCGTGCCATGCCCCAACAGCACCGCCTGGGTACGCTCCGCCGAGGGCTGGTGGCGCTGCATGTGGGCGTGCTGGCGTTGGCAGGGTGGACGCTGCACCTGTACGAGGATGCGTGGAGCAGCGTGGCAAGGCTGTCGCCGGCGGCCTGCCTGGTGGACCTGGCCGAGCAGGGCGGGGTGCCGTTGGCACAGGCCCAGCAGGTGGTGCTGCACGTGCTCACCCGCGAGTACGCCCCGTTGCAGCGCAACCCGGATGATCTGGCGATGATGGCGGTATCGCTGCTGGTGACCGCGATGGTGGCCAGTATCGTGCTGTGGCGTGCGGCGGCGAAGGGTAGGCGGACGCCTACCTGATCGCGTTACAGTCCACGCATTGCCCCGACAAGGAAGTGCTGATGCGTGCGTTGTTGCGAGCCCTGCCGTTGCTGTTGCTGTCGCTGGCGGTGCAGGCGGCCGAGGTGGATCGTCGCATTGCGGTGACCATCGATGACCTGCCCTGGGCGCGGGTGGACGAGATCGTGCCGGCAGACCTGCAGGCGCGGCATGCCGCGTTGATGGCGCAGCTGCGCCAGGCGCATGTGCCGGTGGTGGGCTTCGTCAACGAGAACAAGCTTGAGGTGGACGGGCAGGTGCAGCCTGCGCGCGTGCAGATGCTGCGCGACTGGCTGGACGCGGGCTATGTGCTGGGCAACCACACGTACTCGCACATGGACCTGAACGCCAAGGGCGTGGCGGCGTTCCAGCAGGATTTCCTGCGTGGGGAAACGGTGCTGCGGCCGCTGCTGGCCGAGCGTGGGCAGGTGCCACAGTGGATGCGCCACCCCTACCTGCGCGCCGGGCGTACTGCGGAAGAGCGCGTGCAGATGGACGCGTTCTTCAAGCAGCACGGCTACCGCGTGGCGCCGGTGACGGTCGACAACGGCGAGTGGGTGTGGGCGTTCGCCTATGCCAACGTGATGAACCAGCAACCCGATTCGGCCGCGCGCGAGGCGACGCTGGCACAGCTGCGCAAGGGCTATGTGCCGTACATGCTGAACAAGCTGGACTACTACGAACAACAGTCGCAGGCATTGCTGGGCTATGCGCTGCCGCAGGTGTGGCTGATGCACGCCAACGAGCTCAACGCGGCCACGTTTGCCGAACTGGTGGCGGCGACCCAGCGGCGTGGCTATCGTTTCGTGTCGCTGGACGAAGCGATGCGCGACCCGGCTTACGCGCGTGGCGCCGAAGGCTACAACGGCCGCTACGGTCCCAGCTGGCTGCACCGCTGGGCGATGGCGGAGAAGAAGCCAAAGGACTTCTACGCCGGGGAGCCGGTGGTGCCGAAGTGGGTGATGCAGTTGGCGAAGGTGGATTCGGAGTGAGGCTCAGCGCTTCACGGCCAGTACGCCGTCCAGCGCCAACTCCGCCTTGAAACCGGCCTTTTCCAGCCGCTTGGCCACTTCGCGCGGGACATCGCGGCCGCTGGTCAGCTTGTTCGGCGCGCCGGTGTAGTGGAACAGGCGGCCGCCCTTGCGGATGACGCGGGCGAGGTGATCGTAGAACACCTGGGAGTACAGCTCGCCGGCAATGCCGAAACGCGGCGGGTCGTGCAGGATCGCGTCGACGCTGTTGCTGGCCACCTGCTCGATCTGCTGCGAGACGTCGCCGTGGCTGAACTGCAGGCGGCCCCCGGCGGCGGCCGAGTCCGGGTCCGGCGACCACGGGTTGAGCGTGCGCAGCCACATCACGTCGGCGTTCTTCTCGAACGAACGGATCTGACCGACGCCGGCCTCCAGCGCGCAGGCGGCGAAGTAACCGAGGCCGCCGCAGGTATCGAGGATGACCTTGCCGGCCGGCGCGACCAGCTCGACCTTGCGGCGTGCGTCCTCGAACGGCGACAACTTGGAGGTCGGCAGCATCTTGATGCCGTCGATCTCGAAAGTCGGTGCGCCCCATTCGGTGGGCACCAGCTTGATCAGCGAGCCGCTGTAGCGCGAGATCGGCGCGAACTCCTCGCCATCCCAGTAGTACAGCGTGCGGTCCTTCAGCTTGCCCGGCCACGGGTAGGCCTGGCCGCGGAAGTGGAAGCCGTCCGCATCCAGTGCCACGGTGTCCTGGCTGCGGCCGAGATCGAGCGAGCCCTGCCAGTCGGCGGCGCCCTTGTCATGGGCACGGCGCAGGGTGTCGGCGCTGTCGCGGGTCAGCAGAGGGCCGGTGTAGTGGGGCACGGCGGGTACCGGGGCGGGTCGGGGGAGGGCATGGTACCGCAGCCCTCATGAAGGGTTGAAAGAGCGATTCCTGACCATGGTCGTTGAAAACAACGGCCCATGGGCAAGCGCAGCTAGTCATTATGACGGGACGCCGTGACACGGCCTTCAGTGGAAGGCTGAAGGCCGCCTAAGATCAGTTGTCTACTGGGCGAACTGAGTTCCGCGATTGGATGCGCATTGCTTTGGTATGCACACGTCCAGCGAGGTGCTCACGAATCGTGACTCATTTACGGTGCAGACGACGCCAATTCCCTCGCTGAGATAGAAGGGGGATGAGTAATGACGTGTATCGCTGAGGTAGCACCTTCCGTTGTCAATGCCAATCGTGGCTGTTCGGGCTCCGGCGACAGAGCTTTCTGCGTTCATTTGGCCTGTTGAGTAGTAGGAGATTCCCACAGGCACGCGTCCGTTCGGCGCAGTTGCCGTAACCCAGTCAATACTCTTCGAGTTCAATTTTGAGGTTGGATTCCCCGGGGTGTTTTCACGTGTGCATACCCAGCCTGCTGCTGGTCCTTCAATCGTCCCCTCCCCTTGAGATGGTTCCATATCCATGGAAGCGCAGAAGGCCTGATGATAGAGCTTAGTCGCCTCCGACTGATCGCTGTATCGATAGATCAGACGTCCAAATCCATCTGGCTTCAGATGCTGATCAACTTCAATCTGCCCTCCGTCGAAGTCTGGCCAAGTTGTACGGCGAACAATGATGATCTCTCCCTTGGGGCTGAGCTCCGTTCTGTCGATACTCAATGGTGTTCCTGCGAATGCAGGCGATGTGGCGGCGATTGCGAGACACAGGAGCAGCGTCCGATTACTCATTTGTGAGTCTCCGTTCTAGCGTTGCGGAGACACTAGGCTCAACAATATTCAGTTTTCAGATTGTGACCCGCGCTGTGCTTGTCCAGATTTCAAACTTTCCTCATTCGTTTGAATGTTGATCCATCGCTCAATCGCACTTCACCGCATACACCGGCCCGGCGCCGATCAGCATCAGCGCCATGTAGTCGCTGTCGCTGTCGCTGGCCTTGCCCTTCAGCGTTGCGCCCTTGTTGAAATGGAAGATGCCGAAGCCGCCGGCCATGCGGATCAGCGCGCTGTCGATCTGCGCAGCGTCATCGCGGAAGTAGCGGCTGATCTCGCTGTTGCTGGCCTTGTGCAGGGCGTTCGGCTCGCGCTGCCACTGGCCGTCGCGGTTGAAGGAGACGAAGTACTGGCCGCCTTCCTTCTCGATGCGGAAGTCGGCGGGCTTGCGCGCGCTGGTGGCGAAACAGCCCTGGAGGGGATCGGCGGAGAAGGGAAGCCCGGCATCACCGCTACAGGCGGTGAGCAGCAGGAGGGCACCGGGCAGCAGCAGGCGGAGCGTGCGCATGGGATGTCCCTACGGGGCAGGTGCGGCTAGTGTAGGCAGCATGCGGGCACGGCCCGTACAGGAATTCGGCAAGAGAAGAGGGGTTTTCGGATGGCGCAGGGCAAGGCACCGTGGTGCGGCGTGGCCAGTTGGCTGGGCATGGTGGTCGGCTGGGGTGCGGGCACAATGGCCGCGCAGGCGGCGGTGGCGGCCGGTGGCAATGGCCTGGCCGCGGGGATGGGCGTGGCGGTGCTGGGTGCGGCGCTGGTGGGTGCCGGCTTTGCCGTGGCATCGCGCGTGCGCGGCGAGCGTTGGCCGTGGATCGGCATTGCCGGTGCGGTCGTGAGCGCGCTGCCGCTGCTGATGTACCTGCTGCGGATGATGCTGAAGCTCTAGCGGTAGGGCGGGCCGCTGGCCGGCAGCAGCAGGTGGAGTGCAGGCTTCATGAGGTTGCCGGCCAGCGGCCGGCATTACCCGAGGCGGGTGATCAGCTGCGGTGGATCTCCACCGTCACGTGTACCAGTTCTTCATGGATCGCCAGCGCGTTGCGCACGGTATCGGCATCCAGGCGGGCATCGCTGGTGACCACGCTGGCGCTGACCGCGTACTTGCCGCGGCCGACCTGCCAGACGTGCAGGTCGGCCAGGCGTGCCGGCCACGGGCCCTGCTCGATCACTTCGCGCACTTCGGCCACCACCGGCGCGTCCATCTGCGCGTCGAGCAGGATGCGCCCGCTGTCGCGCAGAAGACCGATCGCCCACACCGTGACCAGCACCGCGCCGACCAGTCCCATCACCGGGTCCAGCCAGGTCAGGCCCAGCAGCTTGCCGCCGAGCAGCGCGACAATGGCCAGCACCGAGGTGGCGGCGTCGGCCAGCACGTGCACGTAGGCCGAGCGCAGGTTGAGGTCGTGACCGTGTGCATGGCCGTGGTGATCGTGGTCATGCCCGTGGGGATGATCGTGGCCGTGCCCGTGGTGGTGATGCGCGTGGCCCGGGCTGTCGTGCAGCCACCACGCGCACAGCAGGTTGACGCCCAGGCCGACTGCCGCGATGGCGATGGCTTCGTTGTAGTGGATCGGTGCCGGCACCCACAGCCGTTGCAGCGATTGCACCGCCATCAGCGCGGCCACGCCGAGCAGCGCGATGGCGCTGGTGTAGCCGGCGAGGATCTCGATCTTCCAGGTGCCGAAGGCGAAGCGCGGGTCGTGCGCGTAGCGGCGCGCACAGCGGTACGCGAACACCGACAGGCCCAGCGCCAGCGCATGCGAGCTCATGTGCCAGCCGTCGGCGAGCACGGCCATGGAGTTGAACCACCAGCCACCGACGATCTCCACCAGCATCATGCCGACGGTGAGCCACAGGGCGCGGCGGGTGTTGCGTTCGGCCAGCGGGTTGCCGTCGTCGAAGCGGTGTTCGTGGCGACGGGCGGCGGCGAGGGTGTCCAGGTGCATGTCAGACCCGAGGGGTAGAGAATATACCCCCATAGGGTATATGATCCGGCCATGGCGCATGTACACAAGAACCGAAAGCAGCTGCTGACCCGGGTACGCCGTATCGGCGGCCAGGTGGCGGCGTTGGAACAGGCGCTGGACCGGCCCGAAGGCCAGGCCGGCGACTGCGCGGACGTGCTGGTACAGGTCGCCGCGGTGCGCGGCGCCGCCCACAGCCTGCTGATGGAGCTGCTGCACGAGCACCTGCAGGAGCATGTGGTGGGCGCGGAAGATCCGCAGCAGCGCGCGGCCGAGGCCGAGGTGCTGGTGGAGCTGCTGCGCCGCTACGGCAAATAGCTGGCGTGGTGTCGGCCGCTGGCCGGCAACGTCAGGTGGTGGCGGGGTTCATGCGGTTGCCGGCCAGCGGCCGGCACTACCGGGTATGTCCGGCGTTCATGGGGTTGCCGGCCAGCGGCCGGCACTACCCGTGCCGCTGCCGCGCGTTCCACAGATGCGTTGCGGCCAGTAGCAGGCTGCCGGTGACGGTCAGCGGTGTCTCCCAGCCGTGCGAGGGCAGCGCCAGCGCACCGGCCAGCAGCAGGCCCAGCCCCATGCCGGCGGTGGCCCAGGCCAGCACCGGCAGCGGCCGACGGCGCTCGGCCCGCCACAGCGCATAGCCGGTCAGCGGCAGGGCGATGGCCACGAACAGCAGGTGCACCCATTCCGCTTCGGCCCAGGCGCCGAACAGCGGCAGCGCGGCCGCGAGCAGGGGTAGCGCCAAGCAGTGCAGCAGGCACAGGCTGGACAGGGCGACCGCGCCGGCATCGAGCAGGGCGGCAGAGGGCGACTTCATCGGGGGAGGTTCCTAGCGCGTCAAGTGTTATACAGTAACATTTCCGTTCCGCAGCCAACCCGCTCCGACATGAACACTGTTTCCCGCGCCGACCGTCGCCTTCCGGTCACCGTGCTGTCCGGCTTCCTCGGGGCCGGCAAGACCACCCTGCTCAACCAGATCCTGCGCAACCGCGAGGGCCTGCGGGTGGCGGTCATCGTCAACGACATGAGCGAGGTCAACATCGATGCGCAGCTGGTGCGCGAGGGTGGCGCCGAACTGCGCCGCACCGAAGAGACGCTGGTGGAGTTCAGCAACGGCTGCATCTGCTGCACGCTGCGCGATGACCTGCTGCAGGAAGTGCGGCGCCTGGCCGATGCCGGCCTTTACGACTACCTGCTGATCGAATCAACGGGCATCGGCGAGCCGATGCCGGTGGCCGCCACCTTCGCGGTGCGCGACGAGCACGGCTTCAGCCTGAGCGACATCGCGCGGTTGGACACGATGGTGACGGTGGTCGATGGCAGCGCGTTCCTGGCTGACTTCGGCTCGACCCTGCGCCTGGCCGAGCGTGGCCAGCAGGCCGGACCGGAGGATGACCGCGGCGTGGTCGACCTGCTGTGCGAGCAGGTGGAGTTCGCCGACGTGATCGTGGTCAGCAAGGTCGACCAGGTGGACGACGAAGTACTGCAGGACACCCTGGCGGTGCTGCGCGGGCTGAACCGCGATGCCAAGCTGCTGTTGTCCAGCTTCGGTGATGTGCCGCTGAGCGAACTGCTGGACACCGGTCGCTTCGATATGGAGCGTGCACAACGCGCGCCCGGCTGGGTGAAGGAGCTGCGCGGCGAGCACACGCCGGAAACCGAGGAATACGGCATCGCCAGCTTCGTCTACCGCTCGCGGCGTCCGTTCCACCCCGCGCGCTTCGCACGCGCGTTGCAGTCGGGCATGCCGGGCGTGATCCGCAGCAAGGGCTGGTTCTGGCTGGCCAACCGCATGGACTGGGTGGGCGAGTTGAACACCGTGGGTGCGGCAACGCGCACACAGGCGGCGGGTTTCTGGTACGCCGCGCGCGAGCGCGTGCGTGCGGGGCAGGAAGACACCACGCCGCTGCTGCCACCAACGCCGCTGCCCTACAGTGACCTCGGCTGGGCGCGGCAGCAGGCCGAGTGCTGGAGTGCGCCGCTGCCGGGCCTTGAGGAATTCCCGGACATGGCCGCGCATTCGGCGATGCAGCGCCTGTGGCACCCGCTGTGGGGCGACCGCCGCCAGGAGCTGGTGGTGATCGGTGTGCACATGGATGAGCGCGCGGTACGTGCGGAACTGGACGCGTGCCTGCTGAACGACCAGGAGCTGCGTGCCGGCCCGCTGCTGTGGCAGCAATTGCCGCAGGCGTTCCCGGTGTGGAAGCGGTGAGCAGGATACCGTTGTAGAGCCGAGCCCACGCTCGGCTGCTGTTCCGGTCGATCCACGCCATGCGTGGATGCCGGCATGGCGGAGTCGAGCAAGCTCGACTCTACAATGCGTCGCGCCAGTGCCAGCCGCCGGCGGTCACCTGCAGCACCTGCGTGGGCCGCAAGGCCTGCAGCAGGTGCCGGTCATGGCTGACCATCATCAGGGCACCGGGCCAGGCCGCCAGCAGTTCTTCCAGCGCCTGCAACGCGCCCAGGTCCAGCGCGTTGCCGGGCTCGTCCAGCAGCAACAGCTGGGGTGCCGGATCGGCATACAGCACGCTGGACAGGGCACCCTTTACCCGTTCGCCATCACTGAGGCTGCCGGAGGGGCGAAGGATGCGCTGTGCATCCAGCCCGAGCAGGGCCAGGCGCGTGCGCAGTTCAGCGGGATCGGCCGCCGGGTTGGCGGCCTGCACGGTATCGAGGATGCTGCGCTCGCCGGACAAGCCCAGCAGCTGCTGGTCGAGCAGCGCCAGGGGTGCATGACGTTGCACGGTGCCATGGCGTGCAGGCAACTGGCCGGCCAGCACGCGCAGCAGGGTGGACTTGCCGCTGCCATTGTCACCGACCACGGCGATGCGCTGCCCGCGACGGATCTCCAGCTGCAACGGGGCACTGCAGCCATGCGGCAATACCAGCGATTGCGCCTGCAGCAGGCGCGCGCTGCCGCGTTCACCGTCACCGGCAAACAGCGCCAGTTCCGGCGCGGCATGAACCGCAGAGGCCGCCGCGCGCAATTGATCGGCACTGGCCTGCAGGCGATCGGCCTGCACCTGCTGCGCGCGGCCGTGGCTGGCCTCGGCGCGCTGCTTCTGCCGGCCGAGCAGGATCGGTGCCTGGTTGGCCTGCTTCGCATCGCGGTTGCCACGCGCCTGCCGCTGTTGCTGGCGTTCGTGCTGTTCACGCGCACTGCGTTGCTGCTGCCGGTGCTGCGCGCGCGCATGGTCCAGCTGAGCGGCGGCGGCTTCGCGTTCAGCCGTACGCGCGTCGGCGTAGTGCTGCCACGGCCCGCCATAGCGGTGCAGTCCACGCGCATCGAGTTCGACGATCTGCTGCATCTGTTCCAGCAGCTCGCGGTCGTGGCTGATCGCCAGCAGGCCGCCACGCCACTGCTGCAACTGGTGGTACAGCTGCTGGCGATGGCGAGTATCGAGGTGGTTGCTGGGTTCGTCGAGGATCAGCCAGTCAGCGCCGCTGGCCCACGCCCCGGACAGGGCCACCTGCATGGCCTGGCCACCACTGAGTCGCGCGGCGGGCTGGGCGGGGTCGAGGTCGTCGGGCAGGCCCACTGCCTGCCATTGCTGCTGCAGGCGTTCGCGCAGGTCCCAGCGGTCACCGACGCAGGTGAAGTCGGCCTCGTCCACGCTGCCGGCTTCGATGCGCGCGAGCGCGGCCAGTGCTTCACCGACACCGGCCAGTGCGCCAACGGTGCCGGAGGGTGGATAGCCGGGTGTCGGCAACAGGAACACGCGGCCACTGCTGCGCACCTGGCCGCTGTCGGCTGACAGGTGGCCGGCCAGCAGGCGGGCGAGCACGCTCTTGCCGGTGCCATTGGCACCGACCAGGCCGGTGGCGACCGGTTCAAAGGAAAACGACAGATCGGAAAACAGCGGGCGGCCGTCGGCCAATCGGTACGACACGCGATCGAGCGTGAGGGAATGCGGGGTCATGCGACCTCCATGGATGCCGGGTTCTCCCCTGCGCGCAGGGGCGGGAAGAGTCAGGCCGTCTGATGGGAAGACGGCGGCATCAATGGCGCATTGGTCGCGAGCCTCTGGGAGGAATGAGGCGCCAGTATAGCGGGGCTGGCTGAATGGCCGGGTGTGGTGCGCCAGGCATCCGGTAAGTCGAGCATGGCTCGACTCTACACAGGCATCCATGCGTGGTGTGGATTGATCGCGCCTACGGCACGGTTTCCAGGCGTGCGCTGACGAAGTCGATGAACACCCGCAGCTTCGGCAGCACGTGGCGGCCGGAGGGCCACAACAGGTGGAAGATGCCGCAGGAATGCACGTGCTCGTCCAGCACGGTGACCAGCCGGCCGTCGGCCAGCGCATCGCGTACCGAGTGCACCGGCACGAACGCCACGCCCACGTGGCGCAGCGCCAGCGCCACGCGTGCTTCGATGGTGTTGGCCACCATGTGTACCGGCAGTTCCTGCGGGGTTTCATCTTCAGGCCAATGGATCGGCCACAGCTCCAGCTTGCCGGTGCTGGGGAAGCGGTAGTGCAGCAGCGTGTGCTGCATCAGCTCGGCCGGCGTGCGCGGAATGCCGCGCTGCTGCAGGTAGCCAGGCGAGGCGACGATGCGGCGCGGAAACACACCCAGGCGCCGCGCGTTCATGCGCGAGTCGCTGGGCTCGCCAACCCGCAGCACGGCATCGAAACCTTCCTCGATGACATCGACCAGCCGATCGCTGAAATCGAGATCGAGGCGGATATCCGGATAGGCGGCCATGAACTCGGCCATCAGCGGCAGGGTCAGGTCACCGACCAGCGGCAGGCCGATGCGCAGCGTGCCGCGTGGCGTGGCGTGCGGTTGCGCCAGTTCGGTGCGCGCAGCATCGCGCTCGTCGAGGATGCGCCGGCAGCGCGCCAGGAACAGCTGGCCCTCGGCGGTAAGGGTGATGCTGCGCGTACTGCGATGGAACAGGCGCACGCCCAGGGCGTGCTCCAGCCGGGCAACGCATTTGCCGGCGGCCGAGGCGGAGATGCCCTGCAGGCGCCCGGTCTCGACGAAGCTGCGGGTGTCGGCGGCGTGCACGAAGGTCTGCAGGTTGGCGAGGTTGTCCAGGACGGTCATGGGCGTGCGGGCGATGAAAGCGGCAGGGTAGAGGGGGGCGCTGGCGGCGGTTGGCGCCGCCCTCGCAACACTGTGGTGCGGGGCGGGTCGCGGTCAGTTCCGGCCTTGCAGTTCCGGTCATGATGCCGATTGCGGACTGCACGGTCCATGATGCCCGGAGCGGAAACCGGCTTTTTGCGCGGCGGCGCGCTGCCTAACGTGGCGGGCCTCTCCCCACGGATCACTGCGATGAATGCCGCTCTTTCCCTCGAACCCGTACCGACGCTGCCGTCGGTGCAGCGGTTGCTGCAGCAGGTGCATCCGCTGCGCCTGGTCGGCGCGGTGGTGCTGGTGCGCCAGCACGGGGTGCTGCGCCACGCCAGCGCCAGCGGCCTGGCGGACCGCGAATCGGCCACGCCGATGCAGCGCGACCAGCTGTTCCGGCTGGCCTCGGTCAGCAAGCCGCTGCTGACCACGGTGATCCTGCGCCTGGTGGCCGAGGGCGTGCTCGACCTCGATGCCCCGGTGCAGCGTTGGCTGCCAAATTTCCGCCCGGCGCTGGCCGATGGCAGCACGCCGCCGATCAGCCTGCGCCAGCTGCTCAGCCACAGCAGCGGGCTGGGCTACCGTTTCCTGGAGGCCGATGCGGACGGTCCGTATGCGCGGGCGGGCGTCAGCGATGGCATGGATGCCAGCCCGGTGTCCCTGGCCGAGAACGTGCGCCGCATCGCGCAGGCGCCGCTGCTGTTCGCACCCGGCAGCCAGTGGCTGTACTCGCTGGGGGTGGATGTGGCCGGTGCGGTGGCCGAAGCCGCAACCGGTGAAACCCTGCAGGCGCTGTTCGCGCGCCTGCTGGCCGCACCGCTGGGCCTGCGCGATACCGCCTTCGCCACCGCCGATGCTGCGCGGCTGGCCACGCCCTATGTGAGCGACATGCCGCAGCCGCATCGCCTGCGCGAAGGCGAAATGGTGGCGCCGTTCGAAGGCACGGTCGGCATCGAATACAGCCTTGCACGTGCCACCGATGCCAGCCGATTCGCCTCTGCCGGCGCCGGTCTGGTGGGCACCGCCGATGAGCTGATGGCGGTGCTGGAGGCGCTGCGCGACGTGCGCGCCTCGGGCCTGTTGCCGCCCGCACTGGCGGCGCAGATGGCGACCCCGCAGGTGGGCGAGCAGGGCCCGCCGGAACCGGCCGGCTGGGGCTTCGGCCTGGGCTTTGCGCTGCTGCGCGATGCCGCCGCCAGCGGCACGCCGCAGTGCGAAGGCACCTGGCGCTGGGGCGGCGCATATGGCCACAGCTGGTTTGTCGACCCGGCGCGTGGGCTGAGCGTGGTGGCGCTGACCAACACCCTGTACGAGGGCATGGATGGCGCCTTCGTCGATGCGCTGCGCAATGCGGTCTATGCCGATCTGGAGGCCGCCCGATGAGCGGCCATGCCATCGATGCGAGCAGCCCGGCCGGTGAAGCCACACGCCTGCCGTGGGCGGGCCTGCTGGCACTGGCCGGTGGTGGCTTCATCACCCTGCTGACCGAGACCCTGCCGGCCGGCGTACTGCGGCCGATGGGCGACAGCCTGGGCGTGAGTGATGCGGCGGTGGGCCAGCTGGTGAGCGTGTATGCGCTGGGCTCGGTGATGGCTGCGCTGCCGATGACCGCGCTGACCCAGCGCCTGCCGCGGCGTCCGCTGCTGCTGGCGGCGATTGCCGGGTTCGTGGTGGTCAATACGCTGACCGCGTTGAGCAGCAGCTACGCGCTGATCCTGGCCGCGCGCTTCCTGGCGGGGGTGAGTGGCGGCCTGCTGTGGTCGCTGGTGGCCGGTTACGCCGCGCGCATGGTGGTGCCTTCGCTGCAGGGGCGGGCGATTGCTGTAGCCATGGTCGGCTCACCGTTGGCGTTGTCGCTGGGGGTGCCCGCCGGCACGTTGCTGGGCCAGCAGATCGGCTGGCGCTGGGCGTTCGCGTTGATGAGCCTGCTGGGCGTGGGACTGCTGGCGTACGCGCGCTGGGCGCTGCCTGCATTGCCAGCGGCGGCGGCCGGCCAGCGCATGTCTCTGGGCATGGTCTGGCGCATGCCCGGTGTGCGCAGTGCGCTGCTGGTGATGGTGCTGTACGTACTGGCGCACAACGTGCTCTACACCTACATCGAACCGTTGGCGGTGGAGGCCGGTGCCGGTGCCTGGCTGGATCGCCTGTTGCTGGCGTTCGGCATCGCGGCGATTGCCGGCATCGGTATTGCCGGCTGGGGCGTGGACCGTCATCTGCGCGTGCTGGTCTGGGCGGCAGTGGTCGGCTTCATCCTGCCGGTGCTGGCGCTGCTGCTGTGGCCAGGCCAGCCGACCCCGCTGCTGCTGGCGACGATCCTGTGGGGCGTGGCCTTCGGCTCGGTGGCGACCCTGTTCCAGACCGCGCTGGCGCGCCGCGCCGGTGCCGCTGCGGATCTGGCGCAATCGATGCTGGTGACCGGCTGGAACCTGGCCATTGCCGCCGGTGGCATGGCTGGCGGGGTGCTGCTGCAGGCGCGCGGCGCCAGCCAGCTGGGATGGCTGCCGTTGCTGTTGCTGGTGGTGACGGCAGCGTGGTTGCTGGCGCGGCCGAAGGCGTGGGAATAGGCGGCGATCGGTGAGGGCGCGGTGCCGGCCAGCGGCCGGCACTACCAGGGTCCACGCCATCCACGCATGACGTGGATCTACTGAGCGCAGCGACCCGCGTTTGCCTTTGATTTTTCTGTTGATTCCGTGGTGGGACGCCGCCGTAATCTGTCCGTGGCCGGATGGGTGGGTTGCGCAGGGGCGTGAGCCGCATGGATGCGGCGACCGAGCTTACATGGACGTACTTGCAGCGCCCCCTGCGCGACCCATCCACCCGGCCCCAACTGATGGATCCACCGGGCGCGATCCGCCACGAGGGGCCCCGCCGTTCGCCGTCCTACTCCACGCCCTCGCGCTCGATCGGCACGCTGCGCGGATTCTGCATGTGCTCGCGCGCTGCGCCGTAGCGCTGCTGGCGCTTGTTGTGGAACGCCACGAACTCGTCGCGCGGCAGCGGCCGCGAGAACAGCCAGCCCTGCCCGAACTCGACGTGGCGGCTGTGCAGGTAGGCCAGCTGCGCCTCGGTTTCCACGCCTTCGGCCACCACCCACAGGCCCAGTTCCTTGGCCATGTCGATGATGTGCGGCGTGACCGGGCTGGTCGCGCTCTCGGTGCCGATGGCATCGATGAACGACTTGTCGATCTTCAGTGCATCCAGCGGCAGCTGCTCCAGGTACTGCAGGCTGGAGAAGCCCACGCCGAAATCATCGATGGCCACGCTGTGGCCGGCGCGGCGCGCCTGCGCCAGCATCGTGCGGGCGCGGTCCAGGTCGAGGAAGCCGCGCTCGGTGGCCTCCATCCAGATCTGCTGCGGCAGGATGCCGCTGCCGGCCATGTGCTTGGAGATCATCTTCAACGCACGCCCACTGCTGATGTCCTCGGCGGCGAGGTTGATCGCGATGTGCGCGCTGCGGTCGGCCACCAGCAGCTCGCGCATGTCGCGCACCACGTTCTCGATCACCAGGTCGGTGACGTCGGCGATCATGCCAGCCTCTTCGGCCAGCGGAATGAACAGGTCCGGCCGCACCTGGGTGCCGTCCGGGCGCTGCCAGCGGATCAACGCCTCGGCGCCGACGCAGATGCCGGTATCTAGCTCGATGATCGGCTGGTAATGCAGGTACAGCTCGCGGCGGCGGATGGCGGTGGCCAGCTCGCCGCGCAGCGACAGCCGGCGCCGGGAGAGCCAGATCACCAGGCCGGCCCCCGCGGCCGCCAGCAGCAGGCCCAGCGGCACGAACAGCCAGGCCTGCTGGCGGAAGGTGGCGGCCAGCGCGGTGCGTGGCGTGGTGGCGATCGCCAACCATTCCTCGTTGCGCGCGGTGGCATACAGCGTGTTCTGGTCCAGCCCCTCGCCGGGATTGCGCAGCAGGTTCTGCAGCAGGGCCGGGTCCATGCCGTCCTGCTTGGCCAGCAGCCGCCCATCCGGGCTGGCCAGGGCCAGGCGCACATTCGGATCGACGATGACATCGACGAAGCGGCGCGGATCGACCAGTACGTCGTGGGAGCCGTACAGGATCGCCAGCACCTGGCGCCGGCCGCTGGCTTCGGGGCGCACATCCACCGCGATGCCGGCGCCGTCGCTGGTGACATGGTCGGCCCTGGGCTGGTTCACGTCCGAGTGGAACGGCCCCCAGGAGGTGCAGCGCAGCTTGCCCCCTTCGAAGTAGCCCATCTGGTCCACCGACGGCGTGGTCATCACCAGCGTCTGCATGCGCCGGATGTGTTCTTCATTGCAGCCGGAGGCGGTACCGGCTTCGGCCGACTTCAGCGCGGCCAGCGCCTCGTGGTAGGACAGGTCGGAGCGGCGCAGGGTGCGCAGCGCGATGTCGTGCAGCCGCTGCTGTTCGACCGTGACCGCGCGGTCCCAGGTGGCGTAGGCCATCACCGCGATCGGTACGGCGGCGGCCAGCAATGCCAGCGCAGTGCCACCGATGATGACGCGCAGCCGGCTCATGGCCGGAGCTCCAGCGGGAGGGGCAGGGCAGAGGGCATGGGCGGGGCCGGTCCTTGGGCAGATGCGGCTATCTGAGCATGGCGCCGGGCCGGGCGGAATGGGCGTAATCCGGAATTTCGTCACATTGTGATGAAAGCGGCCAAGATTGACGGAATCAGCTCGCCGGGTGCTGGCGCTCCGGCCCGTGGAGGACTACCGTCGGACGCTTCGCCCGCCCTTTTCCGCGCCCATGACCGAGCCCGCAACGCCCCCCGAGCACCTGCGCCGCAGCCTGTCCAACCGCCACCTGCAACTGATCGCCATCGGCGGTGCCATCGGCACCGGCCTGTTCATGGGCTCGGGCAAGACCATCAGCCTGGCCGGCCCGTCCATCGTCTTCGTCTACCTGATCATCGGCGCGATGCTGTTCTTCGTGATGCGCGCGATGGGCGAGCTGCTGCTGTCCAACCTGCAGTACAAATCCTTCATCGATTTCTCCACCGACCTGCTCGGTCCCTGGGCCGGCTTCTTCTGCGGATGGACGTACTGGTTCTGCTGGATCGTGACCGCCATCGCCGATGTGATCGCCATCGCCGCCTACGCGCAGTTCTGGTTCCCTGGCCTGGATGCGTGGATACCGGCACTGGCCTGCGTGCTGCTGTTGCTGGCACTGAACCTGGTGACGGTGAAGCTGTTCGGCGAAATGGAATTCTGGTTCGCGCTGATCAAGATCGTGGCGATCTGCGCGCTGATCATCACCGGCGCCGGCCTGGTGGCGTGGGGCTTCACCTCGCCCAGCGGCCACACCGCTGCGCTGTCGAACCTGTGGAATGACGGCGGCATGTTCCCGATGGGGCTGGTCGGCTTCTTTGCCGGTTTCCAGATTGCGGTGTTCGCCTTCGTCGGCATCGAACTGGTCGGCACCACCGCCGCCGAAACCGCCGACCCCGAGCGCAACCTGCCCAAGGCGATCAACTCGATTCCGGTGCGCATCATCATCTTCTACGTGCTGGCGCTGATCGCGATCATGGCAGTCACGCCGTGGCGGCAGGTGGTGCCGGACAAGAGCCCGTTCGTGCAGCTGTTCGTGCTGGCCGGCATTCCCGCCGCCGCCAGCCTGATCAACTTCGTGGTGCTGACCTCGGCCACGTCCTCTGCCAACAGCGGCATCTTCTCCACCAGCCGCATGCTGTACGGCCTGGCCGAAGAGGGCCATGCACCGCGCGGGCTGTCGCGGCTGTCGCGTGCGGCGGTGCCGGCGCGCGGCCTGCTGTTCTCGTGCCTGTGCCTGCTGGGCGGCACGCTGCTGATCTACCTGATTCCCAACCTGGTGACCGCCTTCACCCTGGTGACGACGCTGGCGACGGTGCTGTTCATCTTCGTCTGGTCGCTGATCCTGGTGGCCTACATGGTCTACCGCCGCCGCTATCCGGAGCGGCACGCCGCCTCGATCTTCAAGATGCCCGGCGGTGTGGCCATGTGCTGGGCCTGCCTGGTGTTCTTCGCCGGCGTGCTGGTGCTGCTGAGCCTGCAGGGCGACACCCGCCAGGCGTTGATCGCCAGCCCGGCGTGGTTCGTGCTGCTGGGGGTGGGGTATTGGATGCGCCGCAGGACCGCGAAGTAATCCGGCGTTTCCGTTCCATTGATTGATCCAGAGATCTTTCTGGAGTGGGGTCAGAGCCCGTTGCTCAGCAACGGCCGTTGCCGTTGCTGTTGAGGTTGCCGGCCAGCGGCCGGCACTACCGCAGGTGCAGGGCGCAGCCCTGCCGACCCCCATTCACCCAACATTAGCGGGCGCGGCCGGATCATCCGGCCGCCATGTCCTGTCGCCCGCTCCTGCTCGCGCTGTTGCTGCTGCCCGGCCTGTGGCCCGGGCCGGCCAGCGCGCGCACGGTCTACCGCTGCGTGCAGGGCAACACCGTCAGTCTGGCCACCGCACCGGAACCGGGTTCGCGCTGCACGCCGAAGGAAATCGACGACAACGCCATCCAGACCCCGAACCTGTGGGGCAACATGGGCGTGTTCAGCGGTGTGCTGTACGAGCGCGAGCAGGACGGTGCGCTGGTCTACTCGACCCGCAACCTGCCCGGCTCGCGGGTGTTCCTGAAATTCACCGTGGCCACGCCGCCGGGCGAGCCGGCCCATGAGGGCCTGGGCAAGGTCGGCAAGCCCCAGCTGGCGCAGCACGCCAGGCAGTTCAAGGCCGCCGCCAAGGCCACCGGCGTCGACGATGCGTGGCTGCGTGCGATTGCCCATGCCGAAAGCAACTTCGATGCGCTGGCGGTGTCGACCAAGGGCGCACAGGGCGTGATGCAGCTGATGCCCGATACCGCGCAGGAGTACGGCGTGCGTGATCCGTTCTCGCCGCAGCAGTCGATTGATGGTGGCGCCCGCTACATGCGCGCGCTGCTGCGCCGCTACAACGGCGACCGGCCGCTGGCGGCGGCCGCCTACAACGCCGGCATCGGGGCGGTCACCCGCTACAAGGGCGTCCCGCCGTATGCCGAAACCCTGGCCTATGTGGACAAGGTGATGGCGCTGTACGCGCGCTACCGCGAAGCGATGGGCATCCGTACCGAGGTACCGGCGCGCTAGGCGCTGCTCAGCGCGAGGTGCCGCTGCTGACCAGCGCGTAGCGCTCGATGCGGCCGACGCGTGCGACCTCGGCCTGCACGTCGGCACGCTGCTTGAGCGCACGCCATGCCGCATCGATGCGCACATCGCCGGGCAGCGACGGATAGGTGCGCATGTCCTGCAGGCTGGCCAGGGTCTCGCCGCGGTCGACCGGCGAGCGCAGCTGTTCGATCAGCACCGCAGCCGCGCCGTCCAGGTCACCCTGCTCCAGCAGCATCTCGCGATGGAACAGCGGGGCATCGTCGCGCTGGGCGAGGATCACCTCGCGTGCGGCCTCCATTGCGCGGGTATCGCCCTGGCCGCGGGCGGCGGCGAACTGCACCAGCGCCTGTGCGGCTTTGCCATAGCCGGCCAGACCCTGGATGCCCTGCACCGCCTGCGCCGCCTCCTGCGGGCGACCCAGCGAGATGAACAGGAAGCCGATGTTCAACTGGTGCTCGATGCTGTTGGGACCGAGTGCACCGATGCGCGTGGCCTGCTGCGCGGTCGCCAGTGCGTCGTCGAGCCGGCCCAGCCGGCGCAGTGCCGTAAGCCGGCTGTTGAGCAGCCACCCCACCCATTCGGCGTCGGTGGCCGAAGGCGACTCACCTGCGGCGGCCGCACGGGCCATGCCGTCGGTCAGCGCCAGCACTTCCTCGTTGCGGTCCAGCATCAGCAGCGTGCTGCTGAATTCGGCCATGCGCGCGTCCAGTGCGCGATCGAGCAGGCCCGACACACGCAGTTCGTCCAGATGCTTCTGCGCGGCCTGCACCGGATCAAAGTGTGGATCGCTGCGGTCGACATAGCGGTCGAAGCGCTTGTCGCTGCGCAGCCGGATGATCTCGGCGGGGCCCTTGATACGGGCCAGAGTTGCCGGGACGTCATCGCTACGGCCGTTCTCGGCCTGCAACGTGGCCAGTGCCAGCCACATGCCGGTCGGTTCCAGGCCGCCACTCTTCCAGCCGTTGTCGAACAGCGCCTGCAGCAGTTCCATGCGTTGTTGCGGCTGGTCGCGCAGGCGGTACTGCAGGTACCTGACGGTGTCGTTCTGCAGCGGCAGCGGCGCGTCGGCATGCTTCAGCGCCCGCACCAGGTACTTCGTGGCCGGTGCGGGCTGGCTCTCGGACAGTTCGAGCGAGACCAGGGTCAGCAGGATCTGCGCGTCGTCCGGCAATGCGTCCACGGCGCGCTGCAGGTAGCGGCGGGCCTGGACCGGCTTCTTCTGCACCATCGCCGTCCAGCCGGCCACCTGCGAGGCACGGCCTTGGCGTTCGGCGTCGAAGTCATCCAGCAGCGGATCCTCCATCAGCTGTTCCATCGTGATCAGCGCACCCAGTGTGTTGCCACTGCGCGATTGCTCGATCGCGTCATCCCAGCGCTTGGCGTAGGCCATGTGCACGGCATCGCTAGTGACCGACGGCTTCTGCGGCGCCACGGTGATCGAGGCCGAAGCCGGGGTGCCTGCCAGTGCGGCCAGCAGCACGGCGGCGAGAGGGAGGGTGCGGGGCATGGAGGATCTCCATCCGTGGGGACAACATTGAAACCGCTGCCGCCAGCGAGAACAAGCGCGATGCATGGAACTCTGGCGCCCGCCGGTACGATTGGCCGTGGCGGATCGCCTGCACAGCGTCTATTGTCGGTGCCTCTTCAGGCAACAGGCAGGCAGCGCAGCGCGATGGCACGGTGGCAATGGATGGCAGCAGGCGTGGCAGTGGCAACCGCAGTGGCATTGGCTGCAACCTGGTGGGAGACGCCGTTGCATACGCTGGCTGAACCGGCAGGCCCGGCGCCCACGCTGTTGGCCTGGACCGCACAGATCGAGCCGTTGGCCGGCGATGGCCATCCGGGTGATCGTGACGGCGCCTCGGCACAGGCCCGCTTTGCCGATCCCTATGCATTGCTGCGCGGCGCCGATGGCAGCGTGTACTTCACCGATGCCGGTGACAACAACCGCATCCGCCGCCGCCTGCCCGATGGCCGTGTCGAAACCGTGGCCGGGCAGGGCGAAGGGCGCATCGATGGCCCGGCGTTGCAGGCCAGCTTCAACACCCCTTCCGGCATTGCCGCCGATGCGCAGGGCAACCTGTATGTGGCCGATACCGGCAACCATGCGATCCGCCGCATCGGCATTGACGGCCAGGTGACCACGCTGGCCGGGGGCGAGCAGGGCCATGCCGATGGACCGGTCGCGCAGGCGCGCTTCGATGCACCGATGGGCATCGCAGTGGATGCGCAGGGCCAGGTCTACGTGGCTGATACGTTCAACGATCGCATCCGGGTGATCGGCACCGATGGCAGCGTGCGTACGCTGGCCGGCGGTGAGCGCCCGGGGCTGGCCGATGGCGTGGGCGAGGCGGCGCGCTTCGATACGCCGGTGGCACTGGCCTTCGACGCGCAGGGCGCACTGCTGGTGGCCGACCTGTTCAACAATGCGGTGCGCCGCGTCGGCCCCGATGGCACGGTCAGCACGGTGGTGGCTGCCGGTGGGGTGATCAACGGGCCGCTGTCGTTGGCCACCACCCACGACGGCGTGCTGTACGTGGGGGATATGGATGGCCGGATCGTGCAGGTGACACCGCAGGGCCATCAGATCGCGCTGGTGGGCAACGGCCGCCTGCCGCGCCTGGCCCGCCCCAGCGGGTTGGCGATGGATGCCGATGGCAGTGTGCTGGTGGCCGACGCCGCCAGCTACCGCCTGCACCGGCTGCGTCCGCTGCCGGTGGGGGACCTGCCGGCGCCGGCGCTGGTCGGCCCCGCCGCCGATGCCGCGCTGCCGGACACCGGCGGGCGCTGGCCGCTGGCACCGCAGGACGGTTGGCACGAAGTGGTCGGCACGCTGGGCGAGGTGCGCGGCAACTTCAAAGGCGAGAGCCGCCACCACCTGCACGGCGGCTTCGATGTGCGCGGCGATGTCGGGCAGACCGTGCTGGCGATCGCCGAGGGCAAGGTCAGCAGCCCGATGGCCGCCTGGAGCCTGGGCGAGCAGGCCGAAGGCCTGTCGGTGGATCGCCTCAAGTACATCCACATGCGGGTCGGCCGCACGCCTCGCGATGCACCGTTCGACGCGCGCTGGCAGGCGCTGTACGACGAGCAGGGCACGCTGCAGCGGATGCGCGTGCGACGTGGCATGCGCATCCACGTGGGTGATCGCCTGGGCAGCATCAACAACCAGGCGCACGTGCACCTGGCGGTGGGTAACGGTGGCTTCGAGACCAACGCGGTGGCGCTGGGCTTCCGCAACTACGCCGATCACTTCGCACCGCGCATCACCGATGTGGCCCTGCTGGACGACAACGACCAGCCGATGGCCGCAGGTGGCGATGGCGTGGTGATGGTGGCGCGCCAGGGTCGCGGCGTGCAGATCGTGGTCGAGGCCTGGGACCAGGTCGACAACAACCTGCCGCGCCGCCGACTGGGCATGTACCAGGTGGGCTACCAGATCCTCGATGGCGCTGGACAGCCGCTGCAGGGTTACGAGCAGCCGCGCTGGAACATCGTGTTCAACCGCATGCCGCCGCAGAAGGAAGCGGTGCGCGTGGCCTATGCACCGGACAGTGGCATCACCGTGCATGGCAGCGCGGTGACCCGGTTCCGTTACCTGGCCACCAACACCGTGCGTGACGGCCTCATGGAAACCGGCCGCTGGCAGCCAGCGGCGCTGCCGCCGGGCGAGTACATCGTGCGTGCCAGCGTGCGCGACTACAGCGGCAACGAAGGCATCGGCCCGCGCGAGATCAGGGTACGGCTGCTGCCATAGCGGCGGCGGGGGCGCCGCAGCGTTCGCGCTCGGCGTCCATGTCTTCGAGTGGACGCACCTCGATGCTGCCGAAGCGTGCCCACGGGAACTCGCGGGCGATGCGCATGGCTTCATCGCGGTCGCGCGCCACGATCAGGTTGAAGCCGGCCAGCAGTTCGCGGGTTTCGGCAAACGGGCCATCCAGCACGCGGCTGTGCCCCTCGCGCACGCGCAGGGTCTGCGCGGTATCGACCGGCTGCAGCTTCTGCGCGGCCAGCAGCGTGCCTTCGGCCTGCAGTTTGTCGGCGTGGGCGAGGCAGTCGCGCATCAGCGCGTTGAATTCTTCGGTGGGCAGCGCCTGCAGCAGGGCAGGCTCGATGTAGATCAGAAGCAGGTACTGCTGCATGGCACGGTCCTGGCGCGGGCGGGGTGCCCATGATGGCGCAGGATTGCGCGTGGGCATGTTGCAGCGCGGGAGGCGCGCCTTCGGCGGGGATCGGCGAACGGCGAGGCCCCTCCGTGGTGGGGTGGGTGGGTCGCTGAAAGCAGGGTTTCAGAGGGTGGGTCGGGCGGGTGGGATTGGCGGGGACGCCGTGAACCCGTCCCTGGGGGCTTAGCCGCGCCATCCATGGCGCGGATACCCCGCCAACCCCACCCGCCCGACCCCTGACAGATTCCGGTCGCCGAACCACCACGGAAAATCAACAACAAGAGCAAAAGCGGGTCGCTTCGCTCGCAAAGCCGAGGCCGCCAGCCAACCGCTGTTGCTGTTGCTGTTGCTTTTGCCTTTTTCTCTTGATCTTCCCGTGGTGGAACGGAGACAGGAACCTGTCCGTGGCCGGGTGGGTAGGCGGGGCGGGGGTGTCCGCGGCATGGATGCCGCGGCCAAGCCCCCAAGGATGGGTTTACGGCGTCCCCCGACCCGCCTACCCACCCGGCCAAACCCATGAGCCGGAGCTTCCAGCGACCCTCCCACCCCACCACGGAGGGGCTCCGCCGTTCGCCGGCTCCCGCCGAAGGCGCGCTTCCCGCGGAAGAAATAATTTTCAGAAGACGTGTCGATTCCCTGCGCCCTGGTTCGTTGTAACCAGTGAAGGGCACGCACCACGCGTCCCCACGGGAGACAGCAATGAAAGTGATGGTGATCGTGAAGGCCAACGCCGACTCCGAAGCCGGCCGCATGCCCAGCCAGCAGGAGCTGTCCGAAATGGGCGCCTTCAACGAACAACTGGTGGCCGCCGGCATCATGCTGGCCGGTGAAGGCCTGCATGCCACCCAACGCGGTCGCCGCATTCACTTCGGTGGCACGGCACCCACGGTCGAGGCCGGTCCATTCGGTCCCGCCAGCCAACAGATCGCCGGGTTCTGGCTGTGGGACGTGCGCTCGCTGGACGAGGCCGTCGAGTGGGCCAGCCGTGCGCCGTTCGGCAGCGGCGGCACGCTGGAACTGCGCCCCCTGATCTCCGCCGAAGACTTCGGTGAAGCCTTCACCCCCGACTTACAGCAGCAGGAACAGCGTCTGCGTGCACAGCTGGAAGGCTGACCCGACTCACTCCACGCCGGGCGCGGCCTGGCAACACCCTGTATCAATCAACGGAGCAATGCCATGAGACTGATTCCCTTCCTCGGCTTCAGCGGCCAGGCCCACGATGCGATGGCGTTCTATGCCAAGGCACTCGGTGGCCAGGTTACTTCGGAGATGAAGTACCGCGACATGCCGCCATCCGATGGCTCGCCGGGTTGCAACGAGATGCCGCCGGAAACCCTGGACCACGTCGCGCACAGCCAGCTGGAGATCGGCAACGCCATCGTGATGGCGGCCGACGGCCCCGGCGGTGGCGAGGGTGGCTCGACCACCATCAATGTCGACGTCGACAGCATCGAAGAAGCCGAGCGCGTGTTCGCCGCGCTGGCCGAAGGTGGCCAGGTGCAGATGCCGATTGCCGAAACGTTCTGGGCGCATCGCTGGGGCATGCTGATCGACCGCTACGGCAAGCCGTGGATGGTCAACTGCATGAAGCAGCCCTGATCCCATTTCCTCTTTCATCCACAAGGAGCTTTACCGATGAGTGCACCGCAACCACAGATGATCTTCGTCAACCTGCCCGTGCAGGACCTGCAGGCGTCCAAGGCCTTCTTCGCCGCGTTGGGCTACAGCTTCAACCCGACCTTCACCAATGACGATGCGGCCTGCATGGTGATCAGCGAGAGCATCTTCGTGATGCTGCTGACGCAGCCGTTCTTCAAGCAGTTCACCAACAAGGCGATTGCCGATGCGCACAGTCACACCGAGGTGATCACCTGCCTGTCGGCCGACAGCCGCAAGGCGGTGGACGCGATGGTGGACAAGGCACTCGCGGCCGGCGCCAGTGAACCGCAGCCGGCACGTGACTATGGCTTCATGTACCAGCGCGGTTTCCAGGACCTGGATGGCCATCTCTGGGAAATCGCGCACATGGACGGCGAGCCGGGCTGACGGCCGCCGCAGGGAGAACCCTCATGGCTTACGTGGATGCTTACGTGCTGCCGTGCCCGCAGGACAGGGTGGCGGCCTACCGCCGCCTTGCCCGCAAGGCCGGTGCGGTGTGGAAGGAGCATGGCGCGCTGCAGTACATGGAATGCGTGGCCGACGATGTGGAACCGGGCAAGAGCACCTCGTTCCCGCGTGCGGTCAAGGCCAAACCCGGTGAAACGGTGATCGTGGCCTTCGTGGTGTTCCGCTCTCGGGCGGCGCGCGACCGCATCAACGCAAAGGTGATGGCCGACCCTAGGCTGGCGTCGCTGGGCCCGAAGGACATGCCGTTCGATACCCGGCGCATGTTCTGGGGCGGCTTCAAGCCCATCGTTGAAGCGTGAGCCACGGCGCTTGTGCGGGCCGGGCGTGCGTGCTGTGATCGCTGCATGCCTGATCCCGCACTGACGCAGCGCTTTGAAACCCTCTGGCGGATGGAGTCGCCGGTGTTGATCGCGCGCCTGGCGCGGTTGCTCGGGGGCGATGTGGGTCGCGCCGAGGAGCTGGCCCAGGACACCTGGCTGGCCGCGCTGGAGCGCTGGCCGGAGCAGGGCATCCCGGACAACCCCGGAGCCTGGCTGATGACCACTGCGCGCAACCGTGCCATCGATGTGCTGCGCCAGCACCAGCGGGTGGCGCAGCAGCATGCGCAGTGGGGCGAGGAACTGCATCCGGCGGCGCTTCCGGCACCGGATGACAGCCAGGCGCTGGAAGATGACCTGGGTGACGATCTGCTGCGGCTGATGTTCGTGGCCTGCCATCCGGTGCTGCCCGCCGATGCGCGGGTCGCGCTGACCCTGCGCCTGCTCGGCGGCCTGACCACCACCGAGATCGCCCGCGGCTTCCTGCAGCCGGAACCGACCATCGCCCAGCGCATCGTGCGCGCCAAGCGCACCCTGGCGCAGAAGCAGGTGCCCTACGAGGTGCCGCGCGCGGAGGCGATGCCTGAGCGCTTGGCCTCGGTGCTGGAGGCGATCTATCTGGTGTTCAACGAAGGCTATGCGGCCAGTGCCGGTGATGACTGGATGCGCCCGGCACTGTGCGAGGAAGCGCTGCGGCTGGCGCGCATCCTGGCGCACCGGTTGCCGGTGCCGCCGGTGCTGGGCCTGCTGGCGTTGATGGAACTGCAGGCCTCGCGCGCGGCCGCGCGGACCGATGCGCAGGGTACGCCCGTGCTGCTGGACCAGCAGAACCGCGCACGCTGGGACTGGCTGCAGATCGAGCGCGGCCAGCAGGCACTGGCACGCGCACTGGCGGCCGGTGGCGGCCAGGACCCGTACGTGCTGCAGGCGCGCATCGCGGCCTGTCATGCCGCCGCACGCCGCGCCGAAGATACCGACTGGGCGCGCATCGCTGCACTGTATGCGCAGTTGCTGCAGGTGATGCCGTCGCCGGTCGTGGCCCTCAACCGGGTGGTGGCGGTGTCGCGCAGCGACGGCGCGTTTGCGGCCTGGGCGCTGTTGCAACCTTTGCTGGCCGATGCGCGGTTGCAGGGCTATGCGCCCTTGCAGGTGGTGCGTGGTGACCTGCTGCAGCAGCTGGGCCGGGCCGATGACGCGCGCGCGGCCTTCGCCGCCGCCGCCGCGCTGACCGGCAACGCCCGCGAGCGCGAGCTGCTGCTGTTGCGCGCCCAGCGATCGGGGTCAGCGCTCTCTTCTGACAGGAACGGGATCTGACCCCATGCATGGCGTGGCGTGTCGACCAAGGTCGACACCTACCAAAGGCGGGGCGCAGCGCTGCCGAATCCCATTACACTCCAGAGAGATTTCCCTGCTGGAGAGAGCAATGAAACGAGTAGTACTGGGCGTGCTGGCCCTGTCGGTGTCGAGCGCACTGATGGCGGCCACGCCGAAATTCGATGGCGCGCGGATCTCCGCCGACGTCAAGGAACTGGCCTCCGACGCCTACGAGGGCCGCTCGCCGGCCACTGCCGGCGAAGAGAAGACCGTCGCCTACCTCAGCAAGCAGTTCGCCGATGCCGGCCTGCAGCCCGGCGGCGACCTCAAGGACGGCAAGCGCCTGTGGACCCAGGCCGTGCCGCTGCGCAAGGGCGACATCGTCGGCGCACCGCAGCTGGCCCTGCACCAGGGCAGCAAGACCCTGCCGCTGGAACAGGGCAAGCAGATCGCCGTGCGTGCCGCGATGAATGGCGCCAGCAACGTTGATATCAGCAAGGCGCCACTGGTGTTCCTCGGTTATGGCGTGAAGGCACCGGAGCGCAACTGGGACGACTTCAAGGGCGTCGACCTGAAGGGCAAGATCGCCGTGGTGCTGATCAACGACCCGGACTTCGAGACCGGGCAGGGCGACTTCGACGGCAAGGGCATGACCTATTACGGTCGTTGGACCTACAAGTACGAGGAGGGCGCCCGTCAGGGCGCGCTGGGAGTGCTGATCGTGCACGAGACCGCGCCGGCTTCGTACGGCTGGGCCACCGTGGCCGGGTCCAACACCAACACCATGTTCGACGTGGTGCGTGACAACCCGGCCGAGAGCCATCCGCTGCTGGAAGGCTGGATCCAGCGCGACCTGGCCGTGGAGCTGTTCCGCTCGGCCGGGCAGGACTTCGATGCGCTGAAGAAGAAGGCGCAGCAGCGCGACTTCACCCCGGTGCCGCTGACCGGCGCCAGCCTGGATGCGAAGTACGCGGTGAAGACCGAAGTGATCACCTCGCACAACGTGGCCGCGCGCCTGGAAGGCAGCCGCCATCCGGACGAGACGATCATCTACAGCGCGCACTGGGACCACATCGGTGTGGGCGAGCCGGATGCGCGCGGTGACCGCATCTTCAACGGAGCGCTGGACAATGCCAGCGGTACCGCCTCGCTGGTCGAGCTGGCGCGCGGCTTCGCCAAGGCCAAGCGCCCGCAGCGTTCGGTGCTGTTCCTGGCGGTCACCGCCGAGGAGAAGGGCCTGCTGGGTTCGGAGTACTACGCCACCCATCCGCTGTACCCGCTGGAAAAGACCGTGGCGGTGATCAACATGGACGGCATGGCGCCGTTCGGCCCGTCGCGTGATTTCGGCATCTACGGTGCGGCGCGCTTCGAGCTGCTGGACCAGCTGAAGGACGTGGCCAAGGGCTGGGACATCCGCTACACCCCGGACCCGAAGCCGGAAGCAGGCCTGTTCTTCCGTTCCGATCACTTCCCGTTCGCCAAGCGCGGCGTGCCGGCGCTGTCGTGGTCGGCCGGCCAGGACTGGGTGGACGGCGGCGTGGCCGCGGGCAAGAGGGCCTCGGAAGACTACACCGCCAAGCGCTACCACCAGCAGGGCGACGAGTGGCAGCCGGACTGGGTGTTCGCCGGTGCTGCCCGCGACCTGGAAGTGCTGTACACCCTGGGCGACCAGCTGGCCAACTCGCGCAGCTGGCCGAACTGGAGCAAGGATGAGTCGTTCCGCGCCGTGCGTGACGCCAGCGCCGACCAGCGCAAGTAAGGGAGGGCGCCGGGTCCGCCCGGCGCCTCCCGGGTCGTGCCGGCCGCTGGCCGGCATTGCCGTCCCCGGTAGCGCCGGGCCGTCCCCGGCGTTTCCGTAACGGCTTCCATCCCCGCTTTCAGGCCCTTCGTCGCAGCCCGCTTGTTTGCCCGGCAGGCCGCCCTATGCTCGGCTCACCCCCTTCCTCCAAGGCGCCGCCGTGTTCGCCAGCCTCTCCCTCATCCTTCGTCACCTGCTCGCCTGGGCCGCGGCACTGTTCGTGGCCGGCATGGTCTGGAGCGGCATTTTCAGCGGCATGAACGACGGCCCCGGCTGGGTATTCGGGCTGCTGGTGATGTTCCTGATGATCTCCGCGCTGGGCAGTGCGGTGACCCACGTGCGGCGGGTCTGGCTGGTGGCCGGCCGCCTCGATGGTGCCACCCTGTCGGGGCGCCAGCGCCGGCAGATCGAACTGCCGATGGATGCCGGCCATGCGTTCGCGGTGGTCGAGGCGGCCGTTGGCGAACTGCCGCGGGTGGAAGAGGTGGAAAGCTCGGCAGGCAGCCTGCAGGTGCGCGCCTATGTGCGCCGCGTCGATCTGTGGAACGGCCGCCAGCCGTCGCGCTGGAACCTGCCGGCGCGGCTGGCGATCAAGCGCAACAGCGTGCTGGCCACGGTCACCCCGGGCCAGGGCACCAGCACCGTCACCCTGCTGTTCGAGCCCGATGCCGGTTGGTGGGCCGACCTGCTGGCACTGGACGAGGGCAGCAACTACGAGAATGCCGAAGCGGTCACCCGCGCGATCAGCCGGCGGGTTGCCGACCAGCGCCGCGACGAGCAGGCCGCCGCCGAACAGACCCAGGTCGAGAAGGAATTGTCGGTAGCGCGCTTGAACCTGCTGCACGCGCAGGTCGAACCGCATTTCCTCTACAACTCGCTGGCCAATGCCCAGGTGCTGACCCGCACCGACCCGGCGCGTGCCGAACAGATGCTCGGCCACCTGATCCAGTACCTGCGCAGTTCGCTGCCGCAGGTGGATGAATCGGTATCCACGCTGGGCGTGGAGCTGGAACGCACCCGCGCCTATCTGGAAATCCTGCGCATCCGCATGGGGGCACGCTTGTCGGTGGAGGTGCAGGTGCCCACTGAACTGCATGGCGTGCACCTGCCGGCGATGGCGCTGCAGACGCTGGTGGAGAACGCCATCAAGCACGGGCTGGAACCGAAGCCCGGCGGTGGCACGATCTGGATCCTGGCGCGCGGCTTCGACGACCATGTCACCGTGACCGTGGCCGACGATGGCCTTGGCTTCGGCCAGGGCACCAGCGGCACCGGCATCGGACTGAAGAACCTGCGCGAGCGCCTGCGCCTGACCTGCGGTGAGCAGGCCGGCGTGGCGATCGTCGCCAACTTCCCCAGCGGCGTCGCCGCGACCATGACCCTGCCGCAGTCGGGCAAGGAGCGCAGCCATGCCGCTTGAAGCACTGATCGCCGAAGACGAGGAACTGCTGCGGCAATCGCTGGTGGAGCAGCTGGGCCGCCTGTGGCCGGAGCTGAAGCTGGTGGCCGAGTGCGAGGACGGTGCCACGGCGCTGGAGCAGCTGGCCGAGAAGCAGCCGGACATCGCCTTCCTCGACATCCGCATGCCCGGCATCAGTGGCATCGAAGTGGCGCGCGCGTTGTCCGAGCTGAGCCCGCGTACCCAGGTGGTGTTCGTGACCGCCTACGATCAATACGCCATCGACGCCTTCGAGCAGGGCGCGATGGATTACCTGCTGAAGCCGGTCAGCGACGAGCGGTTGCTGGCGACCCGCGAGCGCATTCTGTCGCGGCTGCCATCGACGCGGCAGGACGATGCCGTGCTGGAGCGCCTGCTGCAGCGATTGGGCCCATCGCAGGCAGGCGCGGAGCGCCCGCCGCTGGCCTGGATCACCGCCAGCAACGGCCGCGAGACGCAGCTGATCATGCTGGAGGACGTGGCCTACTTCCGTGCCGACAACAAGTACACCACCGTGGTCACCGCCGCCGGCGAAAGCCTGCTGCGCACGCCATTGCGCGAGCTGCTGGAAGTGCTCGATCCGCAGCATTTCCGCCAGATCCACCGCTCCACCATCGTCAACATGAAAGCGGTGGCAGCGGTGAGCCGCGACGATACCGGGCGCGGCGTGCTGCGCTTGCGCCAGCGAGCGGAAACCCTGGTGGTCAGCCAACCGTTCATGAGCCTGTTCCGCGGCATGTAACCACACCCTGGAGGCACCATGCGCCTGTTCCTGCTTGCCTGCGTCGCTGCGCTGTCACTGGGCGGCTGCGAGAAATCCAGCACCACCTCGATCACCCGTACCCAGGCCAACGGCGTGGATACGCTGTACAGCAAAGGCACCGTGGTCGAGGGTCAAGCGCGGTTCCAGTGCATCGCCAGCCGCAGCGGCCAGTGCCACTATGTGGTGCTGGACCCGGCCTGCAGCACCGATGCGGCCTGCGCCAAGCCGCCGCTGCGCCGGTTCGCGGTGGCGGTGGGCAAGACCGAAGCGATGCGCGACCTGCCCAAGGGCTTCCGCCAGTGCGTCAGCCAGGACCCGATAGAACAATGCCACCGTGAGTGATCACGGTGGCATTGTGGGTCCCCCCGCTTTCCAGAAGGGTCAGTAGGCTGGCTGCAGCGTCAGGTCGTGGTGATGCTCGTTCTCGCCCACATGGTTGAGGCGTCCGACCAGTTCGGAGTGCTGCTTCATGCGCCCGATCTCGGTCATGATGCGGATGTCCTCATGGCGCAGCTCGCGCCGGGCGGTGACCGCCTGCTTGTAGTCCAGCACTTCCGGATAGTGCTCGGCCAGGTCCAGTGCCTCGGCCACGTGCTCGACGCTGTCGGCCTTGGAACTGATGCGGGCGCGGCTGTTGAAGGCCTTCATCCAGCGCTCGAAGCCGGCCGTGCGGTCGAACATGTTGGCCATGAACCAGATCACGAACAGGATCGAGATCCACGAGCCGAACACCACGACCACGCGGGTGAAGGTGATGTGGTAATCGTCGCGCCACAGGTAGTTGGTGATCAGGCCGAGGATCAGCAGCGAGGCCGCCTGCCAGCCGACGATCGAGGCAATCAGCCACTGGCACTTGGCCTGGGCCAGCACAGCCACTTCATCGCGGATCTGCTGCTCGCTGAGGCTGCGCCAGTGCGCAACCTGTTTTTCGAACGGGCTGCTGTAGAGCTCGTTGTCGCGAAGCAGTAGTCCCAAACCCTTGAACAAAGCAATCATGGCTGGCTCCTTGTGGAACGTGCGTCGATCAGCATTGGACGGTGTGGCGGGTTCAGTTCTAGCACTTCCAGCGAGCCGTGCAATGGGCGAAATGCCAAGCGCGGTAAGGGTTTTGTCTGAATGGGTGAATGTTGCTGCATTGCAGCATCGCAGTCACAGCCTGCGACAGGATGTCGCAGGGTGAAACGTGCTGCGGCCGCACATGAAACCGCGGCTGAGCATGCAGACCCGCCGCCGGCGCCGTGATTGCCCCGAATCGGGCCCGACCGCGCAACCGGCCCGGGCCGATGCCGACCCGGGCCTGCCTCCAGCAGCGCCGATTCCACCGCGGATCCACGACATGCGTGGAGGGGCACTACCCGGCCGGCTTCAACCCACGCAACAGCATCTCCAGCGCGGCCGTCGCCTGCGCCAGGCGCGCATCGCCATCCTCGCCTTCGGCGATCCAGAACGCCGCCTCGGCCAGGCTGCCGTAGATCAACGACGCCAGCGCCTGCGCATCCACCGGCGTCACCACGCCCTGGGCGATCAACTGTTCGATCAGGCGCTGCATCGACTGCACGCAGTGCCGCTGCGATTCCGGCGAGGCGCCCCCCAGCACTGCACGCGCATCACGCAGCACCAGGCGCTGGATTTCCGGTTCCAGCGCCATCTGCAGGTAGGCGCGACAGCGCTGCACGAAGCCGTCCCAGGCGTCGTCGGCACGCTCGCTGATTGCCTGCAGGCGCAGGTCGGTCTCGGCGTCGAGCTGGGCGACCACCGCCGCCAGCAGGCCCTTCTTGTCGCCGAAGTGGTGATAGAGCGCACCCCGGGTGAGCCCGGCCTGGGCGGTCAGGTCATCCATCGAGGTGGCGGCATAGCCGTGCTCGCTGAACACTCGGCGGGCGGTGGCCAGCAGGCTGGCGCGGGTTTCTTCCATCTCGGCGCGGGTACGGCGGACCATCCAGAGCTCCTTACATACGCAGTGTATGATTATTTACATACGGATCGTATGAATGTAGCCTCTTATTCATACGCCCTGTATGTATTGTCGTGGCGCCCCGCGCGCCAGGCAAGCCGCCGCTCTGGAGATCCTGATGGCCACCCCTTATCGCGACCTGTTCGCTGCGCCCGGCACGGCCGGGCTTGCCCTGGCCGGGTTGCTGGCCCGCCTGCCGCTGCCGATGACCGGCATCGGCATCATCACCCTGCTGTCGCAGCTGCGCGGCAGCTATGCGCTGGCCGGTGCGGTGTCGGCCACCTTCGTGCTGACCTACGCGTTGCTGTCGCCGCAGGTGTCACGCTGGGTCGACCGGTACGGCCAGGCACGGGTGCTGCCGTGGGCCGCCGCGGCCAGCGCGACCGGCCTGCTGTTGCTGCTGGCCTGCACCGTGATGGCGGCGCCGGACGGGATGCTGTTCGGCGCGGCGATGCTGGCCGGCTGCATGCCCAGCGTGTCGGCGATGGTGCGCGCGCGCTGGACCGCAATCCATCGCGGCCGCCCGGTGCTGCAGACCGCGTACTCGCTGGAGACGGTGTTCGACGAGGTCACCTTCATCGCCGGGCCACCGCTGTCGGTAGGGCTGTCGGTGGCGGTGTGGCCGCAGGCCGGCGTGCTGGTGGCGGCCCTGCTGCTGCTGGTGGGCGTGGCTGCGCTGGTGCTGCAACGGGGCACCGAGCCGCCGCTGCAATCCCGCGAAGAAGCCGGGTTGCCTTCGCGTTCTCTGCTGCGGCAGGCGGAGATCCGCCTGCTGACGTTGCTGATGCTGGCGATGGGCGTGATTGTCGGCACCGTCGATATCACCAGCGTGGCGTTCGCCGAGCAGCGCGGGCAGCCGCTGGCAGCCAGTGCGGTGCTCTCGGCCTATGCGCTGGGCAGTTGCGCGGCCGGCCTGCTGTTCGGTGCGTTGAAGCTGCAGGTGCCGATGCCGCGGCTGTTGCTGCTGGGGGCAGCGGCGACCGCCCTGACCACGCTGCCACTGCCGTGGGCCGGCACGCTGCCCGCGTTGGCGGCGGCGGTGCTGCTGGCCGGGCTGTTCTTCGCGCCGACGATGATCGTGGCGATGTCGCTGGTCGAACAGCGCGTTCCCGCATCGCGGCTTACCGAAGGCATGACCTGGCTGCTGGCCGGATTGAACATCGGCGTTGCGCTGGGCGCGGCGCTGTCCGGGTACAGCGTCGATGCCGGTGGCGTGCGCAGCGGCTTCGTGATCGCGCTGGTGGCGGGCGCCGTGGTGCTGCTGGTCGCGCTGTCTGCCTGCCGTGCGCTGCGCAGGCCTGTTCCCTCTCTCTGCGCTGAAGGAGTCGCCCCGTGAGTGCTGCTTCGCCTGCGCATGCCGTGCCCCCTGTGCGCCATCCATGGTGGGCCGTCAGCGCGGTTGGCCTGGCCACGTTCTCGGTGGTCACCACCGAGATGCTGCCGGTCGGCCTGCTGACCCCGATTGCCGAAGCGCTCGGCGCGTCCACCGGTACCGCCGGCCTGATGATCTCGCTGCCGGCCCTGCTGGCGGCGCTGTTCGCACCGCTGGTGGTGATCGCTGCCGGTGGCATCGATCGCCGCCGCATCCTGTGTGCACTGCTCGGCCTGCTGACAGTGGCCAACATCGCCTCCGCGCTGGCGCCCAGCATCAGCTGGCTGCTGGCCGCGCGCGTACTGGTCGGGTTCTGCATGGGCGGCATCTGGGCCATCGCCGGTGGATTGGCCGCACGGCTGGTGCCCGCGCACCGCGTGGGCCTGGCCACCTCGATCATCTTCGGCGGCGTGGCCGCGGCGTCGGTGCTGGGCGTGCCGCTCGGTGCACTGATCGGCGACGCGCTGGGCTGGCGCTGTGCGTTTGCAGCGATGGCGCTGTTCAGTGCGGCGATACTGCTGCTGCAGCCTGCGGTGCTTCCCGCGTTGCCGGTGGCGAGGTCGGTTCGGCCGATGCAGTTCGTGCAGCAGCTCGGCCATCGTGGCCTGCGCCAGGGCTTGTGGCTGACCCTGCTGCTGGTGGCCGGGCACTTCATCGCGTTTACCTATGTGCGTCCGCTGTTGATGGACGTATCGGGGGTGCAGGCGTCGTGGATCGGCGGACTGCTGTTTGCCTATGGCCTGGCCGGCATCGTCGGCAACTTCGTTGCCGGGCCACTGGCCGCACGCCATCCGCGTGGCGTGCTGCTGGCCATCGCCTCGGGCCTGCTGCTGACGCCGCTGCTGTTGCTGTGGATGGGCGGCACGCCGGCCGGAGGCATCACGGTGCTGCTGCTGTGGGGGCTGGCCTACGGCGGTGTGTCGGTCGGCCTGATGAGCTGGATGATGAAAGCGGTGCCACATGGCGTGGAAATCGCCACCGCGTTGTATGTCGGTGTGTTCAACATCGGCATTGCAGCAGGGGCGTGGGTCGGAGGCAGGCTGCTGGACAGCACCGGGCTGCACGCCAATCTGTGGGCTGCGGCGGTGTTGGCTGCGAGCGCTCTGCTGATGGTTGCCACTACCCGCAGGTAGATTCACACCGTGGGTGGATTCCTGCCCCGTGCCGACCAAGGTCGGCACCCACCAGAGCGAGGCCGGAAAATGAAACGGGCGCCCTGCGGCGCCCGTTCCGGTTACATCACCACACCTTGACCCGCTTGTCCGGGGCCAGGTACAGCTTCTGGCCTTCCTTCACTTCGAACGCCGGGTACCAGGCGTCGATGTTGCGCACGGTCAGTGCGCGGAACTGGCCCGGTGCATGCACGTCGGTCAGCAGCGAATTGCGCAGCGCCTGCTCGCGGCTCTTGCTGCGCCACGCCTGGGCGAAACCGAGGAAGAAGCGCTGGTCCGGAGTGAAGCCCTCCAGGGTCTGGCCGGGCTTGCCCTGCAGTGACAGCTGGTAGGCGTCGTAGGCAGTGCCCAGGCCGGCCACGTCGGCGATGTTCTCGCCCAGGGTCAGCTTGCCGTTCACGTGCACGCCCGGGAACGGTTCGTAGCTGCTGAACTGCGCGGCCAGCGCGTCACCGGCGGCATTGAACTGCTTGAGGTCTTCGGCGGTCCACCAGTTGTGCAGCTTGCCGGTTTCATCGAACAGCGCGCCGGCGTTGTCGAAGCCATGGCTGATCTCGTGGCCGATCACCGCACCGATCGCGCCGTAGTTCACGGCGTCGTCGGCCGCACCGTCGAAGAACGGCGGCTGCAGGATGGCGGCCGGGAACACCAGGCGGTTTTCCAGCGGCACGTTCATCGCGTTGATGGTCTGCGGCAGCATCGCCCACTCGCTGTGGTCGACCGCCTTGCCCAGCTTGGCGATGTTGCGCTGGTACTCGAACAGCTCGGCGCGCTGTGCATTGCCCAGCGCGTCATCGCGGCGGATCTCCAGCCCGGTGTAGTCGCGCCACTTTTCCGGATAGCCCATGCCCACGGTGAGGCCGGCAACCTTGGCCTTGGCGTGTGCCTTGGTCTGCGGCGACATCCACGACAGCGCGTCGATGCGCTTGGCGAAGGCGGCGATGATGTTCTTCGCCATCTCGTCCGCACGTTCCTTGGTTTTGGCGTCGAAGTGCTTTTCGACGTAACGCTTGCCGATGGCTTCGCCGACCGCATGGTTGGCGTCATCCACGGCCCGCTTCCAGCGGTCGCTCTGCTGCGGCGTGCCGCTCAGCGCGGTGCCATGGAAAGCGAAACGGGCGTCGGCGAACTTCTTCGGCAGATAGGCGGCGGCGCGGTCAAGCGCGTGGAAGGCGAGGTAGTCCTTCCAGGCGTCCAGCGGTTCGGTGGCGACCAGCTTCGACAGGCCGGCGACGGCCTTGGGCTGCCACACGATGAAGTCCTGCTGGTTGCCGAGTGCAGCCGCATCGAGGAAGGCGTTCCAGTCCATGCCCGGGGCCTTGGCGTTGAAGTCAGCCTGGGTCCAGGGGTTGGCGCCCTTGGTCACGTCGTTGGTTTCTTCCTGGGTGGCATGCGCCTGCGCGATCCTGGTCTCCAGCGCGAGGATGCGCTGCGCCTTGCCGGCCGGGTCGGCGGCGCCGGCCAGCTGCAGCATCTGCGCGATGTAGGCCTGGTACTGCTTGCGCAGTTCGGCCATGCGGCCGCCGCCCAGGTAGAAGTCACGGTCGGGCATGCCCAGGCCGCCCTGCACCAGATAAGGGGCGGTGCGGTCCGGCTGCAGCATGTCCACCGACACCCACAGGCCGAACAGGCGATCGGTATAGAAGTTGGTGGCGTTGAGCAGGTCGACGTCGGCGCGCATGTCGCCGCCCAGGGCGCGGGCCAGCCCGGCCTTGTCGGCGATCGCATCGATGGCCTTCAGCTGCGGCTGCACCGGCGCGATGCCGTGCTGCTCGATGGCGGCTTCGTCCATGTAGGCGGCGTAGTAGTCGCCGATCAGCTTGTCGTCGCCGCTGGCCTGGGCGTTGCCGGCGGCGCCTTCGAGAATGGCGCGGGTGTCGGCCAGGGTCTTCTCGGCGATGACGTTGAAGCTGCCGAAGCGCGAACGGTCGGCCGGAATCTCGGTGTTCTTCACCCAGGTGCCGTTGGCGAAGCCGAAGAAGTCGTCGCCGGCGGCAATGCTGCGGTCCATGCCGCTGGCGTCGAAGCCGAAGCTGCCCAGCATCGGCTTGGCGGCAGCGGGCGCAGCATCGGCCGGCGCAGCGGTGCCGGCGGCCGGATCGGCCGGGCGGTCGCAGGCGGCCAGGGACAGGCTGGCGATGATGGCCAGTGCCAGGGTGGGACGGCGCAGCTTGGACATGGACTTCTCTTGCAGCGGAAAACCCCAAGTCTAATCCGCTCCGGCCCGCCTGGCCGGCCCCTTGTGCCGCCTGTCCTGTGCAGGATCTGGCTGAACGCGCCGATGCGATCTTCACGCCGTCATCGGGGTGGTGCATGCTGGTCCCGGGAGCCCTGCGTGGTCACGGGGAGGTGGCCATGCGGGGTTGGGTCAGGCGTCAAGAATGGCGTCCGCCGGCCGTTGAGGTCGGGGACGTGGAGGATTCGTTCGCGCATGAAGCCAGCCGACTGCACAAGGAAGATCGACCGATGCCCGCACTGAAGCGGGCGTTGGCCCGGCCACTGCGCGCCATTACCTGGGGCGGCGTGCTGCTGGGCGTGCTGCTGGTGGCGGGCCTGGCCACCATGCTGGTCAACGACCACCAGCGCCGGCTGGAGGCCGCGCAACGCCAGAGCCGCGCGTTGGCGGTGGGCAGTGAACGCCTGCTGGCGCTGGAGCTGCGCAACCTGGAGCGGGCGATGTCCGGCATCGCCGCCGATGCCGTGGAGCTGTTCCGCAGCGTGCCGGTGCAGGCACCGGCGTTGCTGGACGCTGCCATCGGTGGCGTGCTGCGGCGCCATGCCGAACTGCACAGCATCGTCGTGCTCGATAGCTACGGCCGAGCGCTGACCGCCGGCCAGGGCGACCTGCAGCTGCCGCTGTGGACCGACCCGCAGCGCCGTGGCCAGGGTAGCGCGCTGTACATCGGCCCGCCGCAGCGGGCCGGCGATGGCGGCTGGGTGGTACCGCTGGCGCTGCCGATGGCTGGCGACCGCTGGTTGCTGGCACGGCTGCGCTGTGGCGAACTGCAGCGCATCGTCGGTGGCCTTGATGTCGGCCCCAATGGACTGGTCTCGATCAGCGACGCCGACGGCTACATGCTGGCCCGTGTGCCGGACCCGCATGGCACGGTCGGCCGCCGCTACGACCTGCCGCGCCGCGACCTGCTCGGCAAGCAGGCGGTGGTCGAGCTGGGCAGCCTGCCGGGCGCGGTCGATGGCGTGCCGCGCATCATCACCATCAGTACGCTGGAACGCAGCCCGCTGGCGGTGCAGGTCGGGCTGGCCGACGAGGACGTGCTGGCGCCATGGTGGCCCTACCTGCAGGCCTCGGTGGCGATCGTGCTGGCCTACATCGCGGTATTGCTGGCGCTGCTGTATGCCGTGCGCCGCAGCACCCGCCGCCAGCAGTCGATGGCCGAGGAACTGAAAGCCGGCCATGCCGAACTGCGCCTGGCGCACCAGGTCGGCCGTGTCTGCACCTGGTACGTGGACGAGGATGCCGCACTGCTGCGCTGGTCACCGCTGGCGCGCGAGATCTTCGGCGTGCAGACCGATGCCTTGCCGGTCGCCGATTTCTTCGCGCGCGTGCACCGCGACGATGTCGCGCGCCTGCAGCAGGCCTTCGACCAGGCCTTCGCCGGTGGCGCGGTGCTCGACCAGGTGTTCCGCCTGGTGCTGCCCGGTGGCGAGGTGCGCTGGGTGGGCGCGCGCGGGCAGCGGGTGGAGGTGGACGACAGCGAGCGGCGCATGATCGGTGCGCTGACCGACCTGAGCGAACGCTACCAGGCACGCGAGCAGATGAGCGAGGTGGAACGCCGCTTCCGCCTGCTGTTCGACCGCAACCCGGCGCCGTTCTGGGTGTTCGACCCGGACACGCTGCGCTTCATCGAGGTCAACGATGCCGCGGTGCGCCAGTACGGCTACAGCCGCGATGAATTCCTGGCGATGAGCATTCTCGACATCCGCCCGCGCGAAGGTTGGGACGAGGTGAAAGGGGCCATCGCCAAGGCCCGTGTCGGCGAACTGCAGGACGCTACCGTGCGCCTGCACCGGCGCAAGGACGGCAGCGTGTTCGAAGTCCGCACGCACCTGTCCAAGCTGGACTTCGATGGCCAGCCCGCGTGCCTGGTGCTGGCCGAGGATGTCAGCGAACGGCTGGCCTACGAGCGCGACCTGGCCTACCAGGCGCGGCACAACCCGGCTACCGGCCTGCTCAACGTACGCGCGCTGACCGGACAGCTGGACGAGCAGGACGCGGGCTACACCATCGCCTTCGTGCAGTTGCGTGGCCTGCAGCTGGTGGCCGATACGCTGGGCCGCGAGATCGGCGATGCGGTGCTGCAGTCGATGGCGACGCGGCTGGGTGGGCTGGGCGCGCGCTGCGGCACGCTGGCGTTCCAGCCAGCGGAGGACTTCGTGTTCGCCATCGGTACCGGCCACGATACCCAGCGCGTGCTGGATGATCTGCTGCAGATCGTGTCGGCGCCGATGCGGGGCAAGGATTCGCTGCACCAGTTCGAGCCACGCATCGGCGTGGCCGTGCATGTGCCCGGTGACGGCTACTCCGCCGAGCAGGTGATCGGCATGGCCGCGCAGGCCGCCCATGCAGCGCGTGCGGAAGGCAACGTGGTGGTGTGGTTCGACGCGGCGGTGACCACGCGGCTGGCCGACCGCCTGCGCCTGGCCGGGCGCATCCATGCCGCCATCGACAACGAATTCCAGCTGTACTTCCAGCCGATCCGGCATGCCGGCGATGGCAGCCCGGCCGCGCTGGAGGCCCTGCTGCGCTGGCCGCAGGCCGATGGCAGCTTCATCCCGCCCAACGAGTTCATCCAGCTGTGCGAGGAGACCGGGCTGATCCTGGCGCTGGGCCGCTGGGTGATCCGCGCGGCGGCGAAGGCGCAGCGCCGGCTGGTCGAGGCCGGCTGGGGCGAGTTGCCGATCGCGGTGAATGTCTCGGCCGTGCAGTTCTTCAACAGTGACCTGGTGGCCGAGTTCACCCGCGCCCAGCAGGAGTTCGGGCTGGCCCGCGGTGCGCTGCACGTGGAGCTGACCGAGAGCAGCCTGATGCGCAAGCCGGCGCAGGCGATGCAGACCATGCAGCGCCTGCACGAGCAGGGCATCAGCGTGTCGCTGGATGACTTCGGTACGGGTTACTCCAGCATGTCCTACCTGCAGCACCTGCCGCTGGACATCCTGAAGATCGACCGCAGCTTCGTTGCGGATGTGGAAACCAACCCGCGCAACGCGTCGATCTGCCGCGCGCTGCTGTCGCTGGGCCACAGCATGGGGCTGACCATCATCGCTGAAGGCGTGGAGACGCCGGGGCAGCTGGACTGGCTGGCCGCGCACGGCTGCGACCAGGTGCAGGGCTACCTGCTGGGGCGGCCGGCGCCGCTGGAGCAGATCATCGACGCGCTGGATGAAGTGCCGGCCTGAGCGGCTTTCGCATCTGCCGGCCAGCGGCCGGCACGACCCGACCGGTAGTGCCGGCCGCTGGCCGGCAAACGCCAGGCCGAACCATGACGGTAGTGCCGGCCGCTGGCCGGCAAACGCCAGGCCGAACCATGACGGTAGTGCCGGCCGCTGGCCGGCAAACGCCAGACTCGGCTACACCCCGGCCTCCACCAGGTGGTCGATGAAGCTGCGCACCTTCGGTGCCAGATGGCTGCGGCTGGTATAGACCGCGAAAATGCCGATCGGCGAGGCCTCCCACTCCGGCAGCACGCGCACCAGGCGGCCATCGGCCAGCGCGTCTTCCAGCAGGAAGTCCGGCTGCAGGATCACGCCCATGCCGGCGATCGCCGCTTCGCGCAGCACATCGCCGTTGTTGGCGTGCAGCAGGCTGCTCACCGCCACCTTCACCTCGCCGCCGGGCCCCTGCAGCGGCCAGTGATCGCCAGCGGCCCAGTAGCTGTAGCTCAGGCACGCGTGTGCCGCCAGATCCTGCGGGGTCTGCGGCGTGCCACGCGCGGCCAGGTAGGACGGTGCGGCACACAGGCTCACCCGCGATTGGCCCAGGCGACGCGCGATCAGCGTCGGGCCAGGCTCGCGGGTGATGCGGATGGCCACGTCGTAGCCTTCCTCGACCATGTCCACCAGCCGGTCGGACAGGGCCAGGTCCAGCTCCACCTGCGGGAAGCGTTCGCGGTAGCTGGCCAGCAAGGGCCCGAGGCGGGCGATGCCCCAGCTGACCGGTGCGTTGATGCGCAGCGTGCCCGACGGTTCCAGCGCCTGCGCGCCGATGCTGGCTTCCAGCGCATCGAATTCGGCCAGCAGGCGCACGCACTGGGCGTAATAGGCCGCGCCGGCACTGGTCGGGCTGACCCGGCGCGTGGTGCGGTGGAGCAGGCGGGTGGACAGGCGCTTCTCCAGCGCGGCGACCTGGCGGGTCACCCCGGCGGTGGACAGGTCCAGCGCCTGGGCGGCGGCACTGAAGCCATTGCGCTCGACCACGGCCACGAACACGCGCATCGCCTCAAGGGTGTCCATTGTTGCGCCTTTTGAAATAAATACGGTCAAACGATCGTATTTATCAGTCCGTGAAGGCGCAATAACCTGTGCCTACTCCCTTCAAGGTGCTTTCCGATGCACACCACGACCGCTCCTGTTTCGCCGCTGGCCCCGTACGGCGCCACCCTGCTGCGCCTGGCCCTGGGCGTGCTGTTCCTGGTCCATGCGCTGACCAAGCTGCTGGTGTTCACCCCGGCCGGTACGGCGGCGTTCTTCGAGTCGCTGGGCCTGCCCGGCGTGCTCGGTTACCTCACCATCGGCGTCGAACTGGTGATCACTGCCGCGCTGCTGCTGGGCATCTACGCGCGCTGGGTCGGCCTGGTCGGCGTGCCGCTGCTGCTGGGCACCATCGTCACCGTGCACGGCGCCAATGGCTTCGGTTTCGCCAATGCCGGCGGCGGCTGGGAATACCCGGCGTTCTGGGCGCTGGCGCTGGTGGTGCTGTTCCTGGTCGGCGATGGCAAGTGGACCCTGCGTTCGCGCTGATCGCCGCCTGACCCTGCAACTGGAGAATTCCATGTCCCGCCTGCCTTCGTTGTACATCTCGCATGGTTCGCCGATGACTGCCCTGCATCCGGGCCAGGTCGGCGTGCGCCTGGCCGAGCTGGCGCAGGACCTGCCGACGCCGCGCGCCATCGTGATGGCCTCGGCGCACTGGCTGGGCCGGCAGCCGCTGGTCGGTGCGCATCCGCAGCCGCCTACGATCCACGACTTCGGTGGCTTCCCGCGCGCGTTGTTTGAACTGCAGTACCCGGCGCCGGGTGATCCGGCGCTGGCCGAAGAGGTGGCCGACCGCATCGCCGCCGCCGGCCTGCCGGTGGCCCTCGACCCGCAGCGCGGCCTCGATCACGGCGCGTGGGTGCCGCTGCGCTTGCTGCGCCCGCAGGCCGACATCCCGGTGGTGCCGGTGTCGATCCAGCCGCTGCTCGGCCCCGAGCACCAGTTCGCGCTGGGCCGCGCGCTGGTGCCGCTGCGCGAGCAGGGCGTGCTGCTGGTCGGCTCGGGCAGCATTACCCACAACCTGCACGACTGGGGCGACTACCAGGACGGCAAGGAAGCGCCGTACGTGCGGCCCTTCATCGAGTGGGTGGAACAGCGCCTGGCCGCCGATGATCGCCAGGCCCTGTTCGACTACCGCAGGCAGGCGCCGTTCGCCGAACGCGCGCACCCGACCGACGAGCACCTGTTGCCGCTGTTCTTCGCGATGGGCGCGGCGGGCGAGGGCGGCTTCGGTGCCCAGCGCATCGATGCTGGTATCGATGCCGGATTCCTGGCCATGGACCTGTATCGCTTCGACGGGGCATGAGCCGGGGCTGACGCGCGACGGCCGCGTTGGTCGCGGCCGCGGCGGCGTGTGGTAGTTTTTCCCGGGTTTCCGGCGCTGGCTCCCGAGCCTCCCCGCGCGCCGCTTCCTGGAAGAAGCATGCATACCATCGAAGTCGTCCTGGCGATGCTGGTGGCCGTTGTTGCCAGCGGCTACCTGGTTCGTGTCCTGCCGTTCTCGTTGCCGCTGCCACTGGTGCAGATCGGCCTGGGCGCGGTGATCGCCGGGGTGTTCAACCGCGGCCACGCGCTGGAGCCGGAAGTGTTCTTCCTGCTGTTCCTGCCGCCGCTGCTGTTCCTCGATGGCTGGCGCATTCCCAAGCAGGGCCTGTTCCGCGACAAGGGCGCGATCCTCGAACTGGCCTTCGGCCTGGTGGTGTTCACCGTCATCGGCGCCGGGTTCCTGATCCACTGGCTGATCCCGGTGATGCCGCTGGCGGTGTGCTTCGCGCTGGCGGCGATCGTGTCGCCCACCGATCCGGTGGCGGTCGGTGCGATCGCCTCCAAGGCGCCGATTCCCAAGCGCCTGATGCACATCCTGGAAGGCGAGTCGCTGCTCAACGATGCGTCCGGCCTGGTCTGCTTCCGCTTCGCGGTGGCGGCGGTGATGACCGGCACGTTCTCGCTGGCCACCGCCTCGCTGACCTTCGTGTGGGTGGCGGTGGCCGGCCTGGCAGTGGGCGTGGCGGTCACCCTGGGCGTATCGACCTTCCAGCGCTGGCTGTGGCGCCGCTTCGGCGAGGAGCCGGGCGCGGCAATGCTGGTCAACCTGCTGATCCCCTTCGCCGCCTACCTGCTGGCCGAAGAAATCCATGCGTCGGGCATCCTCGCCGCGGTTGCCGCCGGTATCGCGATGAGCTACGTGGAGCTGACCGGCCGCGTCTCCGGCAGCATGCGCGTGCAGCGTGCCGGGGTCTGGAACATGCTGCAGTTCAGCTTCAACGGCATCATGTTCGTGCTGCTGGGCGAGCAGCTGCCGGGCATCGTCGAGCGCGCCACCACCACCATGAACGAGAGCGGCCACCAGAGCGCATGGTGGCTGCTGGTGTACGTGGTGGTGATCAACCTGGCCCTGGTCGTGCTGCGCCTGCTGTGGGTGTGGCTGTCGCTGCGCTGGAACCTGCTGCGCGCACGCCGCCGTGGCCTGGAGCGGGGCGAGGCGCCGAACTGGCGCATCGTGGTCGCGACCTCGGTGGCCGGCGTGCGCGGTGCGATCACCCTGGCCGGTGTGCTGACCCTGCCGCTGTTCCTGCCCGATGGCAGCGCGTTCCCGGCCCGCGACCTGGTGATCTTCCTGGCCGCGTCGGTGATCCTGTTCTCGCTGCTGGGCGCCAGCATCGCGCTGCCGCAGCTGTTGAAGGGCCTGCAGCTGCCGGCCGATTCGGGCGAACGCAAGGAAGAGGACCTGGCACGCCGGCTGTCGTCGAAGGCGGCGCTGGCCGGGGTCGAACGCATGCGCCAGCAGATGGTGATGAACCAGAACACCGAGAACGTGCAGCTGTACAACGACGCCGCTTCGCGGGTGAGCCTGCTGTACCAGCGGCACCTGGAAAAGGACAGTGACGGCCCCGACGTGGACCCGGACAAGGTACGCCGCATGGAACAGGGCTATCGCCAGCTGCGCAGCGCCGGCCTCAATGCCGAGCGCGAGGAACTGTTCCGGCTGACCCGGCGCGGGGTGATCTCCGACGAAATCTCGCGGCGCCTGATCCGCAACCTGGACCTGCTGGAATCGCGCAAGCGCGAATGACCCTGAAATGTAGAGTCGAGCCATGCTCGACTGCTCTTCTGGTGCAAAGAGCAGTCGAGCATGGCTCGACTCTACAAGATCCGGTTACTCCGGCTTCGTTTCCAGGAAATACGCCTCGACCTTGCCCTTGACCTTGATGGTCATCGGGTTGCCGCGGCGGTCGCGGGCCTTGCCGGCCTGCACGCGGATCCAGCCTTCGCTGACCGAGTATTCCTCGACGTTGTCGCGCTCGACGTCGTTGAAACGCACGCCCACGCCGCGCTCCAGCGCCTGCGCATCATGGAAGGGGCTGGCCGGATTGATCGCCAGGTGGTCGGGAGGGGTATCGCTCATCGCTTCATTCACAGTGACGGCCACCAAGGCCGGCTTCAGCGGCACAGGATAAACCGTAGAATGCCGGCCTGCCCCAGAGGAAGTTCCGCCATGCCCGACAACAGCGACTATTTCGACTTCGAGGAAGACATCCACGACTTCGACGAGGAGGGCTTCGAGGCGCGGGTCTGGAACCTGCTGATGCTGATCAACCCGGGCGATGAGGAGCTGGCGCTGCAGCAGTTCAACCGCTGGCGCGAGCAGCTGGCCGAGGACGGCCAACCGCTGGAAGCGGACAGCGACTGGCTGCCGGCACTGTTCACGGCCATCGCCTGGCAGTCCGGTTTCGAGGTGGATCGCGACGACCTGGAATCGCTGCAGTCGGCAGTGAACGAGCTGTCGGCGCGCTTCAACCTGCAGCTGGACTGGGGCGGCGACCTCGACGACGAGGACTTCGCCGAAGGCCTGGACGGCGTGCAGCTGATGTCCACCGCCTTCGACCGCCTGCGCGAGCACAACTACACGCTGTGGAGCGTGGATGCCGGCAGCGACGGCTTCAGCGGCGTGATGGCGCTGACCCGCGACGATGACGCGATGCTGGCGCTGTGCTCGCTGCTGAACGTGGAAATCCGCCTGGGCAGCGACCCGTTCTGAGCGGGGAAGGTGGGTGCGGAGCCCGCCTATGGGGGGATGCCAACCTTGGTCGGCATGCCCTGTGCCTGATGTGCGGACCAAGGTCCGCACCCACCACAGGAGGTGGTACCCGCACCCTGCACAGCAAGTGGTAGCCCCACACTGCACAGCAAGCGGTAGCCACCAACGGCTGCCTATGGCCGGTACTGCGCCCGGGCGTTGGCGATCACCGCCTTGACCAGCTCGCGGTCGGCGTGCCGGGAAATGGCCCGTGCACCGAGCGCGATCGCCTGCGCGCGCAGCTCTGCTGTGACATCGTAGTGGGCGCCGCTGGCCTTGTTCTGGAAGGCCCGCGGCGGAATGCCGAGCTGCGCCGCCATCGCGTGCAGCTCGGCCAGGGTGTCGGCCATCAGGTGCGCCCAGCGCTGACCGCGCCAGGGATGCACCGCGTCATCGACGTAGACCGTCACCGCCGCGGCCGGTTCAGGCCTGCGGCTTGCTGTCGCTGTCAGCGGCCGGGGTCGCTTCGGCGGCGGCTTCTTCGGCCACCTCGCCCTCGGCGGCTGCCTCTTCCTCGCCCTCGGCGGCTTCGACGCCTTCGAACTCGGCAACCAGCTTGTCCAGGTACTCGTCAGCGGTCTGGCCGGACTCTTCGGCCAGGGTGTCCAGCAGCTTCTGCAGCAGCTCGGAGTATTCCAGGCTGACCTTGCGGCCTTCCTTCTCCTGCACGTTGGCCAGGTGCTTGAGCATGGCCAGCATCGGCACCGGGTTCTCGGCGTTGCCCATGGTCTGGCCGCCGATGGCCAGCAGCCACTCGCGGCCCTGCAGGCCGATGGCGGCGACCACCTGGCCGTCTTCGCTGGTCAGCACGGCGTGGTTCTGCACCTGCTGCTGGGCGTTCAGACGGAGGAACGGGCGCTTGCCCTGCTGCTTCTTGCGCTTGTCGCGCTTGGCCTTGGAGTTCTGGGACATGAGGTGGGGTCACCTGGAGACGGAAAGACCGCCATTGTAGCGGGTGCGCCGGGTGATGCCCCTGGTGGGTGCGGACCTTGGTCCGCACGCTTTCCCGGATGTGCGGACCAAGGTCCGCAGCCACAGGTTACTCTGCCGGCCCCTGCGCGGCCTGCACGTCCGGGTCGGTGCTGGGCGCCGACAGCCCCACCTGTGGGCCGGCCCCGGCCAGCGCGGCCGCTTCGGCCGCCTGGGTCATCACCACGATGCTGATGCGGCGGTTGATCGGGTTCTGCGGGTCGGCCTTGTCAAACAGCACCGACGAGGACAGGCCGACCACGCGGGTGATCTTGCTGTCCTCCAGGCCACCATCGATCAGCGCGCGCCGCGCGGCGTTGGCGCGGTCGGCGCTCAGTTCCCAGTTGCCGTAGCCGCGGGCGGCCGAATAGGCGGTGATGTCGGTATGCCCGGTCAGGCTGATCCGGTTCGGCACGTGGTTCAGGTACTCGGCCAGCTCGTGCAGGATCTGCTGCGTGTAGGGCTTCAGCGTGGCGCTGCCGAGGTCGAACATCGGCCGGTTCTGCTTGTCCACGATCTGGATGCGCAGGCCTTCCGGGGTCAGGTCCAGCAGCAGCTGGTCCTTGAACGGCTCCAGCGCCTGGCTCCTGCTGATCGCTTCCTGCAGCTCCTTCATCAGCTGCTCGAGCTGCTGCTTGTCGCGCTGCTGCTGGTCCACCGGCTGCGGCACCGCCTCCTTCTGGTTCTGGAAGGGATCGTTGCTGTTGCCGCGGGAAACGTCGGTGGCACCGCCGAGCTTGATCATCGAGGTGCTGGCACCGCCCGGGCCGGCCATGCCGGGGGCGGGGGTGGCGCTCTTGCCGCTGAGCGGGCTGGGGTTGCGGAAGTACTCGGAAATGGCGGCCCGTTCCGGCTTGCTGGTGCTGGCCATCAGCCACAGCACCAGGAAGAAGGCCATCATCGCGGTCACGAAGTCGGCATAGGCCACCTTCCACGAGCCGCCGTGGTGGGCGGCGTGGCCGCCCTTCTTGACCCGGCGGACGATGACGGTGGGCTTGTTCTCGGCCATGGCTTACTTGACCGTCTTCAGGTGCTGCTCGAAATCGGAGAAGGCCGGGCGCACGTTCGACGGCAGCGTCTTGCGGGCGAATTCCAGCGCGATCTTCGGGTTGTAGCCGCGCAGGCAGGCCAGCAGGGCGGTCTTCACCGACTCGTAGATACGGCTGTCCTGTTCGGCACGGGCTTCCATCGCCGCCGCCATCGGGCCGACGAAGCCGTAGCCCAGCAGGATGCCGAGGAAGGTGCCGACCAGCGCGCCGGCCACGTGGCCGCCGACCTCGACGATGTCACCACCGATCGAGCCCATGGTGATGACGATGCCCAGCACTGCGGCGACGATGCCGAAACCGGGCAGTCCGTCGGCGACCTTGGTCAGCACCTGCGACGGCGCCATGGCCTCGGCATGGTGCTTTTCCAGCTCCAGTTCCAGCAGCGGCTCCAGCTCGTGCGGCTCGATGTTGCTGCCGATCATCAGGCGCAGGCAGTCGGTGATGAAGTCGATCAGGTGGTGGTCGGCCTGCACCTTGGGGTAGTTGCCGAACAGCGCGCTCTCGGCCGGACGCTCGACATGGTCTTCCAGCGCCATGAAGCCTTCGCGGCGCGCCTTGTTGAGCAGTTCGTACAGCAGGCTGAGCACATCGATGTAGTCCTGCTGCTTGTAGCGCGGGCCCTTGAACACGCCGACCATGGCCTGCAGGGTCTGCTTGACCGTCTTGGCCGGGGTGCCGACCAGGAACGCGCCCAGTGCGGCACCGCCGATGATGACCAGCTCGTAGGGTTGCCACAGCGCCCCCAGCCGACCGTGTGCGCCGAGGTAGCCGCCCAGCACGCTGATGATGACGACCAGGAATCCAACGATGATGAGCATGGCGCGACGCAAGGAGCGGGGATATCTCCTTGTCGGCCCATCACCTGGTTTTCTGAAGAGGGAATTCTGTGAAATCGGTCGGCGGGGTGTTTCAGCCCGCCACACCGGCCTCCGCACCGCCACGCCGCAGCGGATCAGGCCACGGCTCGCCATTGCCGGTGAACGAAAGTGAGACCGAGTTCAGGCAGTGGCGCTCGTAGGTGGGCGGCGGGCCGTCCGGGAACACATGGCCCAGATGGCTGCCACAGCGGGCGCAGGTGATCTCGGTGCGGACCATGCCGTGGCTGGTGTCGCGGATCTCGCGCACATGCGCCGGGTCGAACGGGGCGAAGAAGCTGGGCCAGCCGGTGCCGGAATCGAACTTGGTGCTGGAGCGGAACAGCGGCAACGCGCACAGCCGGCAGCAGTAGACGCCCTCGCGCTTGTTGTCGAGGAAGACCCCGCAGAACGGCGCTTCGGTGCCGTGCTGCAGTAGCACGCGGCGCTCCTCGCTGCTGAGGCCGGCAATCAGCGCCTCGGTCTGGGTGGCGGTGGGGGGCGTCAGGTCGAAGGCAGTCATGCCGGCTCTCCGTGGGTGATGGCCTGGGGATGCCTGCGGAAATGGGGGTGGCGGCCCGGCCTTGCAAGTGTGATGGCCGTTCATGGGCGGCACACAGGCGCAGGCGCAAGGTGAACGCGATCCACGCCGGAGCGTGCCATGAAACCGACCCTTCCCCTGCTGCTGATCGCCCTGCTGCCCGCGCTGGCGCTGGCCCAGGTGCCCACTGCCGATCCGACCGCCACCCGCAGCACCACCACCGTGGCCCCCGCGCCGGTGGCACCGCCGCCGCAAGCGGCCCGCCCGCAGCCCCAGGTGCTGCCGTCACCGCAGCCGGCGCAACCGATCAAATCCACCGGTCCGGCCCGGATTGCACCCACCCCGGCGCCGAAGCCGGCCGACAAGGTCTACGACCGCAATGGACGCATCGTCCCCGGTGTGCGCCCGGCCGGTCCCAACCGTGTGTTCGATTCGCGTACCGGCCGCTATTACGACAGCGTGCCGCAGGGCGACGGCCAGCAGATCCGCTAGCGCCGGCCTGAACGCACGAAAACAACCGCGTGCGGATCACTGCTTTTTCGCCTGCGATTAACCGTTCCGGGACCACTTTGGCGGTGCGCCGGCATCCCGTCGTCGCATGTCCTTCGTCCATTGGATCGCGATCATGAAAAACCAGCAGAACCGTCATCCCGGCAAGGAACCGCAGGGCCGCAACCCGCAGCAACAGCAGCAGCAACAACAGCAGATGGAACCGCAGCAGTCGCACAAGGGCGGCAAGCAGCAGGAGCAGCGCTCGCAGAAGCACCCTCAGCAGCGCTGACGGGCCCGGGGTCGGATCCCGCATTGCGGGCTCTGGCCCCAACCGCGTTGAGCCCTCAGTCCGGAATCGGCAGGCTCAGCGTCTCTTTCACTTCTTCCATCACGATGTAGCTCTTCGATTCGCGCACATGCGGCAGGGTCAGCAGCGTGCTGCCGAGCAGCTTGCGATAGGAGGCCATCTCGCTGATCCGCGCCTTCAGCAGGTAGTCGAAGTCGCCCGACACCAGGTGGCACTCCAGCACGTTGGGCAGCTTCAGCGCCGCGCGCCGGAATTCCTCGAAGATGTCGCCGGACTTGTAGGCCAGGCTGATCTCCACGAACACCAGCAGGCTGGCCTTCACCGCCGCCGGGTCGAGGTGGGCGTGGTAGCCGGTGATCACCGCTTCGCGTTCCAGCCGGCGCACGCGCTCGGTGCACGGGGTGGTGGACAGGCCGACCCGCTCACCCAGTTCGGTGAAGGAAATGCGGCCCTCGGCCTGCAGGATGCGCAGGATCTTGCGGTCGATCTTGTCCAGTTCGCGGGTACGGGTGGCCATGGCCGTCAACCTTGGGGAATGAATTGCAGGAGAACATCCTGCCGGTTGATTTCAAATCAGGCAAATCAACTGGTATTGGCTGTCTATACTTCCCCAATTATGGTCCCGGCACGCTCCAGTGCAGGGAATGATCGGGTTGGAGAAGTCCCATGCGAGTCCTAGTTCTCGGCAGCGGCGTGATCGGCACCACCAGTGCCTGGTACCTGCGACAGGCCGGGTTTGAAGTCACGGTCATCGACCGCCAACCCGGTCCGGCGCTGGAAACCAGCTTCGCCAATGCCGGGCAGCTGTCGTTCGGCTACACCTCGCCGTGGGCAGCGCCGGGCGTGCCGAAGAAGGCCATCGGCTGGCTGTTCGAGAAGCACGCGCCGCTGGCCATCAAGCCGGGCATGGACCTGGCCCAGTACCGCTGGCTGTGGCAGATGCTGCGCAACTGCACCCACGAGCGCTATGCGATCAACAAGGCACGCATGGTGCGCATGTCCGAGTACAGCCGCGACTGCCTGAACGAGCTGCGCGCGCAGGTCGGCATCGAGTTCGAGGGCCGTGACCTGGGCACCACCCAGCTGTTCCGCACCCAGCAGCAGCTGGATGCCTCGGCGCAGGACATCGAGATCCTGGCCCAGTACGGCGTGCCGTACGAGGTGCTGGACCGCGCCGGCATCATCCAGGCCGAACCGGCCCTGGCCCATGTCGATGGCTTGGTCGGCGCGCTGCGCCTGCCGCGTGACCAGACCGGCGACTGCCAGCTGTTCACCCGCCGCCTGGCGCAGATGTGCGTGGATGCCGGCGTCGAGTTCCGTTTCGACCAGGACATCACCGGCCTGGAGTTCGATGGCGACCGCATCAGCGGCGTGCGCATCGGCGGCACGCTGGAAACCGCCGACCGCTTCGTGGTCGCGCTGGGCAGCTACTCGCCCGCGCTGGTGGCACCGCTGGGCATGCGCCTGCCGGTGTACCCGCTGAAGGGCTACTCGCTGACCCTGCCGATCACCGATCCGGCGATGGCGCCCACCTCGACCATCCTTGATGAGAGCTACAAGGTGGCGGTGACCCGCTTCGACGACCGCATCCGTGTCGGTGGCATGGCCGAGGTTGCAGGCTTCGACCTGTCGCTGTCGCAGCGCCGTCGCGAAACCCTGGAGTTGGTCGTCAGCGACCTGTACCCGAAGGGCGGCGACCTGTCGCGCGCGCAGTTCTGGACCGGCCTGCGCCCGGCCACGCCGGACGGTACGCCGGTGATCGGCGCCACACCGTTCCGCAACCTGTACCTCAATACCGGCCACGGCACCCTGGGCTGGACCATGGCCTGTGGCTCGGGCCGCTACCTGGCCGACCTGATGAGCGCGCGCCAGCCGCAGATCAGCACCGAGGGCCTGGATATTTTCCGCTACGGCCAGTACGGTCACGCGCCGCAACATGAGAACCGCACATGCGTCCTGCCCGCGCGCTGATCGATCTGGGCGCTCTGCGCAGCAACTACCGGCTCGCCCGTGAACTGGGCGGTGGCAAGGCCCTGGCGATCATCAAGGCCGATGCCTACGGCCACGGTGCGGTGCGCTGTGCACAGGCGCTGGAAGGCGAGGCCGATGGTTTCGGCGTGGCCACCATCGAAGAGGCGCTGGAACTGCGCCAGGCCGGCATCCGCGCGCCGATCCTGCTGCTGGAAGGCATCTTCGAGCCGAGCGACATGGGGCTGGTGGCCGAGCACGATTTCTGGTTCGCAGTGGGCTCACCGTGGCAGCTGGAGGCGCTGGCTGCCTTCGACAGCCCGCGCCCGCTGACCGTGTGGCTGAAGCTGGACAGCGGCATGCATCGCCTGGGCCTGGACGTGGACAGCTTCCGTGCCGCGCATGCGCGCCTGTCGGCACTGCCGCAGGTCGAGCGCATCGTGCTGATGACCCACCTGGCGCGAGCCGACGAGCTGGACAGCGAACGTACCCATGAGCAGGCGGCGACCTTCGCCCGCGCCATCGACGGCCTGTCCGGCGAGACCAGCGTGTGCAATTCGCCGGCGCTGCTCGGCTGGCCGGATGTGCGCAGCGACTGGGTGCGCCCGGGCCTGATGCTGTACGGCGCCAACCCGCTGCCGGAGGCTTCGGAGATCACTGCGCGGCTGCGCCCGGTGATGACCATGCAGTCGAAGGTGATCGCCGAGCGCTGGATCGAGGCCGGCGAGCCGGTGGGCTATGGCGCCCGCTTCGTGGCGAAGTCGCGCACCCGCGTGGGTGTGGTCGCGCTGGGTTACGCCGACGGGTATCCGCAGTTCGCCCCGAACGGCACCCCGGTGCTGATCGACGGCCAGCCCGGTGGCCTGATCGGGCGCGTGTCGATGGACATGTTGACCGTGGACCTGACCGCGCATCCGCAGGCCGGCGTCGGCAGTGTCGTGGAACTGTGGGGTGCCGCGCCGACGTTGTCTGAACTGGCACCGCGCTGTGGCGTAAGTGCCTATCAGCTGCCCTGTGCGGTCAAGCGCGTGGCGCGCGTATATCAGGAGTGAGGTGCTGCCGGCCAGCGGCCGGCACTACCTGGATGCATGGCGTCCACGGCTCTGGTAGCGGCCGACCTTGGTCGGCGCTTTGAATGCGTGTCGACCAAGGTCGACACCTGCCAGAGCCGAGCGCGGCGCGGAATTACCGCGCTGCGGTCGCCTGGCTGGTCAGCTGACGCTTCACCCAATCATCGATCAGGCGCTTCTCGTAGCGCAGCGGATCGCTTTCGCTCCTCAGCCCCAGGTTGTGCAGGTAGCCGCTGTCGCTCAGCTTGGCTTCGCCCTCATCGACGATGCGGCCGCTGGCATCCTTCAGCGTGTACTGCAGGGTGATCCGCGGCGGATAGATGTCGCGCATGATCCGGATGTCGCTGCCGCGCGGGCCGTGCCAGGGCTCATAGTCGCCAGCACGCTTGATGTCGACCAGGGTCACGTCCAGGGTCTGCCCGGACTGCAGCGGCTTGGCCGCCGTGGTCTGCACGTAGCGGGCCAGCTGCTGCACCCAGTCGCCACGTTCGGCTTCGAAGCGGTTGGTGCTGCGGCGGATTTCGGTGAAACCGGCCGGATCGTCCCACTTCACGCTGACCGGGCCATCGGCCTGCAGCGCGCGTGGGGCCTGCGGATCGGTGACGGTACGCGGCGCGGCGTTCGCGGCGCCGGCCATGAGGGCGCCTGCCAGCAGCAGGGCGGTGGCCAATGTGCGGTTCATGACGGTCTCCTGCGCCCCATCGTTGGGGACGGTTCTGTCTATCTATGGATCGAGTGTGATCCCGCTTCCGGGCCACCGCAACGGCCGATTGCGTCATGCGCAAGAGCGGTTGCCGCCAATTCATCGTCGTCAACCCTGACTGACGGCGCTTGACGCTGTGAATACGCTCTCTGGAAGATGCTGTGTCTCCAATCCGGCCCGTCCAGACGCCCTTGTCCACACTGCCGCCCCTAGTGGAGCGCCCACCGTTGATGGTGCCGGCGCCCGAACCCGACCTGCATCATGGCGTGCTTGAGCGCATCAACGCCGGCTTCTGCGTGATCCAGGTGCTGTTCGAGGGCGATCGTGCGGTCGACTATCGCTTCATCGAGGTCAACGATGCCTTCGAGCGCCATACCGGGCTGAAGGATGTACGCGGCCAGCGCATGAGCCTGCTGGAGCCGAACCACGAGGAAGACTGGTTCCGCATCTACGGCGAGGTCGCCCGCAGCGGCCGCCCGGCGCAGTTCGAGATGGAAGCGCGTGCGCTCGGCCGTTCGTTCGCGGTCGATGCCGTGCGCGTGGGCCGTCCCGGCGAAGACAAGGTCGGCATCCTGTTCTTCGACATCACCGCGCGCAAGCAGATGGAAGTGGAACTGGGCGAGAGCGAAGCCCGTTTCAGCGCGCTGGCCGATGGCCTGCCGATGCCGGTGTGGGTGCTGGACGAGCGTGGCCATGCCCGTTTCGTCAACAGTGCCTTCAGTGAGTTCTTCGGTGGTGACGAGACGCGCGTGCCGGAAGATGTGTGGCGCGGCCTGGTCCATCCCGATGACGCCTCGGTGTTCGAGTACGAACTGCAGGAGGCACTGAAGGCACAGCGTTCCATGCATGCCCTGGTGCGTGCTCGCCGCGCCGATGGCCAGTGGCGCTGGCTGGAGATGAACGCCCGGCCGCGCTTCTCGCGCATGGGACGTTTCATCGGCCTGGCCGGCAGCAGCCCGGACGTGACCGAACGCCGCGAGATCGAGCTGGCCCGCGAGGAACTGCTGCAGTCCGAGCGAGCCGCGCGCAGTGCCGCGGAAAACATGGCGCGGCTGAAGGACGAATTCCTGGCTACGCTGTCGCACGAGCTGCGCACGCCGCTGACCACCATCCTGGGCTGGAGCGAGTTGCTGCTGCAGCGCGTGGACAACACCAGCCCGCTGTTCAAGGGCCTGAACGTGATCGCCAACAGCGCCGGCGCGCAGAAGCGGCTGATCTCGGACATGCTCGACCTCAGCAGCATGCTGCTGGGCAAGGTGCAGCTGGAAGTGGAAGTGCTGGACCTCAATCTGCTGCTTGGCGAAGCCATCGGCGCGCAGGAACTGGTAGCCGAAGGCAAGGCGCTGGACGTTCACCTGCAACTGCCCGAGCAGCCCAGCCTGGTGCTGGGCGATGCCACCCGCCTGCAGCAGGTGCTGTGGAACCTGCTCTCCAATGCCATCAAGTTCACCCCGGCCGAAGGCCGCATCGACCTGCAGCTGCAGGCCGACGGCAACCACTGGGTGATCACCGTGCATGACACCGGCGACGGTATCGCGCCTGAATTCCTCAATCACCTGTTCAGCCGTTTCCGCCAGGCCGATGGCACCACCACGCGCCGCCACGGTGGCCTGGGCCTGGGCCTGGCGATCGTGCAGCAGCTGGTCGAACTGCATGGTGGCACCGTGACCGCCGCCAGCGAAGGCCACGGCCACGGCGCCACCTTCACCGTGCGGCTGCCGCAGCACCTTCCCGATGCCGAGCGCCGCCCGCTGCGCGAAGTGATCAGCGGGCCGATCCTGGAACCGGTGATCGTCGAGCCGTATCCGCTGCGCGGCATGCATGTGCTGGCGGTGGAAGACCAGCCGGAAGTGCTGGAGTATCTGCGGCGCATGCTGGAAGAGCAGGGCGCCAGTGTCTCCGCGGCCAGTTCGGCCGGCGAGGCGCTGGCGCTGCTGGCCGACACCGGCCACCTGCAGTACCACGTGATGCTGACCGACATCGGCATGCCGGGCATGGATGGCTATGGCCTGGTGCGTACGCTGCGCGAGGACATGGGGGTGGATGCGGCGACCCTGCCGGCGGTGGCGGTGACCGCGCTGGCGCGCGCCGATGACCGCCGCCGCGCGCTGGCATCGGGCTTCCAGGAACACGTGGCCAAGCCCTATTCGGTGGCGCAGCTGGTGGCCGCCGTACGCAAGGTGCAGGTGCCGCGCGCAGACAGCGCGCTGCACTGAGCATTCACGGCCGATCGGCGACCCTGCATGCAGGAGGTCGCCGATGTCCCGCATAGCTCCCCGTATCCATACCGATCCGGCGCAGATCGCGCGCCTGGAAGCCCTGTTGCCACAGCTGGAAGGTGAAACGCAGGTGCAGCTGACCCTGCGTGACGGTCGCCGCCTGCTGGGTACCGTGGCGGTGAAACCCACGCTCCAGCAGTACCGCAATGATGCTGGCGATGAAGGCAGCAATGGCCAGCTGCGCCTGGATGACTACGACACGCCGGTGCAGCAGCACCACGTCTGGCTGGATGAGATCGCCAGCGTAGACCGCCTGCCACCCAGGGCGCCTTGATCCGATGTAGCGCCGAGCCCTCGCTCGGCGCTACCGCCCGAGCGCTGGCTCGGGCGCTACAGGGGTGTCAATGCTCGAACAGCGTGGGCGTCGCCTCGAAGCGGCGCGCATAGGCGCGTTCTTCCGCGACCCGGGCTACCTCATCGTCGGCCAGGTCTGGCGCGCCGTACACCGCATAGGCCACGCTGCCGTCGGCGCCATGGCCGACCTGGTGCAGCCGGTAGCGCGAGTGGCCGCCGCCGGTGTCCTCGGGGTAGTGCACGGGCGGATGGCTGCCTTCCAGGTCCATTTCACTGTTGTCGACCACGCCACCGACGAACAAGGCTCGCATGCAGGTTCTCCTGGGTTTCCGGGGGGAGCCTCTACCCTGAACGTTTCAATGTTGCTGGCACATCAAGGCCCCGTTCGGGTTTCGCAAAGTGGCCCGCCGGGGCCGGACCGGCCAAGCCGGTACAATGGACGGCCCTCACGCTTGAAGTACCCGCGCCGATGGCCTCCAGCGACGACGCCCCCCTGCAGACCCTGTTCCTGCCGTTCTCCCAAGGTGCCCTGCGCTGGCCGGAGGGCCCGGTGGCCTTCCTGCGTGCCCGCGACGGCTGGCCGTTGCGCGAAGCGGCGGGCAACCGCGAGGTGCACTGCGAGCAGAGCTTCGCCCCGTTCGCGCAGCCGCTGCAGCAGGCCGCCGGCTGGACCGTCAGCGGCCAGCTGGATGACGTGGCCGGCAAGGGCCGCTACCCGCTGGTGCTGGTGCTGCCGCCGCGCCAGCGCGAAGAGGCCCGTGTGCTGTTCGCCCGCGCGCTGGCGCTGGTGGCCGACGGCGGTCGCATCGTGGCCTGCCAGTCCAACAACGAAGGCGCACGCTCCGGCGAGGGCGACCTCAAGCAGCTGACCGGCCTCGGCGGCAGCCTGACCAAGAACCATTGCCGCGTGTACTGGACCGCGCCGATGCAGGGCCAGCACGATGCCGACCTGGCCAAGCGCTGGTCGGCGCTGGACGCGGTGCGCCCGATCGTCGGCGGCCGTTTCCTCAGCCGCCCGGGCGTGTTCGCTTGGGATCGCATCGATCCGGCCTCGGCATTGCTGGCAGAGCACCTGCCGGCCGATCTGGCCGGGCGTGCCGCCGACCTCGGTGCCGGCTACGGCTACCTGTCGCGCGAACTGCTGGAGCGCTGCCCGAAGATCACCGCGCTGGACCTGTACGAGGCCGAGCAGCGCGCGCTGGCCCTGGCCGAACTGAACCTGGCGCCGCCGCCGCGCCCGCTGCCGCTGCGTTTCCTGTGGCGTGACGTCACCGCCGGCATCGAGCCGGGCTACGACGTGATCATCAGCAACCCGCCGTTCCACACACCGTCGCGGGCCGACCGCCCGGACATCGGCCAGCGCTTCATCGCCGTGGCCGCGCAGGCGCTGCGCCCGGGCGGGCGGCTGTACGTGGTGGCCAACCGCCACCTGCCGTACGAGCACACCCTCAACGACAGCTTCGGCGCCGTGCGCGTGATTGCCGAGCGCGACGGTTTCAAGCTGGTTGAAGCGGTGAAGGGGAAGGGCCGATGAAACTGGTCAAGCACATCGCCAACCTGGGCTATGGCAGCCGCAAGCAGGTGCAGTGGATGTTCCGCGAGGGCCGCGTCACCGATGCCGACGGCGAAGTGCTGTACGCCGATGACCAGGTGCCGCACGACGCCATCCGGGTCGATGGCGAGCCGCTGGACCCGCCGGTGGGGCTGTCGATCGCGCTGCACAAGCCGGCCGGCTACACCTGTTCGACCAAGGACACCGGCCGCCTGATCTACGACCTGCTGCCGCCGCGCTTCCGCGACCGCGACCCGGTGCTGTCCACGGTCGGCCGCCTCGACCGCGAGACCAGTGGCCTACTGCTGCTGACCGACGATGGTGGCCTGCTGCACCGGATCATCTCGCCGAAATCGAAGCTGCCCAAGGTCTACGAAGTGGAACTGAGCGACGACCTGCGCGGCGATGAAGTGGCCCTGTTCGCCAGCGGCACGCTGATGCTGGAGTCCGAGAAGACGCCCCTGCTGCCGGCTGAACTCGAGGTGCTGGACGCGCGCCGCGCGCGCCTGGTGCTGCACGAAGGCCGCTACCATCAGGTGCGCCGCATGTTCGCCGCCACCGGCAACCACGTGCAGGCCCTGCACCGCAGCCGCGTTGGCGGGCTGGACCTGCAGGGGCTGGACGAAGGGCAATGGCGGCAGCTCACCTCCACCGACCTGGATACGCTGTTCGCTCCATGACCACTATCGCTGCGCTGCCGTTCCTGCCCGACGCCGTCATCTTCGACATGGACGGCCTGATGATCGACAGCGAGCGGGTCGCGCTGGCCTGCTGGAGCGAGGCCGCCGACGAATTCGGACTGGGCCTGGACAAGGCAGTGTTCCTGCGCATGGTTGGCCTCGGCGATCGTGACACGCACGCACTGCTGCGCGCGCAGGGCATCGAAGACAGCGTGATCGAAGCGGTCGCGGCACGCTGCCATGACCTGTATGAAGCACGCACGCAGACCGGCCTGCCGCTGCGGCCGGGCATCCTGGAGCTGCTGGAACTGCTGAAGGCGCACGCGGTTCCGCGCGCGGTGGCGACCACCACCCGGCAGCCGCGCGCCAACCGCAAGCTGGCCGCGGCGGGCCTGCTGCCCTACTTCGATGCGGTGATCACCAGTGGCGACGTGGCGCGGCCGAAGCCGGCGCCGGATATCTACCTGTTGGCCGCGCAGCGGCTGGGACAGGCGCCGGAGCGCTGCCTGGCGCTGGAGGACTCACCGGCCGGTACGCGCGCCGCATTGGCGGCCGGCATGACCGTGATCCAGGTGCCGGACCTGGTGCACCCGGACGAAGAGTTGCGCGCACTGGGCCATCGCATCGTCGGCTCGCTGGTGGACGCGCACGCACTGCTGCTGCCGCTGCTGCCGAAATAAGGTGGGTGCCAACCGCACCTGACGGTGGGTGCCAACCTTGGTTGGCACACTTCACCGCTCTGGTGGATGCCAACCTTGGTTGGCACACCCCAATGCCCCGGTGGGTGCCGACCGTTGGTCGGCACACCTTCCCCTCACACCCGCCCGAACACCAGGGCGGCGTTGGTGCCACCGAAGCCGAAACTGTTGGACATCACCGTATCCAGCCTCTGCTCGCGGCTTTCGCGCAGGATCGGGAAGCTCTCCACCTTCGGGTCCAGCTCGGCGATGTTGGCTGAACCGGCAACGAAGCCGTCGCGCATCATCAGCAGGCAGTAGATCGCCTCGTGCACGCTGGCCGCGCCCAGCGAATGGCCGGACAACGCCTTGGTCGAGGACAGCGGTGGCACTGCATCGCCGAACACTTCGCGGATCGCGTTGAGCTCGGTGACGTCGCCCAGCGGGGTCGAAGTGCCGTGGGTGTTGAGGTAGTCCAGCGGGCGATCGATGCCCTGCAGCGCCATCTTCATGCAGCGCACGGCGCCTTCGCCGGACGGCGCCACCATGTCGGCACCGTCGGAGGTCACGCCGTAGCCGATCAGTTCGGCATGGATGTGCGCACCGCGTGCGACGGCGTGGTCGTAATCCTCCAGCACCAGCATGCCGCCGCCACCGGCGATGACGAAGCCGTCGCGGTCCTTGTCGTACGGGCGCGAGGCGCTGGCCGGGGTTTCGTTGAAGCTGGTGGACAGCGCGCCCATCGCGTCGAACATCACGCTCATCGACCAGTGCAGGTCTTCGCCGCCGCCGGCAAACATGATGTCCTGCGCGCCGTGGCGGATCATGTCCGCGGCCGCGCCGATGCAGTGCGCCGAGGTCGCGCAGGCGGCCGACAGCGAGTAGCTGACGCCCTTGATCTGGTAGGCGGTGGCCAGGCAGGCCGAGACCGTCGAGCACATCGTGCGCGGCACCATGTACGGGCCGACCTTGCGCACGCCACGTTCGCGCAGCAGGTCGACTGCGCCGATCTGCCATTCGCTGGAGCCGCCACCGGAGCCGGCGATCAGGCCGGTGCGCAGGTTGCTGACCTGCTCGGGGCTGAGCCCGGCATCGGCGATGGCATCGCGCATGGACAGGTAGGCAAAGGCCGCCGCATCGCTCATGAAGCGCTTCTGCTTGCGGTCGATCAGCGCGTCCAGGTCGAGGTCGACACGGCCGCCGACCTGGCTGCGCAGCCCGGCTTCGGCGTGGTCGGCCAGCGTGGTGATGCCCGAGCGGCCTTCGCGCAGCGCGGCCGAGACGGTATCCAGATCATTGCCGAGGCAGGACGTGATGCCCATGCCGGTGATGACGACGCGACGCATCAGAAGCTCCCGGTTTCGGTGAACAGGCCGACGCGCAGGTCGCGCGCGCTGTAGATTTCGCGGTCATCCACGTACATGCGGGCGTCCGACTGGGCCATCACCAGCTTGCGGTTGATGACCCGGCTGATATCGATCTCGTAGCGCACGAGCTTGGCATCCGGCAGCACCTGGCCGGTGAACTTCACTTCACCGCAGCCCAGCGCGCGGCCCTTGCCGGGGGCGCCCAGCCAGGTCAGGAAGAAGCCGGTCAGCTGCCACATGGCATCCAGGCCCAGGCAGCCGGGCATCACCGGGTCGCCGATGAAATGGCAGCCGAAGAACCACAGGTCCGGGCGGATATCCAGTTCGGCGCGTACCATGCCTTTGCCATGTGGTCCGCCGTCCTCGCGGATTTCGGTGATGCGGTCGAACATAAGCATCGGATCGTTGGGCAGACGGCCGGCGGCGGCGCCGAACAGTTCACCGCGTGCGCTGGCCAGCAGCTGGTCGCGGTTGAACGCGTGGAGACGAGTCATGGAAAGCGCAATCCTGGAAGCGAAAACGAGGCAACAATCCGTCGAGGATGCACGACGGTTGCAGCGGGAATCAAACCGCCGCACCGTACGCGTGCGTAGTGTTTTCCGCCCAGATCGCGCATCCCGTTGATGCACAACGACCATACTTCGCCGTCTGGACCGGTACGGTGCGGGTATGATGTCGGCCAACCATGAACGCACTGCGCAAGATCATCCACGTCGACATGGACGCCTTCTACGCGTCGGTGGAGCAGCGCGACGATCCGTCACTGCGTGGCAAGCCGGTGGTCGTGGCATGGCGCGGCGCCCGCTCGGTGGTGTGTGCGGCCTCCTACGAAGCCCGCGTGTTCGGCGTGCGCTCGGCGATGCCGGCGCTGCGTGCTGAACGCCTGTGTCCGGATGCGATCTTCGTGCCGCCGGACTTCTCGCGTTACAAGGCGGTGTCACGCCAGGTGCGCGAGATCTTCCTGCGCCATACCGATCTGGTCGAGCCGCTGTCGCTGGACGAGGCCTACCTGGACGTGACCGAGCCGAAGAGCGGCATCGAGCTGGCCACCGATATCGCCCGCACCATCCGCACGCAGATCCGTGAAGAAACCCAGCTGACCGCTTCAGCCGGGATCGCGCCGAACAAGTTCCTGGCCAAGATCGCATCGGACTGGCGCAAGCCCGATGGGCAGTTCGTGATTCCACCGCAGCGGGTGGACGCGTTCCTGCTGCCGCTGCCGGTGAACCGGGTGCCCGGCGTGGGCAAGGTGATGGAAGGCAAGCTGGCCGCGCGCGGCATCGTCACCTGTGGCGACCTGCGGCAGTGGGCGCTGGTTGATCTGGAAGAGGCGTTCGGCAGCTTCGGCCGCAGCCTGTACAACCGCGCACGCGGTGTGGACGAGCGGCCGGTGGAACCGGACCAGCAGGTGCAGTCGATTTCTTCGGAGGACACCTTCGCCGAAGACCTGCTGCTGGAGGACCTGAGCGAGGCGATCGTGCAGCTGGCGGAGAAGACCTGGCATGCCACCCGCAAGACCGAGCGCGTCGGCCACACCGTGGTGCTGAAGCTGAAGACCGCGCAGTTCCGCATCCTTACCCGCAGCTTCACCCCGGAGCGCCCGCCGGAATCGATGGAAGAACTGCGCGACATCGCCCTGGCCCTGCGTGCCCGCGTCGACCTGCCGGCCGAAACCCGCTACCGCCTGGTGGGCGTCGGCCTGGGCGGTTTCCGCGAAAAGGAGCCGGTGGTGCAGGGCGAATTGTTCGAGCACGGAACGAACGATTCTGAAGGAAATTGATCGTTCGCCGTCGAACATTTCGATTCCGCAACGAACGGCAGTCGAGCATGGCTCGACTCTACAAAAAGCTACAGATCGCAGAGAACTGTCGAAGGCGGGGTGGGTCCGGTGGCGGGGGTGTCCGCGGCATGGATGCCGCGGCCAAGCCCCCAGGGGTGAGGGCGCTTTGCTTGCGAAGCACTGCTTCGCAAGCGCCCGAACGCACAGCCGCCAGCGGCTGGGCCGGTCTGGGGGTTTACGGCGTCCCCCGCCACCGGACCCACCCCGCCAACCCACGGAACCTCGGCTTTTGACGTTGACGTTGACGTTGACGTTGCTTCGGCAGGTGCAGGGCGCAGCCCTGCAAAAGAAAACCCCTACCTCATGGCCACTGCATCTCGCCCTTGGCCACCTTCGCACTCAGCTGCAGCGACTCGACGCCGGCCAGCTTCGGGTAGCGCGCCTGCATCGCCTTCACCAGCGCCGCGCTGTCCTTGGCTTTTGCCGTCTCGGCATCGAAGGCGCGGATGTAATCGGCGGTGAAGCGCAGTGCACTGGCATCCAGTGCCGCACCCGGTGCGTAGTGCCCCGGCACCACCACTTTCGGCTTCAGTGCCTGCAGGCGCTGCAGGGTCTGCAGCCAGTCGGCGTGTGACTTGGGCGTCTGGGTGTCGGCCATCCACACATGCTCGCCCGCCACCACCGGAATGCCGCCGACGATCGCGCGCAGCGACGGTATCCACAGCACGCTGCGGTCCGGGGTCGGGCCATCCAGGCCGATCAGCGGCAGGCGCTGACCTTCCAGCTGCAGCGCGTCTCCCTCCAGCACCTGTGGCACCACGATGCGCGCGGGGACATCGGCCCCCATCTTCGGTCCCCAGTAGGCCAGCTTGCCGGCCTGGGTCTGCTGGATGTGGGCGACAGTCTGCGCGGTGGCGACGATGCGCGCCTGCGGGAACGCATCCTGCAGCGTGGCCAGGCCGAAGTAGTAGTCCGGGTCGCCGTGGCTGATGTAGATCGTGGTCAGCTGCTTGCCGCTGGCGCGGATCAGCTCGACCAGCCTGCGCGCGTCGCTGGCGCCGAACTGCGCATCAACCAGCATTGCGTCATGGCGGCCTTCGATCAGCACCGAGGACACCGAGAACATGGCCTGCGGGCCGGGGTGGAATGTCTGCAGGCGCAGCTGGGACTTGGCCGCCGTGGCGTGCGACGGGGTAGCCGGTGCGGCCAGCAGCGGGGCACTGGTGAAACTGGCGGCCAGGGCGAGGGGGAGCAGCAGGGCAGCGGTACGCATGGGGATGTCCTTGTGGGGATATCGTGCCGAGCATCGGCTCGGCGTTACAGGTGGGTAGCGCCAGGCCATGCCCGGCGAACGGGCAGGCCCGCGCACGCCATGATCAATACGCCGCAGTGATGATCTGCTTCGGGTACTTGTGTGCTTCCAGCTCGGCGACGAACGCAGCGCCATAGTCGGCGTAGCTGATGCGGCTGTGGCCGCTGGCATCGGCGAGGAACGCCTTGGGCTGCACGCGGTACTGGCCTCGCTCTTCACCCGGGCCGATTTCGGCGGCCGGCGAGAAGAAGGTCCAGTCCAGGTCCTCCACCGCCTGCAGGCGCTTGAAGGCTTCGCGATGGGCCAGCGCGTACGGCTTGTAGGCCTCCGGGAAGTTCGGGGTATCCACCAGCTGCACGCCGGGGGCGACTTCCAGGCTGCCGGCACCGCCGACCACTACCAGGCGTGGCACGCCGGCCTTGCGCGCAGCGGCGGCCAGCTGTGCGGCGACCTCGCCGACGCGGCCGATGTCATCGCCCGGCCGCGGGCCGTAGGCGCTGGCCAGCACGTCGTGGCCGGTGATGGCGGCAACCAGCGCATCCGGGTCGTCCAGCGAAGCGATCACCGGATGCGCGCCGGCCAGCTCGGCCGGAAGATCCTGCGCGCTGCGCACGATGACGGTGAGTTCGTGGCCGTGGGCCAGCGCGTGGCGGGCGATCTGGCGGCCGATGTTGCCGGTGGAACCAATGAGGGCGATCTTCATGGCAGGACTCCGTGGGGCGGTGTGGGGTGCGAATGGGGCCACTCTAGGCCGCTGCAGTCGCTCGAAAAACAGCGTATAACGCGCTTGTTTGTTGCATGGATCGAGCATATGGACCGATTGACCGCCATGACTGTGTTCGTCGAGGTCGCCGAGCGCGGAAGCCTGACCGCGGCCGCCGAGGTGCTGGACATGTCGCGGGCGATGGTCAGCCGCTACCTGGCCGAGGTCGAAGGCTGGCTGGGGGCGCGCCTGCTGCACCGGACCACGCGCCGGGTCAGCCTGACCGGTCCCGGCGAAGCGGCGCTGGCGCGCTTCCGGCAGATGCTGGAGATCGGCGAGGCGCTGCAGGGCGAGCTGGCCAGCGATGATCCCGAGCCGCACGGCACGCTGCGGGTGACCGCCAGCGTGTCGTTCGGGCAGAGCCATCTGGCGCGCGCGGTGGCCGGTTTCGTCGCACGCCACCCGGCGGCGCGCATCGAGCTGCTGCTGGTCGACCGCACGGTGAACCTAGTGGAAGAGCGGGTGGACCTGGCGGTGCGCATCGCGCGCCAGATCGATCCCAGCCTGATCGCGCGGCGGCTGGCCACCTGCCGCTCGGTGCTGTGCGCGACGCCGTCCTACCTGCAGGCACGCGGCACGCCGACCGCTCCCGAGCACCTGGCCGCACACAACTGCCTGACCCACCACTACGTCGGCAAGAGCCTCTGGCAGTTGCACCGCGACGGCCGTTCGCTGTCGGTGGCGGTGGGCGGCAACATCAGTGCCAACGAGGCCTCGCTGCTGCTGGAGGCGGTGCGGGCCGGTGCCGGCATCGCGATGCTGCCGACCTACCAGGTGGCGCCGCTGCTGCGCACTGGCGAGCTGATCGAACTGCTGCCGGATTTCAGCCTGGACGAACTCGGCATTCATGCCGTGTACGCATCACGGCGCCAGCAGCCCGCTATCATGCGTCGATTCCTGGACTACCTGGGCGAGTGTTTCGCCAGCCCGGCCTTCCAGGACCTGGATTGGCGCCCGCCGGGCAAGGAGAACACATGAACCATGGACAGGCCTTGATCGACCACAACCGTGCTGCCTGGGACCGCCAGGCCAGCGAGGTGCGCGAGTGGTCGCGCCCGGTTGAAAGCTCAACCATCGCCGCCGCGCGCGAAGGGCGCTGGCAGGTGCATCTGACGCCGCGTGCACTGCCGCTGGACTGGCTGGGCGATGTGCGCGGCCGCCGCATCCTGTGCCTGGCTTCGGGCGGGGGACAGCAGGCGCCGGTACTGGCCGCGGCCGGTGCCGAGGTCACCGTGTTCGACCTGTCCGACGGGCAGCTGGAGCAGGACCGCCAGGTCGCGGCGCGCGATGGCCTGCAGTTGCGCACGGTGCAGGGCGACATGCGCGACCTGCACGCGTTCGCCAACGGCAGTTTCGATGTGGTGTTCCAGCCGATCTCGAACCTGTACGTGCCCGACGTGCGCCCGGTGTGGAGCGAGTGCCATCGCGTGCTCGCGCGCGACGGCATGCTGATGGCCAGCTTCTACAACCCGGTGCTGTTCGTTGGTGCGCGCGATCCGCAGCTGGATGCGCAGGGCTTGATCCGGCCGCAGTACGCCATTCCCTATTCGGACCTGGAAGACCTGGCACCGGCCGAGCGCGAGGCCAAGCTGGCGCGCGGCGATGCGCTCACCTTCGGCCACAGCCTGACCGAACTCATCGGCGGTCAGCTCGACGCCGGCTTCGTCATCGATCGTTTCATGGAAGACTGGCAGCCGCAGCCGCGCTTTCTGATCGACCGTTATCTGCCCACGTTCCTGGCCACCCGCGCGCGCAGGATCGGCTGAGGCGGGCCTGCAGAAAAGCAGGCCGACGTACAATGGACGGCCCCACGTCGCACAGGTGCCGTCCCTTGTCGTATCCCTATCCGCTGGTCGTGTTCGACCTCGATGGCACGCTGGTCGACAGCGCGGCCGATATCGCCGAAGCACTGAACCGCACGCTGGAAGACATCGGTGTGGCGCGCGTGCCGGAAACCACGGTGCTGGGCTGGATCGGCGATGGTGTGCGTCGCCTGGTGGAGCAGGCCGTGCATGCCGCCGGCCGCGAGGTCGATCTGGCCGCGGTGATGCCGGTGTTCATGGTGCACTACCGGGAATGCCTGCTGCGCAGCCCACGCCTGTTCGATGGCGTTGCCGACGCATTGGCACAGCTGCGTGCGCGCAACGTGCCGCTGGCGATCTGCACCAACAAGCCAGAAGCGCTGGTGCCTCCGCTGCTGCAGCACCTGGGCATCGGCGAAGCGTTCGCGCTGATACTGGGCGGCGACTCGCTGCCGCAGCGCAAGCCCAGTGGTGAACCGCTGCGCCACATCGCTGCGCACTTCGGGTTGCCGGTAGACGCCTGCCTGATGGTCGGTGATTCGCTGACCGACTACCGCGCCGCCGAAGAGGCCGGCATGCCGATCGCGCTGGTGCGCTATGGCTATCCGCGTGGCCTGGATCTGGCCACCGCACATGCGGTGGCCGTGATCGACGACCTGCGTGAGTTGCCGGGGTTGCAGCGCTGATGCAACGGACATCCCTGGTCGCCGGCCGGTAACCCGGACCGACGCAACGGGTAGTGCCGGCCGCTGGCCGGCAATCCGGGGCGCTCTGCCGGAGGTCATGATGCTGCCGGCCAGCGGCCGGCACCACCATGACCGTTGCGGTCATTTCGGCTGGTAACGCACGCTCAGCTGGTACTCGCGGCCGGGCTGGTTGTACCACGCCACGGTCTCGTACCTGCGGTCGAACACGTTGGCCGCACGCGCCAGCAGCGACCACGACGGCGTCAGCGCGTACTCGGCGCGCAGGTCCAGCGTGCCGTAGCCGCCGACCTTCACCGAGTTGCCGGCGTTGTCATAGCGCTTGCCCGCGCCCTGCACGGTCAGTCCGGCGCGGACGTCGCCGAAGCGACGGTCGATGTCCAGGCGCGCGGTCTGCTGCGCGCGGCGCGGCAGCCAGTTGTCGAACTGGGTGCTGCCGCGGGTGCGGTTGCGTGGGTCGGTGTAGCTCAACTGCGCGTTGATATCGAAGCCGGCCAGCAGCACGCCACCGGTCAGTTCGGCGCCACGGATGCGCGCCTTCTCCACCTGCTGCATCTTCATCGTGAGCGCATCGTAGGTGATCAGGTCATCGATGCGGGTTTCGTACACGTCCAGGCCCCAGCGCCAGCCCTGGCCCTGCTGTGAAACGCCAAGGTTGGCGCTCTTGGACTTCTCCGGCTTCAACGTCGGCACGCCGCTCCACGGGTCGTACAGGTCGCTGAAGGTCGGCGCTTTGAACGCGGTGCCGTAGCTGGCGTTGACGCGCAGGCCGTGCTCCAGTTGCATCGCCCAGCCAACGCTGCCGGTGGCGTGGTTGCCGAACTGCTGGTTGTCGTCGTTGCGTGCGCTGGCCTGCAGCTGGTGGCGGCCGAAGCGGCCCTGGTACTGCACGAACACGCCGGTGTTGCGACGGCTGTCGACGAGGTAGCCCGCGCTGCTGCCATCCAGGTTGTCTTCGCTCCAGTCCACGCCGGCACTCAGCAGCTGGCCTTCGGCCAGGCCGAAATCGCCCTGCAGCGAGGCGCTGTCGCGGTGGGTCTGCGCACTGCCGAACACCCCTGGCGCGCCGTAGTTGTCCGATTCGTTGTCGCTGCGGCCGACGTTGGCAGTGAATGCCGCGCGTTCGGACGGCGTGTAGCGCACCTTGCCGGCCAGTACCTGCTGGCGGGTTTCGGAGTAGTTGTAGTAGCCGTCGTAGTGGTTCCTGCCATCGGCACGCAGCGCGCTGCCTTCCACGTTCCACTGGTCGTTGAAGGTGTAGCCGCCACGCAGGCTCTTGGACAGGTTGCGGTAGCCGTCGCGGTCGTGCTCGTCGGCAAAGCAGCCGGCAGTGAACACCGAGGAAGAGCCGCGGCAGGCGTCGATGCCATCGGAATGCTGGTAGGCGATGTCGGCACCGAACCAGCCACGTTCGGTGCCACCCCCGATGCCGCCGCTGGCCTCGCGCAGGCCGTTGCTGCCGCCGCCGAGCTGGAAGTGCGGAGCGAAGTCACCGGCGTTGCGGCGGGTGAAGATCTGGATCACGCCACCGATGGCATCGGCGCCATACAGGCTGGACTGCGGCCCGCGCACGATCTCCACGCGTTCAATCTGCGCCAGCGGAAGATCCTGGTACATGGCCAGGCCGAGGTCGGCGCTGTTGATGCGGACGCCGTCGACCAGCACCACGGTGTGGCCGGAGTTGGTGCCGCGCAGGAACAGCGAGCTCTGCTTGCCCAGGCCGCCGGTGTTGGTCAGGTTGATGCCGGCGCGGCCGCGCAGCAGTTCCTGCAGCGAGGTGGCCTGGCTGGATTCGATCTGCGCGCGGTCGATCACCTGGGCCGGCGCGATGCTGTCCTGCAGAGCGATCGGCGTGCGGGTGGCGGTAACCAGCACCTGGTCGAGCGCGGTGGTGTCATCGGCGGCCTGCGCCAGCGCGGGCAGGGCGGCCAGCACGGCCAGGGACAGCATTCGGGACTGCAGCTTCATGGGGTACTCCAGGTGCCACGCACGCCCGCGCAGCGAAGGGGAGGAGCCGCGAAGCCAGACACGCGCCGATGCCACGGCCGACGCCGTGCTCATCCAGCGCCATGCCCACCGCATCGCGACCTGAGGCTTCCGGGCCGGTCTCCGGGCTTGCCGCCGGGTGGCGCGAGGCCACCGTCCAGGCGCCTTCCCATGCGCGTGGCACAGTGGCGTTGTTGCCTGGAACTGACGTGCTTACCGTTGCGGGGGCAGCGCCGGCCTGGCGTGGAATCACGCGTCACCGGCTTCCCGTTTCAACCTGCCGGCCAAGGCCGCAGGTCACCTGGAAGTGCGCGCAGTCTACGCCATCCCCGGCAGCCGTAGGGTCGAGCTTGCTCGACTGCCTTTGCTGTGCCCTTAGAATGGTCCCTCGATCCCGTGGTGCCGTTGCCGATGTCCGCCCGTTTTCCGCTGTTCCCGCGTTGCCTGTACGGGGCGCACGCATGATCCTCGACCTGGTCCGCCATGCCGGCAACGGTCGCGATGAGTTCCTCGATGGCCGCACCGATCCACCGCAGCTGGCGCCGCTGCCACAGGAACTGGTCGACGCCTACGCCGCACAGCCGTGGGAGCGGGTGATCAGTTCGCCGCGGCTGCGCTCGCTGCATACGGCGATGGCGCTGGCCACGGCGCGCGGCCTGGATGTGGAGCCGGACGAAGAGTGGGAAGAACTGGATTTCGGTGATTGGGACGGGCAGTCCCTGTTCGATCTGCCGGAAGACGCGCTGGCGGCGTTCCATGCCGACCCGCACGCGTTCCCGCCACCGAACGGCGAGAGCTGGGGCCATTTCGAGCGGCGCATCGCACGCGCGCTGGATCGCCTGCTCGATGATGATGACCCGCTGCCGACACTGGTGGTCAGCCACGGTGGCCCGCTGCGCATGGTGCTGTCGCAGGTGTGCGGCCTGCCGATGTCGCTGTGCTGGGCGCTGCGCATCGACCATGGCACACGCCTGCGGGTACGGCTGGAACGCGGTGAAGCAGGTCTGGTGGGCGAACTGCTGGAACTGCAGCAGCCCTGAGCCGAGGGTTGTGCCGGCCAGCGGCCGGCACGACCGATCCCGCATCACAGTGGTAGTGCCGGCCGCTGGCCGGCATCCCCAGGAACGCGGAGGCCTCAATCCTCGTCGGCGCTCTCGGCGACGCTGTCTTCAGCGTCATCGTAGGCATCGAAGCGCTGCTCATGCACCGGGCCGGAGGCCGGGCCGGCCGCCTTCAGCGGGTGCGCGGCGATGCGTGCTTCGTAGTCCTGCACCAGCGCTTCGCGCTGCGCCTCGCTCAGTTCCTGCCAGTGGCAGTCCAGCAATGCGCCTTCCAGCGAGTACAGCAGGTTCAGGCTGGGCTTGAAGCCCGCCCGCTTGACCTTGACGAAGGCGCCGACCGCACCGATCGCGACCAGCTCCTCGCGGCTGCGCAGGCCGACCTGGCGCAGCCACGCCGCACTCTTGGGGCCGATGTTGCGCAGCTTCGGTGCGCTCATCCCAGGGCCTCGACGAACACGCGGGCGATGGCCTCCAGCCCGGCCTGGTCCTCGGCATCGAAGCGGCCAACCTTCGGGCTGTCGATGTCGAACACGCCGATCAGCTCATCACCGCGCAGCAGTGGCACCACCAGCTCCGAGCGCGAGGCCGAGTCGCAGGCGATGTGGCCGGGGAAGGCATCGACGTCGTCCACGCGCTGGGTCACGCGCTGGCTGGCGGCCGCGCCGCACACGCCCTTGTCCAGCGGGATGCGCACGCAGGCGGGCAGGCCCTGGAACGGGCCGACCACCAGTTCCTTGCCGTCGTACAGGTAGAAGCCGACCCAGTTCAGATCGGGAAGGGCGTGGTAGACCAGCGCGGAGAGGTTGGCCGCGTTGGCGATGCGGTCGGACTCGGCGTAGACCAGGCCTCGGGCCTGTTCCAGCAGCTGGGCGTATTGTTCCGGCTTGCTGCCGGTGAGCGAGGCATTGGCGAACATGCCCGCAGTCTAGCAAGCGTGCGGGGCCGGCGATAATGCACGCTCTGTTGCCCTGCTGGAGCCCATCGATGCCATTGCCCGCCACGCTGCCACCTGCCCTGTTCGTGACCGGCACCGATACCGAGATCGGCAAGACCGCGGTCAGCACCGCGCTGCTGCACGCACTGCGCCGTCGTGGCCTGCGCGCGGTCGGCATGAAGCCGGTGGCCAGCGGCAGCGAGGATCTGGGGCAGGGCCTGCGCAACGACGACGCGCTGGCCCTGCAGGCGGCCAGCTGGCCGGTACCGGACTATGCCGACCTGAACCCGTATGCGCTGCGGCAGCCGCTGGCACCGGAGCTGGCCGCTGCCGAAGATGGCGTGCAGGTGGAACTGGCGCCGATCGTGGCCGCGTTCGCGCGCCTGCGTGCGCAGGCCGATATCGTGGTGGTGGAGGGCGTTGGCGGCTGGTTGGCGCCGGTCTCGGCCACGCTGGACCAGCTGGACCTGGTGCGCGCGTTGCAGCTGCCGGTGCTGCTGGTGGTGGGCATGCGGCTGGGCTGCGTCAACCACGCGCGGCTGACCGCGCAGTCGCTGCAGGCCAGCGGTGTGGCGTGCCTGGGCTGGGTCGGCAATCACATCGACCCGGCGATGCAGCGCCAGGACGAGAACATCGCCACGCTGCGGCAGCGCCTGCCGATGCCGTGCTGGGGGCGGCTGCCGCACCTGCCGGGGGCAAATGGCGAAGCGCTGGCCGCGCACCTGTAGTGCCGGCCGCTGGCCGGCAATCCCGGGATCGTTGGGTGGATGCAGTTGCCGGCCAGCGGCCGGCACTACCGTGCTGCAGCCGCCAGCTCGCGCGCGATCGCACCCAGTCGCTCCACCGCACCGATGAAGCGCGCATCCAGGGTCTGGCAGCACGACAGCCGCAGGCAATGCCGGTAGCGGGCGCCGCGCGAATAGACCTGGCCGGGCATGAACACGATGTCTTCCTGCAGCGCACGTTCGAACAGTTCGCGCGTGTCCACGCCCGGCAGTTCCAGCCACAGCAGGAAACCGCCCTGCGGCTCGGTGGCGCGGGTGCCCGCCGGGAAGTACTCGGCCACCAGCTGGCGCAGCCGCCCCACCTGCTCGCGATACAGGCGACGCATGCGGTGCAGGTGGTGCTCGTAGCTGCCCGCCTCCAGGTAGGCTGCCACCGCATCGCCGAGGAGTTGCGGTTCGCCGCCGGTGGACTGGAACTTCAGCAGCGCGATGCGTTCGGCGAAGCGGCCGCCTTCCAGCCAGCCGATGCGATAGTCCGGGGCCAGGGTCTTGGAAAAGCCACCGACCACCATCACCCAGCCGTCGCGATCGAAGGCCTTGAGCAGGGGCGCGGGCGGTTCGCAGAACTGCAGCTCGGCATACACCGCATCTTCGATCAGCGGCAGCTGGCGTGCATTGACCAGTTCGGCCAGTCGCTGCTTGGCGGATGTGGGCATGGTGCAGCCCAGCGGGTTGTGCACGGTCGGCATCACCACCAGCGCGGCCAGCGCCGTGTGTTCGAGCAGGGCCTCCAGGGCATCGACATCCAGCCCCTGCTGCGGGTGGGTGGGCAATTCGATGGCCTGCAGGCCGAGGGTGGCCAGCAGGGGATACAGGTTGAAGTAGGAGGGCGCCTCGATGCCGACCGCATCGCCGGACCGGGTGACGGCACGCAGCGCCAGCTGCAGCGCTTCCATCGCGCCATGGGTCAGCAGCAGGCGGTCGCTGTGGGTGTGCAGGCCCATGCGCGGGCCGCGGCGCACGATCTGTGCCAGCAGCCGCGGCGAGCCATTCGGGCGCGCATAGGTTTCCACCGTCTGCTGGCCATGACGCAGCACCTGTGCAGTGTGCCGGGCAAGCTGCGCCCCGGGATAGAACTGGCGACCACGGGGGCCGGCGAAGGCCAGGTCGATCACGCCGGGTCGGCGTTGTGCCTCCAGCACACGGGCCATCAGCGCCTGCTGCAGCGGCGCGGTGGGCGCCGACGGCGTATCGCGCAGCGAACGTTCGGGCACCGACAGGCGCGGTGCGACCTCGAAGCCGGCCTTGGGCCGTGGAATCACCAGGCCGGCATCTTCCAGCTGGCGATAGGCCGCGATCACGGTGTTCAGGCTGAGCCTGCGCTGCAGCGCCATCTGCCGCAGCGAGGGCAGGCGGCTGCCAACGGGAAGGCGACCGCCGTGGATGGCCTCGGCCAGTTCATCGGACAGCCGCTGGTAGCGGGGAGGGATCATCGCGCTCTGGTCATCTGTATCCATCGAAGTTCCCGTCAACTGGAGCTGTACCCCTGACGTTGGCGAGCCTAGCATGTCGTTGTCGGACGGGCCTGATCGGGGCGCGGCCGATACTTCCCAAGCGCACGGCGGGATCGCCGTGCGTCTTTTTCTGCGTTGGGATTGCCGGTCGTTACCGCATCGGCACCAGCACTGCATCGCGCCGGTACAGCGCCGGGAACTGCTTGCCCAGCGCCGCCAGCTTCGGTGCGTCGTAGTAGCGGATGTAGGCCGCCTGCGGGTAGTTCGTCATGTAGTTCTGGTGATAGCTCTCGGCCGGGTAGAAGCGCTGGCCGCTGCCCAGCTGGGTGACGATCGGTGCGCGGTAGCTGCCGGCCTGGCCGAGCTGGGCGATGTAGGCGCGGCTGGCGGCTTGCTGGCGCGCGTCGTCGCTGAAGATCGCCGACCGGTACTGGCTGCCGTGGTCCGGCCCCTGGCGGTTGAGCTGGGTCGGGTCGTGCACCACCGAGAAGAACACCTGCATCAGCTGCCCGTAGCTGACCTGGCGCGGATCGTAGTCGATCTTCACCGCTTCGGCGTGACCGGTCTGGCCGCTGCTGACCCGCTCATAGTGCGCGTTGGCGGCGCTGCCACCGATGTAGCCGGATACCGCATTGCTCACGCCCTTGACGTGCTGGAACACGCCCTGCACGCCCCAGAAGCAGCCGCCGGCAAACACCACGCTGGCGTGGGTGGCGTCATCGCGGAACGCCGCATCGCCGGTGGGTACCGGCAGCGCCTTGGCCTGCGCGCTGGCTTCGACCGGTGCGGCGATCGCGCCGTGGTCGACCAGCAGCACGCCGGCGATCAATGCGGTGGCTACAAGACCGGCAACACCGGCAGCAATACCCTGTTCAAAGGAGAGTTTCATCGTGTCCTCCCGGTTCAACCAAAGGTGAAGGCATAGGCCTGCACGCCCGCATCGAGGAATTCGATCTCGAAGCGGTGCGGGCCGACCGTGCCGCGCTGGCGCACCAGCTGGAACAGGCGGTGTTCGTTGACCACGCCACTGCCATCGGCGCCGACGTCACTGCCGGCATCGGTGGCGGGCAGTGGCTTGCCGTCCAGCCACACGCGGAAGCGCACCGGCTTGCCGTCCTGGCCCGGTGCCAGCACCAGGTGCAGGTCGCGCGCATGGAACTGGAAGGCGATGCGGCCGCCGGCGCGCTGCAGTTGCGCGGCTTCGTCGGTGATCGTCCACTGCCCGGACAGGCCCCACTGGTTCAGCGCCAGGGCGGTGGGCAGCGTGTAGTCGAACGCGGTGTCGCTGCGTTGCCCGCCGGGCGAGGCGAACTGTTCGGCACGGGCGTGGCCCAGGTAGGTTTCCGGCGAGCGCAGGTTGCCCATGTCGGCCTGCGCGGCAACGCCCTGCAGGTCGGCCGCGGCGGGATCGGCTGGCGGCGGAAGGTGGGTCTGGCCGGCTTCGGTCAGCAGCCGGCGGATCACCTGTTCCGAGCGCGCGTAGTTGCCCTCGCCGAACTGATGGCCGCGGATGTTGCCCTGCGCATCGACGAAGTACTGCGCCGGCCAGTAGCGGTTGTTGAACGCACGCCAGATCGTGTACTGGTTGTCGAGCGCCACGGGGTACTCGACCTTCAGCTGCTGCACCGCCTTCATCACATTGCGTGGGTCACGCTCGAAGGCGAACTCCGGCGTGTGCACGCCGATCACCACCAGGCCGTGGTCGCGGTAGCGGCGCTCCCATTCGTGCACGAACGGCATCGCGCGCAGGCAGTTGATGCAGGAGTATGTCCAGAAGTCGACCAGCACCACCTTGCCGCGCAGCTGCTGGGCGGTCAGCGGCGGGCTGTTGAGCCAGCCGGTGGCGCCATCCAGCGCGGGCAGGGTGCCCTCCACCGGCAGCGGTGCATCGGCACCGGCATTGGCGCCGGCCATCATCATCGGCGGTGCCGCCGGTTGTGCGCCGGGTACCGCGTCCAGCAGGCCCTGCTCGATGCGCGCGGTGCTGACCGTGGACAGGCGGGTCAGCAGGCCGGTGTCCCAGCCGAGGCCGATCGCCACGACGGCCAGCAGCGCGGCCACGCCCAGCACCTTGCGCAGCACATCACCCACGCCGAGCCGCGCCTGCATCGCGCGGAACACCCGGCCGCCGATCCATACCGCCAGCGCCAGCGCGGTGATCGCGCCCAGTGCATAGGCCAGCAGCAGCGCAGTGGTGCCGACGCTGGCGCCGTGCAGGGCGGCGCCGGTCAGCACCAGGCCCAGAATCGGCCCGGCGCATGGGGCCCACAGCAGGCCGGTGGCGATGCCGATCAGCAGCGAGGTCCCTGCGCCACCGCGTCCTGCGGCGTCAGCGGCATCGGCGCGTGCGCTCAAGCGTGCACCCACGCGCTGGAACGGGGCCAGCAGATGGTCCGCCAGTCGCGGCCACAGCAGCGCCAGCGCAAACAGCGCCATCAGCACCAGCGCGATCCAGCGGCCGACCTGGTTGGCCTGCGCCACCCATTGGCTGCCCACCGCCGCCAGGCTGGCCACCACGGTGAAGGTGAGCGCCATGCCCAGCAGCAGCGGCAGCGTGCTGCGCACGAAGGGACGGTCGGCGCGCGCGAACACGAACGGCAGCACCGGCAGGATGCAGGGGCTGAGCAGGGACAACGCACCCCCGAGGTAGGCAAGCAGCAACAGCAGCATGGTCAGGCTCCGGACGTGGGGGAAGAACCGACCGGCACCCGCCAGCCGTCGGCGGTGCCGCCATCGGCCGCACCGGGAACGAACACCAGCGCTGCACCGTTCATGCAGTAGCGCAGCCCGGTCGGGCGCGGGCCGTCATTGAAAACGTGGCCGAGATGGCCGCCGCAGCGGCGGCAGTGCACCTCCACCCGCAGCATGCCGAAGGTGACGTCGCGGTCTTCGCCGATGGCGTTGTGCAGCGGCGCCCAGAAGCTCGGCCAGCCGGTGCCGCTCTCGAACTTGGTGGACGAGGAGAACAGCGGCAGCGCGCAGCCGACACAGGCGAACGTGCCCTGCCGGTGCTCCTTGTTGAGCGGGCTGCTCCATGGCCGCTCGGTGGCCTGCTGGCGCAGCACCGCGTACTGGGCCGGGGTCAGGCGCTGGCGCCAGTCGGCGTCGCTGTGCATGACCTCGAACTGGCGCGCCGGGCGCGCTTCGGCAGCGGCCGGTGCGGCGCGGCTGCAGGCGCCGAGGCCGAACAGGCCGGCAGCGGTGGCGACACCGCCCAGGCCCAGCAGATGGCGGCGGGTGAGGGTCATGGCGGACTCCGGGAAGGGGCGACGGGGCCATGCTGCGCCCGCCCGGGTCAACGAATCCTCACGCAGGATTCAATTTTTCGTGAGGTATCGGCGACCATCCCGCGCCACAATGCGGGCAGCCCCCCACTGGCCCCGAGCTGCCGATGTCCGCCAAACGCGTGCTGATCGTTGAAGACGATGCCCACATCGCCGACCTGCTGCGCATGCATCTGGGCGATGAAGGCTATGACGTGGCCCACGCCGCCAGCGGCGATGCGGGACTGCGCCTGCTTGAACAGGACGGCCCGTGGGATGCGCTGGTGCTGGACGTGATGCTGCCCGGCGTGGACGGCCTGCAGGTGTGCCAGCGCGCACGCGCGATGGCGCGTTATGTGCCGATCATCATCATCAGTGCACGTGGCAGTGAAACCCAGCGCATCGTCGGCCTGGAACTGGGTGCGGACGACTACCTGGCCAAACCCTTCTCGATGCCGGAACTGGTGGCACGGGTGCGCGCGCTGCTGCGCCGCGCCGAGGCGATGGCGCAGAGCGCCCGCATCGATGCCGGCGCGATCGAACTGGGCGGGCTGCAGCTGGACCCGGTTGCACGCACCGCGTCGGTGGAGGGCACTGCGCTGGAACTGACCCCGCGCGAATTCGACCTGCTGCTGTTCTTCGCCCGTCATCCGGACCAGGTGTTCGCGCGCATGGAACTGCTCAACCAGGTCTGGGGCTATCAGCACGATGGCTACGAGCACACGGTCAACACCCATATCAACCGGCTGCGCAGCAAGATTGAAACCGACCCGGCCAATCCGCGGCGGCTGCTGACGGTGTGGGGACGCGGCTACAAGCTGGTCGATCCGGCCGGGGCGGCGGCATGATCAGGCCGAACCTGTGGCAGAAGCTGGCGGCGGTGATCGCCGCACTGATGCTGATGTGCTGCATGGCGCTGCTGGCGCTGCAGATGCGTGCCAACACCCGCCACGAACAGGAAGTGGTGCAGCGGTTGTCGCTGGGCCTGGCCGAGCACATCGCCCAGCGCAGCGAGCTGATGGACACCAGCGGCATGCGCGACGCCGCAGTGCGCGCCTTGTTCGGCCAGTTGATGGCAGTCAACCCCAGCGTCGAGGTCTACCTGCTGGACGACCAGGGCCGCATCCTCGGCCACGATGCGCCCAGCGGCCATCTGGTACGCAACCGGGTGGACGTGGCGCCGTTGCGCCGGCTGCTGGCCGGCGCGCCGCTGCCGATCCTCGGCGACGATCCGCGCAGCGCGGATGGCCGCAAGGTATTCAGTGCCGCGCCGTTGATCGTGCAGGGCCGTCAGGCGGGTTACGTGTACGTGGTGCTGGTCGGCGAGCACCGGCAGATGCTCGCCGACGACCTCGCCGCCGGTAGCCAGTGGAACACCACCTGGTGGTCGGTGATGCTGGTTGGCAGCCTCGGCCTGCTGGCCGGGCTGGTGGCGTTCTACTGGGTAACCCGCCCGCTGCGGCGGCTGACCCGGCGCATCCAGGCCTTCGACATCGACGCACCGACGCCACTGCCGCCACCGGAGCCCCTGCGCCCCGGCGAGCGCGACGAGCTGGTGATCCTTGAGCACGCGCACGCGCAGATGGCGCAGCGGCTGGGCGAACAATGGCAGCAGCTGCGCCAGCAGGACCTGCAGCGGCGCGAGCTGGTGGCCAACATCTCGCATGACCTGCGCACGCCGTTGTCGTCGCTGCACGGTTATCTGGAAACGCTGGCGTTGAAGGACGCCACGCTGTCACCGGACGAACGCCGCCGCTATCTCGGCATTGCCCTGGCACAGAGTGCCAAGGTCGGTCGGCTGGCGCGCGCGCTGTTCGAGCTGGCGCGGCTGGAGCATGGCGAGGTACGCCTGGAGTGGGAGGTCTTCGCGTTGCCGGAGCTGCTGCAGGACGTGCTGCAGAAGTTCGAACTGGCCGCGCAGGCGCGCAGCCAGCGCCTGCATGCCGACTTCCCGCCGGGCCTGCCGCTGGTGCGTGCCGACCTGGGCCTGGTCGAGCGTGTGCTGACCAATCTGCTCGACAACGCGTTGCGGCATGCGCCCGAGGGAGGCCAGATCGAGGTGCGCCTGCGCGCAACGCCTGACAGTGTGGAGGTCAGCGTGGCCGACGACGGCCCCGGCGTGGCGCCGGCGCTGCGCACGCAGCTGTTCCAGGCGCCGGCCGCGCTGGGCGCGCGACGCGGCGAGAACGGCGGGCTGGGCCTGTTGATCGTGCAGCGCATCGTGCAGCTGCACGGTCGTCGCATCGAACTGCGTGACAGCGAACGTGGCGCACTGTTCGTGTTTGCCCTGCCGCGCGCGGAACCGGCGGGCTAGCAGGCCGTATCGCCTTCTACTACGCCGCCGGTTTCCAGCGGCAGGTGCAGGCGGATGCAGGCGCCGCCCAGGTCTGAATCGGTTACCTCGACGTGGCCGCCATGCTTGTCGGCCACTACCTGCACCAGCGCCAGGCCAAGCCCGAAGCCGGGGCTGCCCGGGTCCAGCCGCACGTAAGGCTGCAGCACCTGGCCGCGCAGTTCCGGCGCGATGCCGGGGCCGTCATCCTCCACCTGCAGGCACAGCCAGCCATCGTTCACCGTGCTGGTGATGCGGATCTGCCGGCGTGCATAGCGCAGCGCATTGCCGAGCAGGTTGCGCAGCGCCAGTTCCAGCATGTGCCGGTTGACGTTGACCAGGCCCACCGGCGACAGCACCTGCTGCACCGGCATCGGCAGGGGGGCGAACTGGGCGATCACGCCGCGCACCAGCGCCGCCAGCTGCAGGCGCTGGCGGGTCAGCTGGTGGCAGCGGCCGAGGGCAGCGTACTCGACGCCGGCGTCGGTGAGGTGCTGCAGCCGGTCGACATCGGTGCGCAGGCCGCCCAATGCATCGCGCTGGAGCTCATCCAGCGCGGTGTCCTCGAGGTCGGCCAGGCCGAAACGCATCCGCGCCAGCGGGGTACGTACCTCGTGCGCCACGGCCTGCGCCAGCACGCGCTGGCTTTCCAGCAGCTGCTGCAGCTGTTCGGCCATGTGGTTGAAGGCATTGGCCAGTGGCCGTACCAGCGCGGTACCGGCACGCGGCGCGCGCGTGTCGAGCTGGCCATCGCGCATCTGACGCGCCGCCTGGGCCAACTGCGAGACGTCGCGCCACAGGCGGTAGACCATCACGTACATCGGCAGGGCCACGGCCACCATCAGGATCAGCAGCAGGATCGCCACGCCGGACACTTCGCTGTCCTGCCATCCCTCCTCAGGCAGTGCTTCGTCCAGCGGCCCCAGCATTACCGCGTAGTCGCTGTCGCCGATCCGCTGCAGGCTGCGCATGTGCTCCAGGTCGATCTGCACACGGCCGTTGTTGAACGGCGGGCGCTGGCTGGCAGGCAGCTCCTTCACCGCCTCGGCCAGCGGCACCATGCGCAGCGCGTAGGCGAAATCGGCGTCGAGTTCGCGCGCCAGCACCGGCCACTGCTCGCGCGGGGTTTCGGCGAAGCGGTGCTGCAGCAACGCATGGGTGCCGCGCATCTCGGCCTGCAGGCCGGCTTCGGTGCGGTCTTCCAGCAGCGCGTCCCACGCCCACAGGCCAAGCACGATCAGCAGAAGGTGGGCGACCAGGAAGCCGATGCCATAGCGCAGGAAGTGGAAGGCGTGGCCGCGCATCGCCGAGGGCGTGCGCTTCATCCCCATGCCGAGCGGCTGAACAGGTAGCCGCGTCCGCGGACGGTCTTGATCCGTTCCGGTTGTTCCGGGTTGTCGCCCAGCTTGCGGCGCAGGCGCGAGATGCGGGCATCAATCGAGCGGTCCAGGCCATCGAAGGCGATCCCGCGCAGGCCGCGCAGCAGGGCGTCGCGGTCGAGGATCTGGCCGGCGTTGCTGGCCAGCAGGAACAGCAGGTCGAACTCGGCGGTGGTCAGTTCCAGCAGGGCACCCTGCAGGTGCACATTGCGCGTGGACGGGTCGATGCTCAGCTCGCCGAAGCGCAGGCTGCCGTCGCGCGGCTCGACCCGGCGGTGGCGGCGCAGGTGGGCGCGCAGGCGGGCCAGCAGCACCCGCGGTTCGATCGGCTTGCCGATGTAGTCGTCGGCGCCCAGTTCCAGCCCCAGGACCTGGTCGATGTTGTCGGTTCGGGCGGTCAGCACGCAGATGATGCCGTCATAGTGGGGCCGTATCTGCCGACACACTTCGAAACCATCCTGGTCGGGCAGGCCGACATCGAGCAGGACCAGGGCCGGCTTTTCGGCCAGGATCCGGGCCACGGCGCGCTCGCCGCTGCGCTCGTGGGCGACCTGGTAACCATGCCGCTGCAGATAGTCACTGACCATCGTTCCCAGGCGGGCATCGTCTTCGACCAGTACGATATCCAGCATTTTCAAGGCCTCCGTGGACGCAAACGTACCGCCACGGCACGAGCGCGGCGATGCTATCCCAGCCATAGGGCCGCCCGGGTCCAGGGGGCGGGCGCCATTCAGCCGGGGTTGCTGGCGCACGGGCCGGGTCTCAGCCCCGGCAACCACTTGGCGCCAAGCATAGCCGGTTGCCGTTACAAAACGTTACCTTCGTCACACGTCTGGTGACGATCGCTGACAGCAATGCGACTGACGCGGGGCGGGCGCGGGCCGAGCATGGAGTCTCCTCCGTTCCGCGTGCCGTTCCCATGTCGCCCGCCAACCTCTGCCTGCCGTGCCTGTCCCGCCGCCACTGCGGAGGTGCCCGATGAGCGGCGTGGTCGGGGCCTGGTTGCCGCCCGCCGAAGACGAGCACCTGCTGCAGCAGCTGGCGCCGATGCTGCGCGCGTTGCAGCAGCGCGGGCGGGGGCGCATCGGCTACTGGACCGATGCCGAGGCCGGCCTGGCACTGGGCCATTGCCGGGCGCCGACCGATACGCCCCTGCAACCGCTGAGCTCGGACTGCGGCCGCTACGTGCTGTGCCTGGACGGACGCCTGTACAACCGCGCCGACCTGCAGGCGCAGCTGCGCGATCTGCCGCGCAACTGCAGCGACGCGCGGCTGCTGTTGCAGGCGATCGTCGAGTGGGGCGTGGAGCGGGCGCTGTCGCGCATCGAGGGCGCCTTTGGTTTCAGCGTATGGGACCGCGAGTCGCGCGCGCTGTGGCTGGCCCGCGACCCGGTGGGCGAGCGGCCGCTGTACTACGGCTGGCACCAGGGCAGGTTCCTGTTCGCGTCGGAACTGAAGGCGCTGCAGGCCTTTGAGGGTTTCTCGCCAAGCATCGACCAGGATGCCCTGAGCCTGCTGCTGCGCCATGACTACGTGCCGGCGCCGCACACCATCTACCGTGGCATCCACAAGCTGGTGGCCGGCGCGATGTTGCGCATCGACATGAATGACCATGCTGCGGGGCACTCCAGCATGGCCGCGCAGGGCGGTTCGCGTTACTGGTGTGCACGCGATGCGATGCACAGCGCGCTGCAGGAACCCCTGCAGCCGGCGCCGAGCCTGGAGCAGGCCACCGACCAGCTGGAGGCGGTACTGCAGAAGGCCATCGCTGCACGCATGCACTCGCCGCTGGCCTGCGGCGCGTTCCTGTCCGGCGGCACCGACTCCTCGCTGGTGACGGCGATGATGCAGGCGCAGTCGACCCTGCCGATCGAAGCGTGGACGGTCGGCTTCGACGATCCGGGCCACGACGAGAGCGATTGGGCTTCGCAGGTGGCGCGCCACCTGGGCGTGCAGCACCACCTGCACCGGATGGACGCGCGCCAGGGCCTGGACCTGCTGCAGCGGCTGCCGCAGGTCTGGTGCGAGCCGTTCGCCGACGCCTCGCAGCTGCCGACACTGCTGGCCAGTGAACTGCTGGGTGCGCGCAAGCCGGTGGCATTGACCGGTGACGGTGGCGACGAACTGTTCTTCGGACATCCCAGTTATGGCCGCGCGCTGCGCAATGCGCGCCTGTGTGGTGGCCTGCCGGACTGGGTACGTGACCTGGCGCGGCGCAGCGGCAACCGCATGAACGTCGAGCGTGGCCGCCTCGGTGGCTGGCGCGCACTGGTGGCCGAGGTCGCCGCCAACGATGTGGAAGGTCATTACCTGCAGCGCGTGACCCGCTGGCGGCAGCCGGCGCAGGTGGTGCTGGGCGCGCGCGAACCGGTGACGATCTTCCAGCAGCAGGACACGGCGCTGCCGGCCGAGGCGCGCATCCAGCTGCTCGATTTCCGCATGGATCTGGCCGAAGGCATTCTCGCCAAGGTCGATCGCGCGGGCATGGCGGCGGGCGTTGAAACCCGTGCGCCGCTGCTGGACATGGAGGTGGTGCGCCTGGCCTGGCGCCTGCCGCAGCATCTGAAGTACCACGATGGCGAGCACAAGCTGATTTTGAAGCACCTGCTGGCGCGCTACCTGCCCGAGCCGCTGGTGTACCGCCCCAAGCGCGGCTTCGGCCCGCCGATGGCGCGCTGGCTGGCGGGTCCGCTGCGCGATTGGGCCGAGGCGCTGCTGGATCCGCAGCTGCTGCGCAACCAGGGCTGCTTCGATGCGGTGCGCGTGCGCGGCATCTGGGAGGCGTTCCTGCGCGGCGAGCGCAAGTGGCACACGCACTTGTGGAACGTGCTGATGTTCCAGGCGTGGCACCAGCATTGGCACGGTGGTCGCGGGCGCTGAGGTTCCTTCGCGGATTGTTCTGCGCGGCGCAGGGCGGAGGCCCTTGCGTACGAATGTCCTCCGGCGCCGGCCGTTGGCCGTCACCTCCCCCTTTACTTCGTACGCAAGGGCCTCCGCCCTGCGTTCGGAGTTCGTCGGCGCCTCCTTGAAAGGCTGCTGCGAGTACTGCGCTTTACCTGCCGCAAGCTAAGCTTCGTCGGGGCCCATCCGTTCGCGGCAATTGTGGACGAAGACGCGCGTGCGGCGGATTGTTCTGCGCGGCGCAGGGCGGAGGCCCTTGCGTACGAATGTCCTCCGGCGCCGGCCGTTGGCCGTCACCTCCCCCTTTACTTCGTACGCAAGGGCCTCCGCCCTGCGTTCGGAGTTCGTCGGCGCCTCATTGAAAGGCTGCCGCGAGCACTGCGCTTTACCTGCCGCAAGCCGAGCCTCGTCGGGGTGGGCAGGGGTCTGGGCAAAGTAAAGGAGGAGGTGACGGCCAACGGCCGGCGCCGGGGGACATTTGCCCAGGTCCCTGCCCACCCCGGCGGGGCCCTTCAGCTCGCAGAGAGTCCAGACGAAGAAGTGCCTCGGAATCCAAACGTCAGGCAAAAAAAGACCCGGCAGAGGGAGGGATCTGCCGGGTCCGGATTGCATGGGGGGAGGGACCCATGCAATGAGCGTTGCGTCGCGTCAGTGGCTGTTCGCGTCCGCGCTTGATTCGTTGTAGCCCTGCACCAGTTCGGACCAGGCCTTGCCGGCCTGCAGGCCGAGGCCGACCACGTCCTGCTGGGCCTGGCCCAGCCGCTGCAGGTTGTCCTGCCACAGCTGCGTGCCCTTGCTGAGCACCCCGGCCGCATCGTCGCTGCGGGCCAGTTCACCCAGCCAGCCACCGGTCGCGGTCAGGTTCCGCTCCAGCGCCTTCAGCTGCACGCCGAACATGCTTTCGGCGTTCTCCAACGCCAACCGGTTCGCACGCGTTGCCGCGGCAGCAAGCTGGCGGGTGGCATCACTGAAGCGATCGCTGAAGGCGGCGGCCATGGGCATCAGAGTGTGACTTGATGCAATGCAGCATACGCCGTTGATGCCGCATTGCAACAAAAATAACGAAGGCGCCCATGGCGCCTTCAGAAAACCTTTCAGATCAATGATTTGATCAGATGGCCGGGCCGCGGTAGCGGCAGCCGGAGGTACAGGTCTCGTGCACGGTGATCTCGCTCAGCGCCGGCAGGCTGGGCTTGAGCTCGTTCCAGATCCACACCGCCAGGTTCTCGCTGGTCGGGTTCTCCAGGCCGGGGATGTCGTTGAGGTAGTGATGGTCCAGGCGCTCGTAGATCGGCTGGAATGCCGCCTTCACGTCACCGAAATCCATGATCCAGCCCGTCTGCGCGCCGGGCTCGCCCTCGACCTTCAGTTCCACCCGGAACGAGTGGCCGTGCAGGCGCGCGCACTTGTGCCCCGGCGGCACGTTGGGGAGGCGGTGCGCCGCCTCGAGCATGAAGACTTTGAAGATTTCCATGGCGGCGATTGTACGCCGCGGCTGTCGCCTCTGGCCGGGTGGATGTTGGTTGCTCGTGAAGAAACTCTTTTCATCCGGATGAAGAGATGATAGTTTCTCTTATATCCGTATGAAGAGATGTTATTGGCCGGACCCCGGCCAGGCATGGACTACTGCGGAACTTCGTCGTCCTTACCACCTCCCCCACATCGTCATGCCCAAGCACACCCTGCTCGTGGCGGCCCTGGCCGTCGCTCTGGCCGCGCCTTTGTCCGCCGCCGCCGAATCCTCCGCCGATGCCAGTGGCGAAGCCAGCACGCTGGCCGCCGTGCGCGTCACCGGTTCCAACATCAAGCGCACCGATACCGAAGCCTCCAACCCGGTGCAGGTGATCGGTCGCCAGCAGCTGGAACAGACCGGCAAGGCCACCGTGGCCGATGTGCTGCGCTCGATCTCGGCCAATACCGGCAACGCCAGCAACGAAACCACCAACAACGGCTGGGCCTCCGGCTCGGCTGGCATCGGCCTGCGTGGCCTGTCGCAGAAGAACACGCTGGTGCTGCTCAACGGCCGCCGCCTGGCCAACTACGGCTTCCCGGCCGGCGGCCTGTCCGACACCTTCGTCGACCTCAACGCGCTGCCGCTGGTCGCAGTGGAGCGCATCGAAGTGCTCAAGGACGGCGCCTCGGCCGTCTACGGCTCCGATGCGGTGGCTGGCGTGGTCAACATCATCACCCGGCAGAACTTCGAAGGCGCCGAGATCGGTGGCAGCTTCGGCGGCGCCGACCAGGGCGGCCTGCACGAGCAGAACCTGAAGTTCGTCGGCGGCCTCGGTGATCTCGACACCGATGGCTACAACATCCTGTTCAGCCTGCAGGGCTACAACCGCGAGCGCCTGGACCAGGACGAACGCAACCTGACCAGGAGCGGCATCTACACCGACAAGCCGGGCGGCCGCTGGAACGGCTGGTCGGCCAAGGGCGCGCGCTACCTGGTGAACGGAGTGTCGGTGCCGATGCTCGATGCCAACGGCAACTGCCCGACCGGCACCACCCGCGTTGCCAGCGCGCCGATCGACGGCCTGGCCGGCGATACCTGCGGTTTCAACCAGGCGCCGTTTACCACCCTGATTCCGTCGACCAAGCGCTACCAGGCCTACGCCAACGGTACCTTCCGCCTGAACGACAACGTCGAAGCCTTCGGCGAAGTGCTGTACAGCCAGATCAAGAGCACCGCGTGGTTCGGCAGCAGCCCGTTCTTCACTCTGGAAAGCGGGCGCTTCGCACTGAACGCGGACAGTGGCCTGGCCGAGCCGGTGTCGTCGCTGCTGCCGGCCAACAATCCGTACAACCCGTACGGCCGCGCGATCCCGATCGAGTACACCTTCTTCGACCTTGGCGGCACCCTCAAGACCAACCGTTCCACCGCCTATCGCGGCGTGTTCGGCCTGCGTGGCACCACCGCGAAGTGGGACTGGGAAGTGGCCGCGTTCGGGGCGCGCAGCAGCGAGCGCGAGAGCGTGTCCGGTGGCTTCGCCAACCGCTGGGCGCTGGCCGATGCACTGGCCACCGGCAGCTACAACCTGCTCAACCCGGCAGCCACGCCGCAGTCGGTGCGTGATGCGATCAACATCGCCACCCTGCGTCCGGCCGAGTCCAAGCTGCAGGGCATCGACGCGAAGATTTCCGGCAGCCTGGGCCACACCTGGGCCGGTGAGATCGGCTTCGCCGCCGGTGCCGAGTGGCGGCGCGAGAAGCTGGACTCCAACAATCCATGGCAGATCGATGCCGGCCTGCAGGTGCGCCCGGCCATCGCCGAAGTGCATGGCCAGCGCCAGGTCAGTGCCGCCTACGCCGAAGTGAACGTGCCGCTGGCCTCGACGCTGGAGTTGTCGGCGGCCGCACGTGCCGACCACTACGATGACTTCGGCAATGCGTTCTCGCCGAAGCTCGGCCTGCGCTGGCAGCCGCTGGACGTCCTGCTGGTGCGTGCCTCAGCCTCGAAGGGCTTCCGCGCGCCGTCGCTGTCGGAGAACTCCAACAGCACCAGCATCGCCTACGGCAGCGTGGTGGATCCGCGTGACCCGGACGTGCCCGGTTCGCGCCAGAACCCGACCTTCTTCACCGTCGGCAACAATGCACTGAAGCCGGAGCGTACCAAGAGCGTGAACTTCGGCGTGGTGCTGTCGCCGTGGGCCAACACCAACCTGAGCGTGGACTACTACCGCATCCAGCTGGACAACCTGGTCGGCACCAACAACACCCAGACCCTGGTCAACGACAACGTGGCCGGTGCCGTGCAGCGCGACGAGCGCGGCAAGCTGCAGGCGGTCTACAACCGCTACCAGAACCTGAGCGAGCTGAAGACCTCGGGCATCGATGTCGAGCTGCGCCAGCGCATCCCGACCGCAGCGCTGGGTGACTTCACCGTGTCTTCGGCCTACACCCACGTGCGTGACTACCGTCGCCCGACCGTGGTCGGCGGCCCGCTGGTCGACTACGCCGGTAGCAACCTCGGCGCGACCCTGCCCAAGGACAAGGCCACCACCACGCTGGACTGGAAGCATGGCGACTTCAACGCGGCGGTGACCTGGTACTACACCAGCAGCTACCGCCAGGAAGCCAGCACCGCGGCCAAGGCCGTGCAGCAGCGTGTCGGCAGCTACAGCCAGTACGACCTGTACCTGGCCTACACCGGCGTCGACAAGCTCACCGTGTACGCCAAGGTGCAGAACCTGGCCGACAAGACGCCGCCGTACGACGCCTCGTTCCCGGGCATCCGCGCGCCGTACGACTTCAGCCAGTACGACCTGCGCGGCCGCTACTTCACGCTGGGCTTCGACTACCGCTTCTGATCCACCCACCGCGGCCGGCTACCCAAGGGAGCCGGCCGCGCGACTACCTGCCGTTGTGTTCCAGGGGAGCCACCGTGTCCTTGCATCGCCGTGCCGTTCTTCCGTTGCTGATCGCCGCAGTCACTGCACTGTCCTCGCCGCAGCCGGCGCAGGCACAGAGCGCGTACTTCTTCCCGCAGGCCACCGAAGCGGCCGCATTCGATACGTCCATTCCCACACCGGAACAGTTCCTCGGCTATCCGGTCGGCAGCCGTTACACCCGGCATGACCAGCTGGTGGCCTACTTCCAGGAACTGGCGAAACGCTCGGACAAGATCAGCGTGCGCGAGATCGGCCGCAGCTACGAGGGACGCCCGCTGTTGATCGCCACGGTCACTGCGGCGGGCAACCAGGCGCGACTGGAACAGATCCGCCAGCAGCACGCGACCCTGGTCGATCCGGCGCAGCCGCGCAGCGCCGCCGGTGACAGCCCGGTGGTGGTGTGGCTGGGCTACAGCGTGCACGGCAACGAGACCTCCAGTGCCGAAGCCGCGATGCTGACCGCGTACTACCTGGTGGCCAACCAGAGTGCAGAAACCCAGCGCTGGCTGCAGCAGGCCGTGGTGCTGTTCGACCCGGCGCAGAATCCGGACGGCCGTGATCGCGCGGCCAACTGGCACAACGCATGGGCCTCGGACCCGGCTTCGGCCGATCCGGCCGACAAGGAACACGTCGAGCCGTTCCCGCAGGGCCGCACCAACCACTACTTCACCGACCTCAACCGCGATTGGCTTGCGCTGACCCAGCAGGAGTCGCGGCCGAAGGTGGAGGTGTTCCACCAGTGGTACCCGAACGTGCAGATCGACTTCCACGAGATGGGCAAGGACAGCACCTACTACTTCGAGCCGTCGCCGAAGAGCATGCACAGCCCGTTGATCCCGGCGGCATCGTACGAATTCAACAAGACCCTGGCCAAATACCATGCGCAGGCGCTGGATGCGCTGGGTTCGCTGTACTACACCGGGGAAAACTTCGACAACTTCTCGCCGGTCTATGGCTCCACCTATCCAGACTTCCACGGCGCGGTCGGCGTGACCGTCGAGCAGGCCAGTTCACGGGGCCGCGTACAGGAATCGGTGAATGGCGTGTTGACGTTCCCGTTCACCATCCGCAACCAGCTTGCTACCGGGCTCGGCACGGTGCGTGGTGCAGTGACCGAGCGCAGCGGCCTGTTCGACCTGCAGAAGCAGTTCTTCCAGAGCGCACTGAAGCAGGCCGCGCAGCAGCCGGTGAAGAGCTTCGTGTTTGGCGATGCGCGTGATCCGGCACTGACCCGCCGCCTGCTGGAATTGTTGCTGCTGCATCGCATCGAGGTGCGCGCGCTGGATCGTGCGGTCACCGTGGATGGGCAGCACTTCGCGCCGGGCAACGCCTACGTGGTGCCGGTGCAGCAGGCGCAGTTCCGGTTGGTGCATTCGATCTTCGCCGAGACGCCGCCGATCAAGGGCGACGTGTTCTACGGCAGCACCAGCTACGCGATCGCACCGGCCTACGGCGTGGCGTTCGGGGGCAGTCGCAGCCGCATCGACGGTGGCGCCCGCATCGCGGAGCTTCCGCCGATACAGGGCGAGGTGCTTGGCGGCCAGGCCGGGTTTGCCTATGTCATCGACTGGCGCGACTACAACGCGGGCCGGGCGCTGGCGGTGCTGCAGGGCAAGGGCCTGAGTACACGCGCAACCTTCCAGCCGTTCACTGCCGCCACCGCACAGGGCGAGGCGGACTTCGCCGCCGGCAGCATCGTCATTCCGGTGGCCGGGCAGCCGCTGCAGGGCGCGGCGCTGCTGGACGCGGTGCGCGCCGCCGCACGCGCTGCCCGCGTGCAGGTGCATGCGCTGTCCAGTGGGCGCAGCCGCGAGGGCGTTGACCTGGGCAGCGATGGCGTCAAGGCGCTGCGCAAGCCAGCCGTGGCACTGGTGATGGGCGAGGGCGTGGCCGCCACCGAGATTGGCTCGGCCTGGTTCCTGCTTGACCAGCAACTGCAGCTTCCGGCCAGCAAGCTGGATCCGCAGCAGCTGGGCAAAGTGCCGCTGGATCGCTACACCACGATCGTGCTGTCCGGCGGCACCTATACCGGCGTCGATGCCACCGCGGTGGCTGCACTGAAGCGCTGGGTGCAGGCCGGAGGCTCTCTGGTGACCTACGGCAGTGCTTCGAAGTGGGCGATCGAACAGAAGCTGGCCGAGGGCGAGACGCTTGGCAAGGAAGAAGAGGCTGCTGGTGAGAGCCGCCGTGCGTTCGGCGACCAGCGCGATATTGCCGCGATCGAGCGGGTCAGCGGCAACATCCTCAGTGCCGACGTGGACACCAGCCATCCGTTGGCGTTCGGCGTGCCGCGCCGGCAGCTGTCGATCAACAAGGAAAACACGGTGACGTTGCAGCCGAGCGCGAATCCGTTCTCGACCGTGGTGCGCATCGACACGCCGCCGCGGGTGAATGGCTACCTGTCAGAGCGCAACCGCACGCGGGTGGCGGGCAGCGCGTGGCTGCTGGTGTCGGCGCAGGGGCAGGGCAACGTGGTGCTGTTTGCCGATGATCCGGCGCATCGCAAGTACTGGCACGGGACGGATCGACTGCTGATCAACGCGATCTTCTTCGGGAATCTGGTGAATCCGAGTAAAGCACGGGGTTGAGGCGTTTGGCGCCGAGTTGTTGCTGAGTTTGGGAGGCAGGGGGCCTCAGCCAGGACACGCCGTAAACCCATCCATGGGGGCTCGATGGCGCCATCCATGGCGCCAACGGTCCTGGCTGAGGCCCCCTGCCTCCCATGACAGTTTCCTGCGGGCGCGGACGCATCAAACCCAAGGCGGGAGCAATAGCAAAAGCAAAAGCAAAAAGCCGTCGGTTTCGGCTTTTGCCTTTGAATTTGAAATTGAATTTGAATTTGATCTCTCTTCGCCCGGCTACCGGGCGGGAGAAGAAGGCGCAGGCAATGCTTGAAGCGGATGGGCATGGGGGCAGCGCAGAACCGTTGGCGCCATGGATGGCGCCATCGAGCTTACATGGACGTATTTACAGCGTGTTCTGCGCTGCCCCCATGCCCATCCGCCCTCGGTACTGCCACCGCGTGCTCTATCACCCGGTAGCCAGCAAAAAAAAGGACGGCGCCTCAGCGCCGTCCCTCGATAGCCCCCCGCGCAGCGGGAAGCACAACAAACCCTCAGCTGGGATCAGCCGGCGCGACCGCCGCCGTTGCCACCCTGGCCGCGGCCACGGCCGCCACCATTGCCGCCACCACCACGACGCTGGCCCGCGCCCGCACCGGCACGCTGCTGGCCATTGCCACCGCCCTCGCGACGGCCGCCGCCGGACTTCTTCGGGCCGGCATGCGCATGGCGCGGTGCATCACCGTGCGGACGGCGCGCGTGGTTCTTGCGCGGTGCGCGCTCGCCGGTATCGTGCTCGGCCTTGCCCGGTGCACTGTTGCCCCAGCGGATCGGCGTCTGCAGCTCGAAGCCCGGCACATCGCGGATGTCCATGTCGCGGCCCAGCAGGCGCACGATCGCGCGCAGCAGCTTCACTTCATCCTGCGCCACCAGCGAAATCGCCTGGCCGGTGGCACCGTTGCGGCCGGTACGGCCGATGCGGTGCACGTAATCCTCGGCCACCATCGGCAGGTCGAAGTTGATCACCTTCGGCAGCTCGTTGATGTCGATGCCACGCGCGGCGATGTCGGTGGCCACCAGCACGGTCACGCGGCCCGCCTTGAAGTCGCCCAGCGCACGCAGGCGCTGGCCCTGGCTCTTGTTGCCGTGGATCGCCGCGGTCTTGATGCCCGACTTTTCCAGGAACGTGGCCAGCTTGTCGCTGCCATGCTTGGTGCGAGCGAAGACCAGGGTCTGCTCGCGGCTGTCCTGCGCCAGCAGGTGCAGCAGCAGGTCGCGCTTGCGGCCGGCATCGACCGGGTGCACGCGGTGGGTGATGGTTTCGGCCACGGTGTTCTTCGGCGTCACCTGGATCTGTTCCGGGTTGCGCATGAACTCCAGCGCCAGCTGGCGGATGTTGTCCTCGAAGGTGGCCGAGAACAGCAGGGTCTGGCGGTTCTGCTTCGGCAGCTTGGCCAGGATGCGCTTGATCGACGGCAGGAAGCCCATGTCGAGCATGCGGTCGGCTTCGTCCAGCACCAGCAGTTCAATGCCGGACAGGTCGATGCTGCGACGCTCCAGGTGGTCGATCAGGCGGCCCGGGCAGGCCACCAGCAGGTCCACGCCGCGGCGCAGGATGTCCAGCTGGTTGCCCATGCCGACGCCGCCGTAGATGCAGGCGCTGGGGATACGCAGGTACTTGCTGTAGCCGCGCAGGCTGTCATGCACCTGGGTGGCCAGTTCGCGGGTCGGGGCCAGGATCAGCGCGCGCGGCTTGCGCGGGCCGCTGCGCACTTCCTGCGAGGCGGTGCCCAGGTGCTGCAGCAGCGGCAGGCCGAAGGCGGCGGTCTTGCCGGTGCCGGTCTGAGCGCCGGCCAGCAGGTCGCGACCGGCCAGCGCCAGCGGGATCGCCTGCTGCTGGATCGGGGTCGGGTTTTCGTAGCCCTGCTCGGCGAGCGCACGCAGCAGGAAGGGCGCCAGGCCCAGCGATTCAAAAGACATTGAGTTTGCTCCAAGTACAAGAAACGCCTGTCCGACTGGACAGACGGGGGCAGATCAAACTGATCGGCTGACTCGGAGCGTTCCCGTGAACCGCGCTGCGAGAATTGGGTGCAGCCGGCACGAAGCGCAGGCTGGAATGCGTGACGAACGGCGTCGGAGTGGGGGCGGGCGAAGAGGGCGGACCCAGATCGCCGGCGATCCCGGAGGGAAACGGACGGCCGCTGCAGACCCCGCAAGTCTAAACGATGTTTGAGACTTCACGCAAAAAGGCCTGTTCAGGTAGGGGGCTGCCTGCAGGGCTTGCAGCCCTGCACCCGCAGAGGCCAGAGCCAAGGCCGGAGCAAGATCAAAAGCCGGGTTCCTGTGGGTTGGCGGGGTGGGTCCGGTTGCGGGAGACGCCGTAAACCCGTCCATGGGGGCTTGGCCGCGGCATCCATGCCGCTCACGCCCCTGCCACCGGACCCACCCCGCCTTCGACAGTTTTCCGCGATCTGTCAGATCTCATTCGATTTGTCTCGATATCTGATGGATTTCGACGATGAATGACGTGGATGTTCGATCCGTCATCGGGAAATTGTTGGGGGTGGGGCGGTGTCGGATTGCGGGGTGTCCGCGGCATGGATGCCGCGGCCAAGCCCCCAGGGACGGGTTTACGGCGTCCCCGCAATCCGACACCGCCCCGCCCAACCCACAGACAACCCAGAGCCGCTCTGGCAATTGACGTTGCTTTGGCTTGCAAAGCAGGTGCAGGGCTGCAAGCCCTGCCGAACCCCCCACTGCGGTAGGGTGGGCCGATGCCGCGCTGCAGCTTGGCGCCGCCGCATATTTGATTACACTTGAAACTTGTTTGCCCATGACTCCGGACACCCACCCATGAAGCTTGGTTCTTTGAAGGAAGGCGGCCGCGACGGCACCCTGATCGTCGTCTCGCGTGACCTGCGCCACGGCGTGCGCGCTACCGGCATTGCCGCCACCCTGCAGCAGGCCCTGGAAGACTGGAGCCACATCGCGCCGCGCCTGAACGCCCTGTATGAATCGCTCAACGCCGGCGATGCCGACGGCGTGTTCGACCTCGACCCGCAGGCGCTGGCCGCGCCGATGCCGCGCGCCTATGAGTTCGTCGACGGCAGCGCCTACCTTCCGCACGTCGAGCGCGTGCGCCGTGCCCGTGGCGCCGAGGTGCCGGAGAGCTTCTACACCGATCCGCTGATGTACCAGGCCACCAGCGCAGGCTTCTACGGCCCGCGTGACGCGGTCAAGGTGGTCAGCGAGGACTACGGCATCGACCTGGAAGCGGAGATCGTGGTCATCACCGACGACGTGCCGATGGCGGCAACGCCGGAACAGGCGGCGGGCCATATCCAGCTGGTCGGTCTGGTCAACGACGTCTCGCTGCGCAACCTGATTCCGGGCGAACTGGCCAAGGGCTTTGGCTTCCTGCAGTCCAAGCCGCGCTCGGCGCTCTCGCCGGTGTTTGTCACCCCCGATGAGCTGGGCGCCGCCTGGCAGGACAGCAAGGTGCACCTGCCGCTGCTGACCCATATCAACGGGACGTGGTTCGGCGCGCCGGAAGCGGGCGTGGACATGCAGTTCAACTTCGCCCAGCTGGTCGCGCATGCGGCCAAGACCCGTCCGCTCGGCGCCGGCACCATCGTCGGCTCGGGCACCATCGCCAACGAGGACACCAGCAAGGGCGCCTCGTGCTTCGCAGAGCAGCGCGTGGTCGAGACCCTGCGCGACGGCAAGCCGAGCACGCCGTTCATGTCCTTTGGTGACGTGGTCCGTATCGAGATGCTCGATGCCGCCGGCAACAGCATCTTCGGTGCGATCGAGCAGCGCATCGAGCAGGCGGCCAAGCCCTGAGCATGGAGGCGGCAATGGAGATCCCGGTCGACGACGGCATCGTGCTGTACACCTACTGGCGATCCAGCGCCGCCTACCGCGTGCGCATCGCGCTCGAGCTGAAGGGCCTGGCCTGGGACGCACGGCCGGTGCACCTGGTGCGCGAGGGCGGCGAGCAGCACCTCGACGCCTATCGCGCGCTGAATCCGCAGCAGCTGGTGCCCACCCTGCTGCATGACGGGCACACGCTGACCCAGTCGTTGGCGATCGTCGAGTATCTGGACGAGCGTTTCCCGCAGGTGCCGCTGCTGCCGGCCGACGCCGCCGGCCGCGCGCGGGTGCGTGCGCTGGCCCAGCTGGTGGCCTGCGATATCCATCCGATCAACAACCTGCGGGTGATGCAGTACCTGGAGCGCAACCTGCAGCTGCCGGCCGATGCCCGCACGCAGTGGACCCTGCACTGGATCGCTGAAGGCCTGGCTGCCATGGAAGCGATGCTGGCCAGCAGTCGCGACACCGGCACCTTCTGCCACGGCGACCGCCCGGGCCTGGCCGACCTCTGCCTGCTGCCGCAGCTGTACAACGCCCACCGCTTCGGCCTGGACCTGACGCCGTACCCGACCCTGCTCCGTATCGAAGCGGCCTGCCAGGCGCTGGACGCCTTCGACCGCGCCCGCCCGCAAAACCAGCCCGACGCCGCCTGAAAGAAAAAAAGGGGACGGAGGGGATTAAGTCGTTTGTGGCACAAACGACTTAATCCCCTCCGTCCCCTTTCTGCAGCAGCTGGGCCAGGTCATCGCGGAACAGGCGATAGGCCTTCTCGCGGCGTACGACATCGCCCTGCCGCAGCACCCACGCCGGGTGCACGGTGGCGTAGCCGCGGGTGCCGTCCTCCAGTGTGTGCCAGCGTCCACGGTCGCGCGACAGATTGAAGTCACGGCCAAATACCGAGGCTGCCGCGGTTGCGCCCAGGCAGACGATGACCTGCGGCCGCACCCGCGCGATCTCGCCCATCAGCCACGGCCGGCAGGCCTGGATGTGGCGGCTTTCCGGACGCTTGTGCAGCCGGGTCCTGCCGCGGCGCTCATGGTGGAAGTGCTTCACCGCGTTGGTCAGGTACAGCGCGGCGCGGTCGATACCCAGCTCGGCCAGTGCGCGGTCCAGCAGTTGCCCGGCCGGGCCGGCGAAGGGCTGGCCACGCAGATCCTCGGTATCGCCAGGCTGTTCCCCCACCAGCATCACGCCGGCATCGGCCGGCCCCTGGCCGAACACCGTCTGCGTCGCGGTCTCCCACAGTGGGCACTGGCGGCAGGCGCTGGCCTGTTGCCGCAGAGTCTGCAGGCTGCGGGTATCGGTAGCCGATGTCGCCACCTCTTCACGCATGGGAATCCTGCGCTGCGGCGCCTGTGCGGGACGATCATGCATTTCCTGCACGCGATCGCCTGCATCGCGCACCAGGCGCGGCAGCAACTGCGCCTCCGGCAGATGCCGCCAGTACTTCGCCGGCATCTCCTGCATCATCATCCGCGTATTGAGCCGGGCCGGATTGAAGATGCTGGCGTAGTAGGTCTGCCACAGGGCCTCCCGCGCATCCTCGGCCGGAGCGTCCTCACGCCGTGCCCCTGGGCCAAAGGCAAGCGCCTGCCCATCCCACGCGACGCTGCGCGAGGGTGTCAGGATGGCCCAGCGCATGCCGGTGAAGCGACGCGCGAAGAACGGTGCCACCCGATCGACGATGTGGTGCTGGGGTTCGAACCACGCGATGAACGCCTCGGGCTGGCCCGGAACCTCGCGAAAGCGCACGAATGCCTTCATCTTGTGCGTGTCACGGCGGACGGCCTGGGCCAGTGCCATCGCACGCAGCACATCGGCATCGGCGGGGTTGGTCAGCACCGCACGTTCGCCATGGGTGATCCGCCATAGCAGCCGATACAGCAGTGACAGGCGCTGCGGCTCGCGATGGCACAGGCAGGTGGCGGCCAGGTCGAGGAATTCGCGCGGGACGTTGGGAGCGGTTGCACCTGCCGGCGCCGCTGCCTGCTGCACCAGCGGCGCATCCAGCAGCGACGCTTCGCTGCCTTCGAGCCAGTCCAGCTGCTCGGGCGGCACGCCGCGCAGCAACGCATCACGCGCGCCGTCGCGCCAGGCCTGCAGTGACCAGGCCGGGTCCACCCGCTGCGACCAGCGCTGCGCGTCAGGCTGCCGGCGGTGCATCGAACAGCGATCCCTGGCGCGGAGGTGGGGCCAGCTGCGCACGCAGCGCGGCCGGATCATCCAGCGCCTTGCGCGGGTGATGGTCGGCCAGCAGCACGAACGGCAGCAGCTTGCTCATCGGCGCCTTCAGGCGGGCGATGTCGGCTACGCGCAGGCGCCCATGACGGCGCGCCATCAGCACGCGCTTTGCATTGCGCACCCCCAGGCCGGGCACCCGCAGCAGCATTTCCTTCGGGGCACGGTTCAGATCGACCGGAAAGCGTTCGGGATGGCGGATCGCCCAGGCCATCTTCGGATCGATATCCAGATCGAGCATCCCGCCTTGCGTGGTGTCGGTGATCTCGTCCACGCCATAGCCATAGAAGCGCAACAGCCAGTCGGCCTGGTACAGCCGGTGCTCGCGCTGTAGCGGCGGGGGTTGCAGGGGCAGTTGCCGGCTGGCATCGGGAATCGGGCTGAACGCGGAGTAGTAGACCCGGCGCATGCGGTAGTTGCCGTACAGGCTGTCGGCGCTGGTCAGGATCTGCTGGTCACTGGCGCCATCGGCACCCACGATCATCTGTGTGCTCTGGCCTGCCGGTGCGAAACGCGGCTGCTTCGGCCGCGCGCTGCGGGTGACTGCCGGTGCCAGCACGGCCGGTGCCTTGCGCGCCTCCCTGGCTTCCTCGATCCGCCAGCGCAGCTCGCCCATCGCGCCACGGATCGAGTGCACGGTCTTCTCCGGCGCCAGTGCACTCAGGCCGGCCTCGGTGGGCAGCTCCACGTTGATGGACAGGCGGTCGGCGTGGCGCCCGGCACTGGCCAGCAGCTCGGGCGAGGCTTCGGGAATGGTCTTGAGGTGGATGTAGCCGGCGAATCGATGTTCCTCGCGCAGGCGCCGCGCCACCTCCACCATCTGTTCCATCGTGTAATCGGCATTGCGGATGATGCCGCTGGAGAGGAACAGCCCTTCGATGTAGTTGCGCTTGTAGAAATCCAGGGTGAGCGTGACCACCTCGTCCACGCTGAAACGCGCGCGGGCCACGTTGCTGGAAACGCGGTTCACGCAATAGGCACAGTCGTAGACGCAGAAGTTGGTCAGCAGGATCTTCAGCAGCGATACGCAGCGGCCATCCGGCGTATAGCTGTGGCAGATGCCCATGCCTTCGGTGCTGCCGATGCCGCCGCTGGCACGCGAATCACGCTTCCCCGAGCCGCTGGAGGCGCAGGACGCATCGTATTTGGCGGCATCGGCGAGGATGGCCAGCTTGCGGATGGTTTCCATTGAGGAAACCTACGGACGGGAGGTCTCATCGGATGAGACACCTCCTGAACCCTTCAGAAAAAGGGGACGGAGGGAATCAAGTCGTAAGTGCATTTACGACTTGATTCCCTCCGTCCCCTTTTTCTAGAAGCCGTGGGTGATGCTGGGTGCGCCGGCCGAGAAATCCGCGTACGGGTCGTGTTCGCCGCTGCTGCCTTCGGACAGGCGGAACTTCAGCGCAAGGCCATCGCGTGAGTCGGCCGCGCGCAGCGCCTCCTCCTGATCGATGACGCCGGCCTTGGCCAGCCGGAACAGGCACTGGTCGAAGCTCTCCATACCTTCTTCCAGCGAGCCTTCCATCGCCGCCTTGATCTCGTGCACCTGGCCGCGACGCAGCAGGTCGCGGATCATCGGCGTGTTGATCAGCACCTCGGTGGCCGGCAGGCGGCGACCCTCCTTGTTCTTCACCAGGCGCTGGCTGATCACCGCACGCAGGTTCAGCGCCAGGTTCATCAGCACGTTCTTGTGCGCGCTTTCCGGGAAGAAGTTGAGGATGCGCTCGATGGTCTGGTCGGCGTTGTTGGAGTGCAGGGTGGCCAGGCACAGGTGGCCGGTTTCGGCGAAGGCGATCGCCGCCTCCATCGTCTCCGCATCCAGGATCTCGCCGATCAGGATCACGTCCGGCGCTTCACGCATGGCGTTCTTCAACGCGTTATGGAAGGCATGGGTGTCCAGCCCGACCTCGCGCTGGTTGACGATCGACATCTTGTGCTTGTGCAGGTACTCGATCGGGTCCTCGATGGTGAGGATGTGCCCGGTGGTGGTGCTGTTGCGGTGGTCGATCATCGACGCCAGCGAGGTGGACTTGCCCGAGCCGGTGGACCCCACCACCAGCACCAGCCCGCGCGGGGTCATGATGACGTCCTTCAACACCTGCGGCAGGTTCAGCTCCTCGATGCTCGGGATGCGGCTGCGGATGGCGCGGATGACCATGCCGACTTCGCCCCGCTGCTTGAACACGTTGACGCGGAAGCGCCCGGCATCGGGCAGGGCGATGGCCATGTTGAGCTCCAGCTCGCGCTCGAACTGCGGCACCTGGCCTTCATCCATCAGCGAGTAGGCGATCTTCTTGACCATGCCCGGCGGCAGGCCGGTATTGCCCAGCGGATAGAGCTTCCCCTCGATCTTGATGTAGACCGGTGCCCCGGTGGTCAGAAACATGTCCGAAGCGTTCTTTTCGGTCATCAGATTCAGGAAGTAGCCGATATCCATTGCGAATTTTCCCCAACGAAACGGCCGACGCCCGTTGCCAGCACGGTGTCGGCTTGACGACAATGGCCGTGAACCGACAACCGGTACGGCCTCCCCAATGAAACGACTTAGCTTCGCACGAATGCGCCATGGCCTGTATGTGATGGCGTTTGCATTCGCACTGTCTGCCCCCGCCTGGGCGCAGGACGCCGCGCTGGAACTGGCGCAGGCCCGGCAGGCGGTGGACAAGGCCACCCAGGCCGATGCCGACCAGTACGCCCCGGACCTGATCGGGCTGGCCCGCCAGGGGCTGGAGCAGGCCCAGCGCGCCGCCGGCGACCGCCGCGAGCGCAAGAACGCCCCGGCGATGGCCCTGCGTGCCGCCGCCGACGCCGACCTGGCCCGCGTCCGCAGCGAGGAAGCCACCGTCACCGCACAGCTGCAGCTGCGCCGCAACGAGGTCAACCAGCTGCAACGCCAGCTGTCGACCGGGGAGGACCGCCGGTGAAGCCGATGACTGCCGCAACCCTGGCCGCGCTGCTGGCGCTGCCGACCCTGGCCGTGGCCGCCGACAACCCGATGGTGGCGCAGCTGAGCCAGCGCCTGATGGCCATCCAGGCCAACCCCGACACCGCTGAGCTGGGCGCGTTCGAGCGCATGCAGGCCCAGCAGGCGATCGCCACCCTGGACAAGGCCAAGCGCCGCGACCAGGAACTGGCCACCTATCTGGCCGAGCGCCGGGTGGAGATCGCCGAGACCGCCGTGCGTACCGCGATGGCCGCGCGTGAGGTCGACCGCCTGGAACGTACCCGCAGCGATCTGCTGATCGAGGCCAGCCGCCGCGATGCGGCCCGCGCCCGCCAGGAAGCCGAGCAGCTGCGCATGCAGGCGCAGATGCAGGCCGAGGAGGCCGAGCGCCTGCGCCAGGCCGCCGAGGCCGAGACCCTGGCCCGCCAGGATGCCGAGAATGCGTTGACCAGCGTGGCCGGCAAGCAGCAGCAGCGCCTCAGCGCCGCCCAGCAGAACGCCGCCAAGCTGGCCCGCGAGGAAGCCGAGCTGGTGTCCGGGCAGAAGCTGCCGGGCTCGAAGTTCGATGGCCGTGGCGAAGTCTTCACCTTCAATGGCGACGCGTTCGCCGCCGGCGCCTCCAGCCTGTCCGGCGGCGCCCGCAACCAGGCCAAGGCACTGGCCGAATACCTGAACATCGGCAAGAAGGGCCGCCTGCGCATCGAGGCCTACGACAATGCCAATGGCGTGGGCCAGAAGCGTGCCGAAGCGCTGCGCGACGCCCTGGTCGCAGCCGGTGTCGCCAGCAACCGGATCCAGGTCAGCGGCAAGAAGGCAGCGTCCACCCGGGCGCGCTCGGCCGAGGTCATCATCGCCCCGTAATGCATTGATATTGTTTGTTTTTCGTTGCGATGAGCATTCAGCCTGAACCCCGCCCCGGCGGGGTTCGGTCTTTTTGACGCAGGGGCTTGAACCCCGCCCGGAGCAGGCGTAGGGTCAATCGTCCGGGACGCAATGCCGCGGACCGGACGATGGGAGGGCCGGGCCGATGCAAGCAGGGCGCGAACCGCAGCAGATCGACGTGCGCAGGCCAGTGCCGCAGGTCGTTGCAGGCGTCCAGGTGGCCATCGACCGGCACTCCTCCATGAACAACGCCCCGTGCCTTGCGGCCGGGGCGTTCGTGTATCTGTCGAAGGAGGTCCATCATGTTTGAAGATCAGCCCCAGAGCGAGATCGACGCACGTCGCGCGCGTGATCCGGAGTTCAGGGCACTCCATGACCAGCACCGCAAGTTGAACAAGAAGTGCATGGACGCGGAGTTGGGTGTACTCCCGATCGATGATGTCACCCTGGGTCGCATGAAGCGCGAGAAGCTGCTGGCCAAGCAACGACTTCTGCGAATGTACGAAACACCGCTCCCGATGACGTCCCCCACGCTTTGACGCACCCCGTCGCGCCCGGAACGGCGTGACCCCGGCCAGTGATGGTCCCGCCGGGCGCTCCTGCCCCGGCATCGCGGCACCGCCGATGAGGCGGCCGCGCCAAGGCACCACAGGCGGTGGTGCCTTGGCCTGCAGGCACAACTCACCGATGCGGGCGGTACCGGTCTCCTCGTCGATCCGGGGCCGCCCGCATCTCTTTCAGGGCGGGCGTCCGGGTAGGTCGATTCCGACCTGACATTCAACGCCATCCGGCGGATAATCATCGGTCCTGCCCCGTGCGGCGCGAACCGACAGCCCCCGAATGCCCATCCATTCTTCCGTCCTCGAACTCATCGGCCAGACCCCGATCGTCAAGGCCCAGCGCCTGGACACCGGCGTCTGCGAGCTCTATCTGAAGCTCGAGAGCGCCAACCCGGGCGGATCGATCAAGGATCGCATCGGCCTGTCGATGATCGAGGCGGCGGAACAGCGGGGAGATCTGAAGCCGGGCGCGACCCTGGTCGAGGGCACCGCCGGCAACACCGGCCTGGGCCTGGCGCTGGTCGCCCAGCAGAAGGGCTACAAGCTGATCCTGGTCGTTCCCGACAAGATGAGCCGCGAGAAGATCTTCAACCTGAAGGCGATGGGTGCCGAAGTGCGCCTGACCCGCTCGGATGTGGCCAAGGGCCACCCCGAGTACTACCAGGATCTGGCCAAGACCATCGCCGAGCAGACCCCGGGCGCCTATTTCATCAACCAGTTCGGCAACCCGGACAACCCGGCCGCGCACGAGTTCGGCACCGGCCCGGAGATCCTCGAGCAGATGGGCGGCGATCTGGACGCCATCGTGTTCGGCTGCGGCAGCTCCGGCACCATGACCGGCCTGTCGCGCGCGTTCGCCAAACTGTCGCCGAAGACCGAACTGGTGCTGGCCGATCCGGTCGGCTCGATCCTGGCCGAGTACATCAATGAGGGCAACCTCAACGACAAGTCGGGCAGCTGGCTGGTCGAAGGCATCGGCGAGGATTTCCTGCCGTCGATTTCCGACTTCAGCCGTGTCACCAAGGCCTATGCCATCAGCGACGCCGAGAGCTTCCACACCGCGCGTGAGCTGCTGGGCAAGGAAGGCATCCTGGGTGGCTCGTCCACCGGCACCCTGCTGGCCGCCGGCCTGAAGTACTGCCGCGAGCAGAGCACGCCGAAGAAGGTGCTGGTGCTGGTGCCGGACACCGGCAACAAGTACCTGTCGAAGATGTACAACGACTACTGGATGCTGGACAACGGCTTCCTGCAGCGCCCGCAGCACGGCGACCTGCGTGATCTGATCCTGCGCCCGTACGGCCAGCGCGACACCGTGGTGATCGGCCCGAACGACCTGCTGACCACCGCCTACCAGCGCATGAAGTTGTACGACGTCTCTCAGCTGCCGGTGATGGACGGCGACCAGCTGGTCGGCATCGTCGATGAAAGCGACGTGCTGCTGCATGTCTATGGTGATGAAGCGCGCTTCCGCGACACCGTCGCCACCGCGATGGTCAGCAAGCTGGACCGGCTGGACGTGAAGTCGCCGATCGAGGCCCTGCTGCCGGTGTTCGACCGTGGCCAGGTGGCGATCGTGATGGACGGCAACAGCTTCCTGGGCCTGATTACCCGCATCGACCTGCTGAACTATCTACGCCGTCGCGTGCAGTAAGCCGAAGATTCCTGCAGATCGTCACAGATCGCCACTGAATTCCGGTTTATCTGCGTCAAAGGTCGTTAAGGCCTCGCTGATAGACTCCCGATCCTTTGACGGCGCCGCAGGTCGGCGCCATTCAGGAAACGACATGTCCCACTCTTCTTCGCCCGACCGGGCACTGGCTCTGGCCACCCTGGCCATCCACGGCGGCCAGTCGCCGGACCCGAGCACCGGCGCGGTAATGCCGCCGATCTACGCCACCTCGACCTATGCCCAGTCCAGCCCGGGCGAGCACCAGGGTTTCGAGTACTCGCGTACCCACAACCCGACCCGCTTCGCCTACGAGCGCTGCGTGGCATCGCTGGAAGGCGGCACCCGCGGCTTCGCCTTCGCCTCGGGCATGGCGGCCAGCTCGACGGTGATCGAGCTGCTGGATGCCGGCAGCCACGTGGTGGCGATGGATGACATCTACGGTGGCAGCTTCCGCCTGTTCGAGCGCGTGCGTCGGCGCACCGCCGGGCTGGATTTCAGTTTCGTCGACCTGACCGACCTGGATGCGTTCGAAGCGTCCATCACGGCGAAGACGAAGATGGTCTGGATCGAGACTCCGACCAACCCGATGCTGAAGATCGTCGACATCGCCGCGGTCGCCGCCATCGCCAAGCGCCATGGCCTGATCGTGGTGGTCGACAACACCTTCGCCTCGCCGATGCTGCAGCGCCCGCTGGACCTGGGTGCCGACCTGGTCCTGCATTCGGCCACCAAGTACCTCAACGGCCACTCGGACATGGTCGGTGGCATGGTGGTGGTGGGTGACAACACCGAACTGGCCGAGCAGATGGCCTTCCTGCAGAACTCGGTGGGGGGCGTGCAGGGCCCGTTCGACAGCTTCCTGGCCCTGCGTGGCCTGAAGACCCTGCCGCTGCGCATGAAGGCGCACTGTGCCAACGCGCTGGCGCTGGCGCAGTGGCTGGAAAAGCACCCGGCGGTGGAGAAGGTGATCTATCCGGGCCTGCCGTCGCATCCGCAGCACGAGCTCGCCGGCAAGCAGATGGCCGGCTATGGCGGCATCGTCTCGATCGTGCTCAAGGGCGGTTTCGAGGCGGCCAAGCGTTTCTGCGAGAAGACCGAGCTGTTCACCCTGGCCGAGTCGCTGGGCGGCGTGGAGAGCCTGGTCAACCACCCGGCGGTGATGACCCATGCCTCGATCCCGGTGGCGCGTCGCGAACAGCTGGGCATCAGTGATGCGCTGGTGCGGTTGAGCGTCGGTGTGGAGGACCTGGGGGACCTGCAGGTGGACCTGGAAAACGCATTGGATGCGGCTGCCCTCCGCGGTGCCTGACATGAGCCAGCCGACATACAGGATTCCCGCCGGCTACCGGTTCGTGCAGTGGGTGATCCGCCAGCAGTGGTTGAGAGCCGTGTACAGGCATGTGCCGTCCCGTCTGCGCGACAAGGTGGCTGGGCATCTGCTGGCCACGTCCAAGGAGGAGCACCATCATCGCTTCGAGGGCGAGGCGCGCTGGGCCGAGAGGCGGCACGCCGTGCCCGATGCGCCAGTGCATTTCTTCGGCGGGATGGACCCGGCGTGGAGCCGCCACGGCTGCAACATCTTCGCGTATCTGCGTGGGCAGTTCGGCCTGGCCGAGTGCGCGCGTCTGTATGCCCGCGCGCTGCTGGGCGCGCGTTATCCGGCTGCGCTGGTGGATGTCGACATCAATCTGCCGCATGGCTGGAACGACCACAGCCTTGACGAGTACATCGGAAACGATGCGCCGCATCGTGTCCATCTGATCTTCGTCAATCCCGACTTCCTTGATGCCGCGATCGAACAGATCGGCAGGGCACGACTGCAGGGTGGCTACATCATCGCCTGCTGGTTCTGGGAGCTGGAGCAGGTTCCTGATTCCTGGCTGCCTGCCATCAACCAGGTTGATGAGATCCTGGTCTCTTCACGTTACGTGGGTGACGCATTCGCCCGTGTCACCAGCAAGCCCATCCTGTGCGTTCCGCTGCCGCTGAGCGAAGTGGGAGACAGTGGACTGCAGCGACAGGACTTCGGAATCGCCGAGAAGGACTTCGTCTTCCTCACCTCGTTCGACTTCAACTCGTTCGTGCACCGCAAGAATCCCTTCGCGACCGTGCGGGCCTTCCAGCAGGCCTTCCCGCGTGATCGGCGTGGCGTGCAGCTGATCATCAAGACCAGCAACGGCTATCGCCGTCCTGAGCGGCTCCAGCTCCTTCTGGAGGCCGTCAAGGATGATCCGCGGATCGTTGTGCGCGACCACGTGCTCGATCGTGCCGATGTGCAGGCGCTCCAGCGCTGTGCTGATGTGTATGTGTCGCTGCACCATGCCGAGGGGTTCGGCCTGGGGCTGGCCGAGTGCATGGCGCAGGGCAAACCGGTGATCGGTACCGGCTGGTCGGGCAACATGGAGTTCATGGATGCCGGGAACAGTGCACTTGTCGGCTACACGCTGGTGCCGGTGCTGGAAGGCGAGTACGCGCACCACGAAGGACAGCGCTGGGCTGCCGCGGACGTGGAGGAGGCGGCGCACTGGATGCGCCGGCTGGCCGACGAGCCGGGGCTGGCCCAGGCGATGGGCGAACGTGCCCGCCAATCGGTGCTGCAGACCCTTTCTCCCGAGCGTGCAGCAGCTGCGCTGATCAACCGTATTGAACAGATCCATCAGCAGCGCGGATTGACCTCCGCTGCGCTGCCCATGCAGGAAGTACAGGACTGATGCACAGCTACTCGTCAACCTTCAAAGATCTCCTTGATGGCATCAGGGGGGCCAAAGTTCCGCTCTACATCGCCAAGGGTGATATCACCGCGCGCTACCGTCGCAGCGTGCTCGGGCCGTTCTGGCAGTCGCTGGCCACCGCGCTGGGCGTGGTTGGCCTTGGCCTGTTGTGGAGCCAGCTCCTCAAGATAGACAAGCAGACGTTCATTCCGACGCTGACGGCGGGCCTGATCATCTGGCAGATGCTGTCGGGCATCCTGATCGAAAGCTGTGGCCTGTTCGTGCGGCAGGCGTCGATCATCCGCAACGTGGTGATGCCCTTGTCCGTGCACCCGTTGAGCGTTGTGATCCGCTATCTGGTCAACTTCGCCCACAGCCTGCTGGTGTTCGTGATCGTAGCGATCGTGATGAAGGTTGATGTCGGCTGGAACACGCTGCTGTTCATCCCGAACCTGGCCCTGGTCGTGGTCAACCTGCTGTGGCTCTCGTTCGTGTTCGGCGTGGCCGGCGCACGCTATCGTGATCTTGAATACGGCGTGGCTTCGATCATGCCGATGCTGTTCCTGGTCAGTCCGGTCATGTATCGCCTGGAATACCTGCCGTTCTCGTCGGTGATCCTCGAGTTCAACCCGTTCACCTACCTGATCGAGGCGTTGCGTGCCCCGATGCTGGGCCATGTCGCCAGCCTGCAGACCTACGCCGTACTCGCCGTCATGGCGATCGTCGGCTGGCTTCTGGCCTTCTGGATGCTGCACAAGGCCAAGCTTCGCCTGCCTTTCTGGATCTGATCATGACCGCCAAGCTCAATTTCGAGAACGTTACCCTCCGTTATCCCATCTACAACTCGCACAGCCTTTCACTGCGCCGGAACCTGGTGGGCATCGCCACCGGCGGCAAGTTGATGGCCGCTTCGGGCCAGGTCACCCAGGTCACGGCGCTGGACAATATTTCCTTCAGCCTGAAGCAGGGGGATGCGGTAGGCATTGTTGGCCACAATGGCGCGGGCAAGAGCACGCTGCTGCGCGCCATGGCCGGCATCTACACTCCGTTGGAGGGGCGCGTCGAGCGGGTCGGGCGGATTGCCACGATGCTGGAAGTTGGCGCGGGCATGGATCCGGAACTGTCCGGCTACGAGAACATCCGTCGCATGGGGATGATGCTGGGACTGTCCTTGAAGGAGGTCAACGAGCGGATCCCCGAGATCGAGGAGTTCACCGACCTCGGTGATTTCCTGCAGTTGGCGGTGCGCACCTACTCTGCGGGCATGGCCATGCGGCTGATGTTCGCGGTGGCCACCTGCACGACGCCCGATATCCTGCTGGTCGATGAGGTGTTTGACGTCGGTGACGAGGCGTTCAAGGATCGCGCCGCCAAGCGCATGCACGATTTCATCAAGTCGTCGCAGATCTTCTGCCTGGCTTCCCACTCGATGGACACCATCGCCAAGTACTGCAATCGTGCGTTCGTGCTCAACCACGGGACCTTGCGCGAAATCCCGATTTCACAGCTCACGTCGGAAGGATATGGCATTGAAAATCAAGCTGGGTAATGCTGTAAGCAGTGCTGCTGACAAGGCTGCGCAGTCGCGCGCGAGCGACGGTTTCCTGGCTCCGGGGGAGGAGCTGGTACTGAGCAGTTCCTCCTACGCGAGCATGGACGCGATCACGATGCGTGGTTTTGCCCTGCCCGAATCTGATGGAATCTGGTCCAGCGGGGCGATCAACACAATTGATGTGCGCCTGCGCGGAGTCGACGCCAGCCGCCGCTATCGAGTGATGATCAATGCCATCGCCTTCGAGGGCAGCGGGCATCGCGCGCTGGTCTCGATGCGAGTCAACGACGGGCCCGCCCACCAGGTATTGGCCAACAGCGTCGGCTGGTCCTCGATCGTGGCCGACTGGGAAGTGCAGGTTGTAGGCAAGATCCCGATGGTCCGTATCGAGTTCCAGGTCGCCAATCCGATGTCGCCTACCGCAATAGGCCTGGGCGAAGACAACCGCCTGCTGGGATTCAAGGTGCGCTCGCTGCAGTTGCTTGATCTGGGCCCGGCCAGCACGGCGGTCGCAGCAACGCCTGTGGTCGTGGAGACAGTTGAAGTTGCCGACGTGCCGCAGGATGCCAATGCGGGTGTCGTCGGGGTCTTCGCCCAGTCACCGACCGAGACCATCCGTGCACTTGCCAAGCGCGGCCCTATTCTGCGCATGCTGTTGCTGGACAAGAATCCCGTGGTTCGCGTGGTGCGCTGGATGCGCCGGGTCAGCCGCAACATGGAGGAGATGCGTCGCCAGCTGGACCTGATCCGAATCGATTCGGCGCGTCAGACGCGTGAGCTTGGCGAACGCGTGGACAACATCGAGATCGACGCCCGTGTGCAGGAGCGCGAACGTCGTCGTGCCGGTTCCAACGTTGATGCGATCATCGAGCAGCTGGAGCTGAATCATGCTCGTCTGCTGGCCATCGAGGAGTCGGCGCAGGAGGTCGGTCGCATGCATGAGCAGCGCCGCGACGAGCACGCTGACAGTCTGGAAAGCATTCTCGCTACCACCGATGGCCTCGGTCGCGACGTGGCGGCGGTGCTGGACACGCTCAATACCACCCTGTCCGAGTCGATGCGGATGCTGCGTGAATTCGAGAGCGTCGACAACAAGCTGGCGGGAATGGATCGCGCCCTGCGACTGGTGCAGATGCAGGGAGAAGAACATGCGCGGCATGCGATTTCCGGCATCCGCGAGCTGCGTGAGCAGCTGCACCTGTCCCTGCAGCAGCAGCAGGTCCGCTCGGAAGAGGCACAGGCCGGCATTGAGTCGAGTCTGCAGGGCATGATCGAGCGGCAGTGGTCGGAGTCAGATGAGCTGCGTCAGCACATGCAGTCCACCTTGCAGCTGCTGGAGAAAAGGCACCAGGTTGAGCGCGAGGAGCTGAAGCAGCAGGTTCAGGAAATCCTGAGCGAAGGCGCGCGCTCGCTTGACGTGCGCAACAATGTCGATGCCGAGGTGTTGCGTCACCACGTGCTGCGCCTGCATGAGCGCCTGGATCATCTGTCGGTGGTCAAGCCGGGTGCGGGGGGCTCGATCGTGGTCGCCGACCGTGCAGTGTCGGAGCAGGCACTGCAATTGATCGCCCTGCTGCATCAGAAGCTGGACAACAGTGCGCTCGAGACCGGCCAGGTACTCGAGCTGCTGGTCGCCATCAGGGATCGGGTTGAGGCCCAGAGGCTGACGCTGTCCAGTGCCGCCGGCCGTTGGGCCGGGGCTGCCCAGCGACGCGTGCTGCGCCGCCATGATGGCTGGCTGATAAACGTCGAGTTCGGCACGTTCTCCTGCAGCGAGAGTGACGACCTGCTGGCGATGTACCTGCTGGAAAGTGGTGACGTCGAGCGCGGTCTGCGGCTGTTCCTGCAGCATGCGCTGAAGCCGGGTGATGTGTTCCTTGATGCCGGTGCCAACATCGGCCTGCATACGGTGGCCGCCGCCCACGTGGTGGGGCCGTCAGGCAGGGTCTACGCCGCCGAGGCGATGCCGCGAACCCTGCAGCACCTGCGTGCCTCGCTGAGGCTGAGTGCGGTTGAGGACCGTGTTGAAGTGCTGCCGGTGGCGTTGGGGTCCTGCGACGAGGATGGGCGTGAGTTCCATATCGGCGCGGTGGCTGGGCACAGCTCTCTGTATCCGATCGACACAGAGGTTGAAGTGCTGCGGGTCGACGTGAGGACGGTGGACGGATTGCTCGGCGGCACCCGGGTGGCACTGGCCAAGATCGACGTCGAGGGTGCCGAACTTGAGGTACTGGCGGGCATGCGTGGACTGCTGGCCGCCAACCCCGACATGGGCGTGATAGCCGAGTACGCCGTTTCGCACCTGGCGCGTGTTGGGACCAGCGAGGCGGAATGGGAGGCGTTCCGTGCCGAGCACGCCTTCGATCTTTACCGGATCGACGATCTGACTGGCGCTTGCGTGCCGCTGGCCGGCTTCTCGGCGCTGCGCGAGCATGCAAGCTCGAACGTCCTGCTGTGCCAGCCGGGGAGCTTGCTGCCCGGCGCTGTTGCTGCTGGAGGCGCTGAATGAGCAGGGTCGCCGTTGTCGGCGCAGGTGGGCACGCCAAGGTGATCATCGATCTGCTGCGTGGCGGTGGTCACGAGGTGGTTGCCTGCCTGGACGCGGGGCGCGTTGGCCAGGTCGTCAATGGCGTCCCGGTCCTGGGGGATGAGCGCGTGCAGTTGCCGCTCCTCAAGGATCAGGGTGTGGATGCGGTCTTCGTCGCCCTGGGGGACAACCGGCTGCGCCGGAAGGTAGCGGCGGCGGTCACCGCAGCCGGCCTGGAAATGATCCCCGCCGTCGGCCGCTCTGCGGTGATCTCTCCCAGTGCCCGCATCGGCCAGGGTTGCGCCATCATGGAAGGGGCAATACTGAATGCGGATGTCGTAGTTCACGATTTTGCTATAATTAATACAAATGCGTCCGTCGACCACGATTGCGTGGTTGGCGCATTCGCCCATGTCGCCCCAGGCAGTACCCTCGCCGGTGGCGTGGAGGTGGGTGCCAGCGTGTTTCTCGGAGCGGGTACTCGAGTGATTCCGGGGATCAAGATCGCGGATGGCGCCACTGTCGGCGCTGGCGGCGTCGTGGTCAGGGATATCGACTCAACCGGAACGTGGGTTGGCGTGCCGGCACGGCAAATCAAGATAAAGGACTGATCAATGTTGGCCTCAAAGCGGATTCCGGTAGCAGTTCCCAGCCTGTCGGGCAACGAAAAGAAGTATGTGGGACAGTGCCTAGATTCAACGTGGATCTCTTCGGCCGGCGAATTCATTGGTCGTTTCGAGCAGAGCTTTGCTGACTTCTGCGGCGTTCGCCATGCGGTAGCGATCAACAACGGCACCACCGCCATTCATCTCGCGCTGGTGGCGTTGGGTATCGGCGAAGGCGACGAAGTGCTGATCCCGACCCTGACCTACATCGCCACGGCCAATGCGGTTGCCTACTGCAACGCCAAGCCGATCCTGGTCGACTCCGAGCCCGGCACCATGAACATGGATCCGGCCAAGCTGGAAGCCCTGATCACGCCGCGTACCAAGGCGATCATCGTGGTGCACCTGTATGGCCATCCGACCAACATGGGGCCGGTCATGGACATCGCCCGCCGCCACAATCTCAAGGTCGTGGAGGACGCGGCAGAAGCACACGGCGCCGAGTACCTGGGCACGCGCGTGGGTGGCATCGGCGATTGCGCCACTTTCAGCTTCTTTGGCAACAAGATCATCACCACCGGTGAAGGTGGCATGGTGACCACCAATGATGATGAGCTGGCGGCCCGCCTGCGCCTGTACCGCGGGCAGGGCATGGACCCGAAGCGCCGCTACTGGTTCCCGGTGGTGGGTTTCAACTACCGCATGACCAATGTTGCTGCAGCGATCGGCGTGGCCCAGATGGAGCGTATCGACGAGGCACTGCAGGTGCGCCAGCGCGTTGCCGGCTGGTATGAGGCTGCTTTTGCGCAGCACGTGGATCTGGTCGAGCGTCCGGCCGTGGCCGAGTACGCGCACCATGTCTACTGGATGTACACCGTGCTGCTGACAGGCCTGAGTGAACAGCAGCGCGATGAAGTCATGCGCCTGATGGATGCCGATGGCATCGAAACGCGCCCGGTGTTCTACCCGATGCATGTGCTGCCGCCTTACCTCGAAGACGGGGCTGCCTACCCGGTCGCCAACGACCAGGCTGCGCGTGGCATCAATCTACCGACGCACGCCGACCTCACTGAAGAGGACGTCGAGCGCGTCGTGGAAGCCCTGGTATCGGCCATCGGCCGCGTGAGCGCCTGACCTTGCGTATTGCCATCTGTTCGTCCTTTGTACCGTTCGTCAATGGTGGAGCGCGCTTCATCGTTGACTGGCTTGGAACCCGTCTGCGCGAACATGGCCACCAGGTGGAGATCATCTACCTGCCGATGGTCGAGTCGCCGACTGAACTGCTGCAGCAGATGGCGGCCTATCGGATGATGGACCTCTCCGATTCGGTTGACCGGGTGATCACCACCCGGCCACCGGCGCACCTGATCCAGCACCCGAAGAAGGTGGCATGGTTCATTCATCATTTCCGCTTGTACTACGACATGTGGGACACGCCCTATCGCGAGTTCCCTGATGACGCCCGCCATCGCGCCCTGCGTGGCGCGCTGGTCAGGGCTGATACCACAGCACTGGCCGAGTCGCACCGGCTGTTCACCAACTCGCAGGTGGTGGCCGATCGTGTGAAGAGATACAACGGCCTGGATGCCGAAGTGCTGTATCCGCCATTGCTGGATGTCTCGCACTTCCGCGACGCGGGCCAGGGCGACGAGATCGTCTACGTCTGCCGGATGGAACGGCATAAGCGGCAGCATCTGCTGCTGGAAGCATTCAAGTACGTGACCACGCCGGTCAAGCTGCGCCTGTGCGGCACCAGCAGTGGCCCGGGCTACACCAATGGCCTGCGTGCCTTCATCGTTGCCGAAGGCCTGCAGAATCGCGTCACCTGCGTTGACCGTTGGATCACCGAGGAAGAGAAGGCGCAGTGGCTGTCCACCGCGCTGGCAGCGGCATACCTGCCGGAAGATGAGGATTCCTACGGCTATCCATCGCTGGAGGCAGCGCAGTCGTCGAAGCCGATCATCACCACCACCGATTCCGGTGGCGTGCTTGAGTTCGTCGAGCATGGTCGCAACGGCATGATCGCCGAGCCGGACCCCCGGGCGCTGGCCGAGGTCATCGATGCGCTGTGGATGGATCGCGAGCATACCCGCCGCATGGGCCAGGCGGCCAAGGTGCGTGTGCAGGAACTGAAGATCAACTGGGACCACGTCCTGGAGCGTTTGCTGTCATGAAGGTCCTGGTCGTCAACAACATGGTACCGGGCATGCGCGGTGGCGCAGAGGAACTGGCCGACCAGCTCGTCGTGAACCTGCGCCAGGCCGGTCATCAATCCGAGCTGTTGCGCATCCCGTTCACCTGGCACCCGCCCGAGCGGATCATCGGCGAGATGCTGATGTGCCGGAGCATGCGCCTGGTCAACGTCGATCGGGTAATCGCGATGAAGTTCCCCGCCTACCTGCTGCCTTTCAAGAACAAGGTGTTCTGGCTGGCACACCAGTACCGCCAGGCCTACGACATGTGGGATTCCGGCCATAGCAACATTCCGGACACCCCCGAGGGACGGCAGATCCGCGCTGCGATCACCGAGGCGGACAACGACGCGTTCTCGATGGCGCAGAGCGTCTATGCCGTGGGTCGCACTGTGCAGGACCGTCTGATGAACTACAACGGCATCCCCTCCGAGTTGATGCGCGCGCCGTTGAACGACCCCGAGCTGTTCACCGGAGGCAAGTACGGTGACTACATCTTCGCCGGCGGCCGCATCAATGCCGGCAAGCGTCAGCACCGTTTGGTCGAAGCTTTGGCCCAGACGCGTTCGCCGGTCAAGTTGATTATCGCCGGGCCAGCCGATACCCCGGAGGACGAACGGCGCCTTCGTGCCCTGGTCGAGAGCCACGGGCTGCAGGGGCGGGTGAAGCTGGACATCGGCTTCCATCCGCGGCAGGTGATCGCCGACTACGTCAATGGTGCGTTGGCCTGCGCCTATCTGCCGATGGCAGAGGATTCCTTCGGCTACGTCACCATGGAGGCCTGCCAGTCGCGAAAGGCGGTGATCACCGTCGACGATTCCGGCGACCTCACCGAGCTGGTCAAGCACGGGGCCAATGGCTGGGTGTGCGCTGACGACACCGGCGAAATCGCTGCGGCCATGACCGAGGCATTCGCCTCCCGTGCACAGACCCGCGAGCGCGGAGACAACGCATACGACAGCTGGACCCGCCTGGATATCAACTGGGCATCGACGGTGGAGAAACTGACGCGATGAAGATCGTCTGGGCCGGCCCCTATTGCGGACAGTCGGCGATCGCCCGTTTCAGTCTCCAGGTGGTCAATGCCCTGCGCGAGCTGGGCCATGAGGTCGCCATCTATCGCACCGAGACCGGCGAAGCAGCGTCCTATCCTGCACTGCCGGATACGACGGTGCTGCCCTCCGGCAGTGCGATGGAAGACGAATGGCTGCGCACGGCCGATCTGGTGTTCGCCAATGTCGGCGATCATTACGGCTTCCACGGTGGCATCTTCGAGCTGGCGCGCAAGCGCCAGTTCATCGGCATCATGCACGACTGGTTCGTGCTGAACCTGTTCTGGGGAATGCTGAGGGTCGAAGGGCGGCAGCAGGACGCGCCGCGCATTATTCAAGGCCTGTATGGTCAGGAGGCGGGCGAGCTGTGTGCCGCCGCTACTTCCGAAACCATCATGCAGGTGGCCGCCACGCATTTCCCCATGACAGAGTGGGCCGTGGCAGACATGCTTGGCTGCATCATCCACTCCGAGTTCTATCGCGCCAAGGTGCAGGCACGCTGCCCGGGCCCGGTGCACAAGCTGTCGTTGGCCTATCCGGCGCCGGACGTGAGGCAGGACCTGCGGTCGGCGGTGGATGATCACAGCCGCCTGCGGCTGTGCACGCTGGGTGTGGTCAATCCGAACAAGTGCGTTGACAAGGTCGTGCGCGCGTTGATGCGTGACCCCGGGCTGGCCGCACGCACCGAGTACCGCGTACTCGGCGGTGTCAGCGAGCAGGAGCGCAAGCGCTTGGAAGGCATCTGCGCCGAGGTCGGCTTCCGCGGGCTGGTGCTTGAGGGTCGGGTCAGCGATGAGCGCCTGCTGGAAGGCATGGCCGAAGCGGACGCGATCTGCTGTCTGCGCGATCCCGCGCTGGAAGGTGCGTCAGCATCGGCCATCGAAGGCATGCAGTCCGGGGTGCCAGTCATCGTGTCGGATGCCGGCTTCTATGCCGACCTTCCGGACGATTATGTGCTGAAGGTACCGCAGGGCGACTGTGAGGACGAACTGCTTGCGCGACTGCAGCTTGTTGATCGCGAACGCAGCGCGGGCCGGGATATGGGAGCCCGTGCCCGTGCCTGGGCACGCGATGAGTTCTCGGCCATTCACTACGCCAAGGGGCTTGACGCGTTGATCCCGGAGTTCATAGAAAGTGAACCCTACATTGCCGCTGCCAGGGCGCTGGGCCGCGAGCTGGGGCGGATGGGGATCCCCGGCAGCAGTCCCTCGGCAGGCAGGCTGGCTGGCATGCTCGACCGCATGTTCAGCCTCTGATACCGCTGCCTATCACGAAGCTCCATTCATTCAGGAAATCAGCATGAAATCTGCAGTCATCACCGGTATCTCTGGCCAGGACGGCGCTTACTTGGCGCAGCTGCTGCTTGAGAAGGGCTACAAGGTCTACGGTACCTACCGCCGTACCAGCTCGGTCAACTTCTGGCGTATCGAAGAGCTTGGCATCGACAAGCATCCGAACCTGCATCTGGTCGAGCATGACCTGCAGGACATCGGCTCCTCGATCCGCCTGTTGAAGGACAGTGAAGCGACCGAGGTCTACAACCTGGCCGCGCAGAGCTTCGTTGGCGTGTCTTTCGATCAGCCGGTGCTGACCGCGCAGATCACTGCGCTGGGCGCGCTGAACCTGCTCGAGGCGATTCGTGCGGTCAATCCGGAGATCCGCTTCTACCAGGCATCGACCTCGGAGATGTTCGGCCTGGTGCAGCAGGTGCCGCAGACCGAGCAGACCCAGTTCTACCCGCGCAGCCCGTACGGCGTCGCAAAGCTCTACGCGCACTGGATCACTGTGAATTACCGCGAGTCCTACGGGATCTTCGGTGCCAGCGGCATCCTGTTCAACCACGAATCGCCGCTGCGTGGCCGCGAGTTCGTGACCCGCAAGATCACCGACTCGGTCGCCAAGATCAAGCTGGGCAAGCTGGACGTGCTGGAGCTGGGCAACCTTGATGCCAAGCGCGATTGGGGCTTTGCCAAGGAGTACGTCGAGGGCATGTGGCGCATGCTGCAGGTCGACGTGCCGGATACCTACGTGCTGGCCACCAATCGCACCGAGACCGTGCGTGACTTCGTCAGCATGGCGTTCAAGGCGATCGGTGTGGACCTGGCCTGGAACGGCAGCGGCCTGGACGAAACCGGTACCTGCAAGGCAACGGGCAAGGTCCTGGTGAAGATCAATCCGAAGTTCCACCGTCCGGCAGAAGTCGATCTGCTGATCGGCAATCCGGAAAAGGCCAAGCGTGAACTGGGCTGGGAGCCGTCGACCACGCTCGAAGAGCTGTGCGAAATGATGGTCAACGCCGACCTGCGCCGCAATGAGGCGGGCGCCTCGTTCTGATCCGCGACACTGCTGGTCTTGTCGTTCGATCGTGGCAGGCAGGCGCCACAGCGCCTGTCGTGCCACGCTCCCTCCACAGCAGTTGAAGGTCCGGGAACACTTGCATGAAGCCCATCGCAGCAATCACTGGAATCGAAGGGTTCACCGGCCCTTACATGGCCGCGGAGCTGGAGCGGCTCGGATACCAGGTGAAGGGGATCAGCCGCAATCCCGTACCAGGGCGAGACAACGAGGTCGCCGACATTCTCGACCCTGATGCGATCGGGGCCGTGATGAAGCGCTTGCAGCCACAAGTGATTGTCCATCTGGCAGGCGTTTCGCATGTTGCCCACCGCGACGTTTCTGCGATCTACCAGGCCAACATCATGGGCACGCGCAACCTGCTGGAAGCGCTGACGGAGCTGGAGGCCGTGCCGAAGAGCGTGCTGCTGCCCAGCAGTGCCCACGTTTATGGTGCCTCCTCCAGTTCTCTGCTGGAGGAGACTTCGCCGATGGCGCCGTTCAACGATTACGCCATCAGCAAGGTGGCCGGTGAGCACGTTGCCAGGCTGTACATGGACCGGTTGCCGATCATGCTGACCCGTCCGTTCAACTATACAGGCGTGGGGCAATCGCCTTCGTTCTTCGTTGCCAAGGTCATCGACCACGCGCGTCGTGGCAGTACCGACATGCGCCTGGGCAACCTGGATGTCGAGCGTGACTTCACCGATGTGCGCGATCTGGTTCGCTGCTACGGCATGCTGATCGAGCAGGGGTGCCGGGGCCAGGTGGTCAACATCTGCAGCGGCGTTCCAACCTCGCTGCGCCGCGTCATCGAAACCGTCAGCGAGATTTCCGGGCTGGAGTTTGCGATTGAAAGCGATTCGGAGCTGATCCGCAGCCATGACGTTGATCGCCTTGCTGGTTCCAATGCCGGCTTCACCGCACTGACCGGGGGGATTGCGTTCCGGCCATTGCGCGAAACCCTGCAGTGGATGCTTGACGCCTGATCCAGCCGCGCATCGGGCCACCGGCAGGCGGCGTTGGGCCCGCAAATGAAAACGCCCCGAAGCAAATGGTGCTGCCGGGGCGTTCTTTTCAGGCGATCAGTACAATTACGGGGTGGCAGCCGCGATCGGTGCGCCCTTGTCGTCGCACAGGCCCTTGCCGTCGGCGCAGCGTGCGAACGGGCCCAGCACCAGGACCGGCTGCTGGAAGTTGTAGCCGAACCAAGCCACGCCTTCCTGCAGCAGCTCGAACCGCACCTTGTGACCGGCAGCGAAGTCACCTGGAACGACCGCAGTTACTTCAGTCTCGGCGTGCGGCTGCACGTCGCCAGTCATGGGAACGCGAGCTTCCTCGCCACGGGCCGGCTCGGCAGTGCCCGGCGCCGGGTCGAGCAGCTGAACCACGCCAACGGTAACCGGGTTGGTGCCCGAAGTCGGCCAGGCAGCAGTGCCCTTGTTGCTGATCTTAAGCTTGACGGTCAGGGTATCGTCAGCGGCGTTGTACGCGGTGCTGCCGACCTGCTCGATGTTGCTTGAGACCTGTTCGTGAGTCAGCTGCGGGTTCTCCTTCACCGCCGCCGCAGGCGCTGCGCCCTCAGCCGCCGCAGGCGCCTGGCTGTCATTCGAGCAGGCCGTCAGCATCAGCGACGAGGCGAGAATCAGGGGCAGCGCAATCTTTGAAATGTTGGTGGTCATGGGGTGCTCTAGGAGCTGGGTTGTCGGGGTCGACCGACCCGCTTCCAGCGGGTTGGCAGGATCTTGGGTGGCTGGGAACAACTGCGGGATAATATCCCGCGGGCGCCCCGAACGCCACGGCCCGGCGGGCCAGGCGGTGGCGCGAAGCCGCGCACGCCCTTGGGCTCCGTCCAGATGCCTTAAACTAGGCCCGGCTGTCGGTTTATCCAGCCAGCACCTGTAAGATTGACCGCTTTCCGGAGGTCGCCAGGACGGCGTGGGTCGTCCTGCTCATCGACCGCCCGGTCCGGGGGTTCCCACAGAACCTCACGGGACCATGACACATGCCGCAATCTGGACGCGGCCCAGCCTTGCTGAACGGAGAAGAGTTACATATGGCGGTATCAGGCAGTTCCCGCGCGGTGGGCGGGGTGGGGGAGGAAAACCGGAATTCCCTGATTTCTCCCTATACGTTGACGGTCCTTTGGGTGTCGCTGGCAAGCGTGCTTGCGATCGCGCTGATTTGCCTGCGCAGGTTCGATGTTCCGCTGCTGCTGCTGCTGGCCACGCTGCTCACGGCGGCAATGCTGGCGGTATTCCGGGTACGCATCCGCTGGTCCCTGCCCAAGCTCGGAATTGGCTTCGTCGCCATCGCCGCGCTGGCGCTGTTCCTGCGATCGGATCTGGATCCGCACCTGAAGGCCGGTCAGGACCAGGGCCTGTACACCAACATGTCAGCACAGCTGCTGCGAGCCAAGGCGCTGGACTACACCGATGAATTCCGCGCCTCGCTGAGCGGCGAGGAGCTGCGGATGTATGACAGCGCGCCGATGGCCGCTGTCGATCTGGTCGATCCGGTGCGCTCGCGCTATGTGGTTGCGTTCTACCCACTGCACCCGGCGTGGATGGCAATGTCCACCTGGGCGTTCGGACAGAATTACCATACGGCATCGCTGCTGCTGTTTGCCGCGCTGGGAATAGCCGGTGGCTACTACCTGGCGCTGCTGCTGTTTGGCAGTCGGCGCGCGGCAGGGCTGGCTGCCGCCTTCCTCGCGTTGAATCCCGCGCTGGTTTTCTTCGCCAAGTTTCCGGTCACCGAGATGGTGGCGTTCGCATTCACGGTCAACGGCTTCCTGTTCTTCGCCAAGGCATGTTTCGAGGTTGCACGGGGCAAGCGCTGGTTGTTCCTGCTGATTGCGGTCCTGTGCTTCAACGGGTTGTTCTATACCCGCATGCAGTTCTTCCTGTACATCCCGTTCATGGGCCTGCTGTTCGCCTATGCGCTGATTGCCATCCGCCAGCCGTGGAGCCGTCGCGTGGTGATGATGGTGTTCCCGGCATCGCTGGTGATCACCTTCCTCCTGAGCATGGCGTTCTACCGCTACTACCAGCCGATCCTCTATGGAGGGATGGTCGAAGGCCACCTGGACAAGCTGAAGAAGCTTGCCGCACTGATGGCCGCTGGCCTGGGGCTGGTCGTACTGGGCCTGCTTGCCTACGTGGTGGCGCGCCGCCCCACCCTGGCCGTGCTGGAACGCCTCAATGACCAGATCCTGCGCTGGTCCGGCAAGGTCACTTGGCTGCTTCCGCTGGCACTGCTGGCCTCGATTCCCAGCGTCGTTGCCCTGTACCAGACCGGCTCGCTGGCGCCATTCCCGTGGACGGTGCCGGTCGGCACTGATCCTTTCCTGGTCCGCTACCACGCCATCTACCGCCTGGCGCAGATGCTGTCGCCGCTGGGCGTAGCGCTGCTGCTGCTGCTGCCGGCGTTCCGGATCGCCTGGTCCGGCGCAGCCAAGTTCGGGCTGCTGTTCCTGGTGCTGGTCTGGGCGGCCGTGCTGACCCAGCCCGCCATCCCGTACCTGTACTACTACGGCCGTTACCTGGCTGGCGACATGCTGCCGTACTCGCTGATCCTCACCGCCGGCGTGATCGCCTACCTGTGGGACGGCCGCTGGCGCCGCCTGGCCATCGCGATTACCGCGTTCCAGTGCTTGTTCTTCCTGGTGTTCTCCATTGCGCAGTACAACCACGACGAAGGCGAAGATCCTCGGTTCTTCGAGCGTATTGCCGAGCTTGTCAGCCCCAATGACATCATCATCGCCTCCGGGCTGGATGATGCGCAGCTGGTCGGCCTGCGGGTCACCTATAACCTGAACGTGTTTTCCATCACCGGCCGTGGCTCTGTTCCACTGCCTTTCGACACCGGTACCTGGCATCGCCTGGAAGCCAACGCGCACCAGAAGGGGGGGCGCCTGTACCTGTTGACCAACCAGCGGCCGAGCGCGCTGCAGGAGCAACTGGTCGAGCGTGTCCCGTTCCGCCAGGGGTACATGAGCAACAGCGAGCACGCTCAGGCCGGGAACATGTTCCAGCCTACATCGCGTTCGCGGTTGCTGCTGCCGTTGCGCTTCAAGCAGGCCGAAGTGGAAATCAATCTGTATCGGATCGATACCAGCACCTTCGACCGTGTCGCCAACGCGAGCTGCACGGACGAGCTCGGCCTGGCCACCGACGGTGCAATCCTGGTCAAGGGCCTGAACGGTTTCAGCAGCCCCGAGACGCATGGCCGCTGGACCGATGGCAAGCGTGCGAGCTACACCTGCACGCTGCCTGAGGGGCATTCGGCCAGCACCGTGGAAATCCAGGCCACCGCCTACCTGCCAAACGGGCGCAAGCAGCGTGTCGGTGTATCGGTCAACGGCGGTGCACCCCAGCAGTTCGAGTTCGCACCGGGTAACGACACCCAGCGGCTGCAGATTCCAGTGGGCAACACCGACAAGCGATCGCTGACGGTGGACTTCGACCTGCCGGACGCCATTTCGCCACAGCAGGCACAAAGCGCGAACGACGCGCGCGTGCTCGGCATCAGCATCAGTGAGATCGAGATCAAAGAATGAACAAGCAACTGATTGAACGCCTGGATTCCAAGACGGCCACGATCGGCATCGTCGGGCTGGGCTACGTGGGCCTGCCGCTGCTGCTGCGCTACAGCGAAGTCGGCTACAAGGTCGTCGGATTCGATATCGATCCGTCCAAGATCGAGATGCTGTCTTCCGGGCGCAGCTACATCGAGCACATCGATTCGGCGGACATCGCCAAGGCGTTCGCCAGTGGCGCCGAAGCGACCACCGACTACGCGCGGGCGAAGGACGTCGATGCCCTGATCATCTGCGTACCGACCCCGCTGACCAAGTTCCGTGAGCCGGATCTGAGCTTCGTGGTCGGTACGGTCGACGCGCTGCTGCCGCACCTGCGCGCCGGCCAGATCATGTCGCTGGAAAGCACCACCTACCCGGGCACCACCGATGAGGAACTCAAGCCCCGCGTAGAGTCGCAGGGCTTCACCATCGGCGAAGACTACTTCCTGGTGTTCTCGCCCGAACGCGAAGATCCGGGCAATCCGAACTTCAGCACGCGCTCGATCCCCAAGGTCTGCGGCGGCGTGACCGCGCCGTGCCTCGATGTCGGCCTGGCGCTGTACGGCCAGGTGATCGACCGCGTGGTTCCGGTCAGTTCGGCGCGTGCCGCGGAAATGACCAAGCTGCTGGAGAACATCCACCGCGCCGTCAACATCGGCCTGGTCAATGAGATGAAGGTGGCCGCCGATCGCATGGGCATCGACATCCATGAGGTCATCCGTGCTGCTGCGACCAAGCCGTTCGGCTTCGTCGCCTACTACCCGGGTCCGGGCCTTGGCGGGCACTGCATCCCGATCGATCCGTTCTACCTGACCTGGAAGGCGCGCGAGTACGGCGTGCATACGCGCTTCATCGAGCTGGCGGGCGAAATCAATTCGTCGATGCCCGACTACGTGATTTCCAAGACTCTGCTGGCGCTGAACCTGCGCCGCAAGGCGATCAACGGCAGCCGCGTGCTGGTGCTGGGTATCGCCTACAAGAAGAACGTGGACGACATGCGTGAGTCGCCGTCGGTGGTATTGATGGAGAAGCTTCGCGATCTCGGTGCGGAAGTGTCCTACAGCGATCCGCATATTCCGGTGTTCCCGAAGATGCGCGAGCACCAGTTCGAGCTGTCCAGCGTGGACATCACCGCCGACACCCTCAGCAGCTACGACTGCGTGCTGCTGGCGACCGACCACGACAAGTTCGACTATGCGCTGATCAAGCAGCACGCGTCGGTGCTGGTGGACTCCCGTGGCCGCTTCCTGGAAAGCGCCGATAACATCGTAAAGGCCTGAATCATGCGCGTATTTACCCCGCCTGTGCTGGACAGGAAGATCCGGTTCGCCCTGGTCGGCTGTGGCCGCATTGCCCAGTCCCACATCAATGCCATGCGCCAGCATGCTGATCGCATCGAGTTGACCGATGTCTGCGACGTCGACCCGGCCGCGCTGCAGAAGGCCGTCGAAGACACCGGCGCCGTTGGCCACCGCAAGCTGAGCGACATGCTGGCCAGCACGACGGCCGACATCGTCGTGCTGACCACCCCCAGCGGCCTGCATCCGGAGCAGGCAGTGGAAATCGCTGCCGCCGGCAAGCATGTGATGACCGAAAAGCCGATGGCTACCCGCCTGCAGGACGGCGTGCGGATGGTCAAGGCGTGCGACGAAGCCGGCGTGCGCCTGTTCGTGGTGAAGCAGAACCGCCGTAATGCCACGCTGCAGCTGCTCAAGCGGGCGATGGAGAAGCGCCGCTTCGGCCGCCTCTACATGATCAACATCAACGTGTTCTGGACCCGTCCGCAGTCGTACTACGACAGTGCATCGTGGCGCGGGACGTGGGAGTTCGATGGCGGCGCCTTCATGAACCAGGCCAGCCACTACGTGGACCTGCTGGAATGGCTGGGCGGGCCGCTGGAAAGCGTGCAGGCCTATACCGCAACCCTTGCCCGCAACATCGAGGTCGAGGATTCCGGCGTAATCGGCCTGCGCTGGCGCTCCGGTGCGCTGGGTTCGGTCAACGTGACCATGCTGACCTACCCGCAGAACCTGGAGGGCAGCATCACCATCATCGGTGAGAAGGGCACCGTTCGCATCGGCGGCGTGGCGGTGAACGAGATCCAGCAGTGGCAGTTCGCCGAATCCGATCCGGACGACGAAGCCGTGGCCAGCGCCAGCTACGAAACCACCTCGGTCTACGGCTTTGGCCATCCGCTGTACTACGACAACGTGATCCAGGTGCTGCGCGGCGAAGCCGAGCCGGAGACCGACGGCCGCGAAGGGCTGAAGTCGCTGGAAGTCCTGATTGCTGCCTACATGTCCGCGCGCGATGGCAAGCGGGTCGCACTGCCACTGGAGTACTGACATGGCCCTGTTCATCCATCCAACCGCGATCGTTGATGAGGGTGCGCGCATCGGCGATGGCAGCCGCGTCTGGCATTGGGCGCATGTGTCCGCTGGCGCGCAGATCGGCAACGACTGCTCGTTCGGCCAGAACGTGTACGTCGGTAACGACGTGGTGATCGGCAACAACGTCAAGATCCAGAACAACGTGTCGGTCTATGACGCGGTGCGGCTGGAGGATGACGTGTTCTGTGGCCCCAGCATGGTCTTCACCAACGTCTACAACCCCCGCTCGGCGGTCAACCGCAAGGCCGAGTACCGGCAGACCCTGGTGCGCCGGGGAGCCACGCTCGGCGCCAACTGCACGATCGTCTGTGGCGTTACCGTGGGCGAGCACGCCTTCGTCGGTGCCGGAGCGGTGGTCAACCGCGATGTTGCGCCGTTCGCCCTGATGGTCGGGGTTCCGGCTCGCCGGGCGGGCTGGATGTGCCTGTGCGGCGAGCGGCTGCCAGGGACCGGAACGGTGACGTGCGCGCACTGCGACCGCCGTTACCTGGTCGACGATGCGTCCTGCGCGTTGCTCGATGCCTGAGCGTAAGTGCGCGGCTGCCTGAGCCTGCCTTTTTCTAGGAGTGACATGGAAATTCAGTTTATCGACCTGGCCGCGCAGTACCGCGCCCTGAAACAGGATGTGGACGCGCGCATCGCCAAGGTGCTCGAGCACGGGCGCTATATCATGGGGCCCGAGGTTCGCGAGATGGAGCAGGCGCTGGAAGCCCGCACCGGTGCGCCGCACTGCATCTCGGTTGCTTCGGGCACTGAAGCCCTGCTGATCGCGCTGATGGCGATCGGCGTCAGCGCAGGCGATGAGGTCATCACCACCTCGTTCACCTTCGTGGCAACCGCTGAAGTGATTGCCCTGCTCGGCGCGGTTCCGGTGTTCGTCGATGTCGAGCCGGACACCTGCAACATCGATGCGAACCTGATCGAGGCGGCCATCACCCCGCGTACCAAGGCCATCATCCCGGTGTCGCTGTACGGCCAGGTTGCGGACATGGATGCGATCAACGCGATCGCCGCCCGTCATCCCGGCATCACCGTGATCGAGGATGCGGCGCAGAGTTTCGGTGCGACCTACCGCGGCAAGGCAAGCTGCAACGTGTCGCGCATCGCGTGCACCAGCTTCTTCCCCAGCAAGCCGCTGGGCTGCTACGGCGACGGCGGTGCGATCTTCACTGACGACGCCGCGCTGGCAAAGGCGATGGCCGAGATCCGTGTGCATGGCCAGGAGCGCCGCTACTACCACACCCGCGTGGGCGTGGGTGGGCGCATGGATACCCTGCAGTGCGCGATCGTGCTGGCCAAGCTCGGCCGGTTCGACTTCGAATGCGAGCGCCGCCAGCACGTGGCTGGACGCTACCTGCAGGCGTTGGCTGGCCTGCAGGGCTGCGAGTTGCCGAGCCTGCGCGAAGGCAACAGTTCGGTCTGGGGGCAGTTCACCGTGCAGGTCGATGATCGCGCCAAGGTGGTTGAGCGCCTCACTGCGGCGAACGTGCCGACCGCTGTGCACTACCCGGTGCCCCTGCATCAGCAGCCTGCGTACCGCGACCGCTGCCGCATCGCGTCCTCTCTGGCGAACTCCGAGCGGGTGGCGCAGCGCGTCATGAGCCTGCCGATGTCCGCCGACCTCGATGAGACGCAACAGGATTACATCATCGAGCAGCTGCGCGCGGCCCTCCGCGACTGATCCCGACCATCGCTCCACTTTCTTGCGAGACCCGCGTATGTACCAGAACAACCGTATCAGTGTCGTGGTGCCGGCACACAACGAAGAGACGCAGATCAAGCGCGTCATCGACACCATGCCTGACTATGTCGACTACATCGTCATCGTCAACGACACCAGTACGGACCGCACTTCCGACGTGGTCCGCGCCACGCCGGAATACGCCAGCGGGCGCGTCGTGCTGATCGAGCACGAAGTGAACCAGGGCGTCGGCGGGGCAATCGCAACCGGCTACAAGTGGAGCCGCGACAACGGTATCGACGTGTCGGTGGTGATGGCGGGCGACGGCCAGATGAATCCGCTCGACATGCCGGCCATTCTCGCGCCGGTGATCAACGATGTGGCCGACTACTCCAAGGGTAATCGCCTGGTGACTGGCGAAGCCTTCAAGCGCATCCCGAAGATCCGCTTCTTCGGCAACTCGGCCCTGTCCCTGCTGACCAAGATCGCATCCGGCTACTGGGGCGTTGCCGATTCGCAGACAGGTTATACGGCGATCAACGCCAAGGCGCTGGCTGCGATCGACTGGGACCACATGTACAAGCGCTATGGCCAGCCGAACGATCTGCTGGTGCGGCTGAACATCGCCGAGATGCGCGTGGTCGACGTGCCGGTCGAGCCGGTCTACAACGTCGGCGAAAAATCCGGTATCCGCGTGCGCAAGGTGCTCTTCAGCATCGGCTGGCTGATCGTGCGCCTGTTCTTCTACCGGTTGAAGGAAAAGTACATCATCCGCGACTTCCATCCGCTGGTGTTCTTCTATGCCTTCGGCGGTGCGACTGCGCTGGTTGGCCTGCTGTTCCTGGTGCGTACCATCCTGCTGTGGTTCACGCAGGGCAGCATGCCGGAGATGTCGTTCCTGGTGACGCTGTTCTCCTTCAGCATCTCCTTCAATGCCATCGGCTTTGCGTTCTGGTTCGATTACCAGGCCAACCGCCATCTGAATCCGCCCATCACCCATCGTGACGTGACCCATCGCCAGGCGCCGGATCCGATCGACCCGTGAGCATCTCGCCGTCCGCCCTGTTGAAGACCCTCGCGAGCAATCTGTCCTGGACGGCCGCGAGTCTGGTGATCCTGGCCGTCAGCGGGATCGCCATCAACCTGATGATCGCCGGCTTCCGCAGCGCCAGCGATCTGGGTGTTTTCAACCAGGCGTACGCGGTGTACGTCGTCGCATCGCAGTTGACCGTGTTCGGTATCCACAACTCGATCATGCGCAACGCCGCCCATTACAGCGGTGATGCCGAGGAAGGGCGCAGCCTGGCCGGTAGCGGGCTGCTGCTTTCGGCGCTTGCCGGCGTAGTCGGCGCCGCGCTGCTGGTGCTGGCTGCACCGGCCCTGGGCAAGTGGTTCGACAGCCCGGACACTGCCCTGGGCGTGCGCAACGTGGCGTATGGGCTGCTGCTGTTCCCGTTGAGCAAGACCCTGCTGGGCCTGCTCAACGGCCTGCAGTTGATGAAGGCCTTCGCTGTCCTGCAATCGCTGCGCTATCTGGTCGTGATGGCCTGGGTGGCGGTGGTCTCGATGACTTCGGCCAGTATCGACAAGGTGTTGTACTGCTTCCTCGTCGCCGAGGTCGTCACCACCGTAGCCGCGCTGGGCTATCTGTGGTCGCGCCGGATGCTGCAGGGCATGCGCGTGCGGCGGGTATGGATCGGGCGCCACGCCAGCTTCGGTGCCAGGAGCCTGTTGTCCAATACGTTCGTCGAGCTCAACTCTCGCGTGGACGTCATCCTGATCGGCTTCTTCCTGACCGACCGCGCGGCTGGCATCTACAGCTTCGGCGCGATCCTGATCGATGGGCTCTACCAGGTCTGGCACCTGATCCGGGTCAACCTGAACCCGATCCTGGTGAACGCCAGCCGCGACCGTGACTGGTCGACCTGTCGCATGCTGCTCAACAAGGCTCTACGCTACCTGTATCCGTTGGCGGTTCTGCTGGCCTTGGGCGTGGTGTTCGCGTACTGGTTCACCATCACCTACGTGATGAGCGGCAAGGGGCTGGAAGAGGGCATGTTGCCGCTGATCATCCTGCTCCTCGGGCTGACTTCGGTGGCGCCGTTCATTCCCTTCGACCAGCTGCCGCTGCTGGGCGGCTCCCCGGGGCTGCAGACCCTGCAGCAGCTGTCGGTGGTGATCGTCAATGCAATCCTGAATGTTATATTCATTCCGTGGTTGGGGATCGAGGGTGCTGCGCTTGGAACCGCACTGAGCTACGTCTTCGGCGTGCTCGTGTTGATGTTGATGGTGCGGCGCCTGTACTCCTGGAATCTAATTACAAATCGTATCGAGGCATAATCATGTGCGGAATTTTCGGTCTGGTGCTCCGCAAGGATGCCGCTTTCTCCCACTCCAGACTGCAGTCGACGCTTTCTGAACTTTTCAAGCTGTCCGAGACGCGCGGCAAGGAATCATCGGGCATCCATGCCTATGTTCCCGACCAGCGCGCATCGTGGGGGCTGAAGTCGGCTGATCGCGCGACCGACCTGATGAAGTCGCCGGAGTACGCGTCGATCATGCAGGCGCTGGCCGCTGCCTTCGAGGCTGAGAAGGTCGGTGCGTCGCTGGCCGTGATCGCACATTCGCGCCTGGTCACCAACGGTACCTCGGCGCTGCCACAGAACAACCAGCCGGTCAGCCGTGAAGGCGTGACGCTGATCCACAACGGTATCGTCGTCAACGTGGATGAGCTGTGGGCGTCCCACTCGGAGCTGCAGCGCCACGCCGAAGTTGACACCGAGTTCATGGGCGCGTTCCTCGCCCAGCATGGCGGTGCCTCCACACCGGCCAAGGCCACTGCCGATGTTTTCGCCCTGCTCAAGGGCGCTGCGTCGATCGCCTGGGTGCATGGACAGACCGATCGCCTGGTGCTGGCAACCAACACCGGCGACCTGTATTTCCATCTGGACGAACGCCAGGGCGTGCTGGTGTTTGCCTCCGAGCAGTACATCCTGGACAACGTGGTCAAGCACATCCATGGAGAAGCAGCGGTTCCCGCTGTACGTTGGCTGGAACCGCAGACCGCGCTGGGTGTGGGCATCAACAACCTCGGCACAGCCGCCTTCCGTCTCGACGAGGCCACCGCGGCCGCGGCCGATGCTGGCGTGCAGGTGTACCCAACCCCGGTGAGCGCCCACCAGGCCGCTCCGGCCCGCCCCGCAACGCCGGTGCTGGCCGTTGGCAGTGCGGACTTCTCGCTGCTGCGCTACAACGAAGACAATCTGAAGAAGCTGCGTCGCTGCAGCCGCTGCATCCTGCCGGAGACCTTCCCGTTCATCGCCTTCGATGGCGAAGGCGTGTGCAATTACTGCCGCTCCTACAAGCCGCGCTATGCGGGCATGCATCCGGTCAAGACCAAGCACGATTTCATCGAGTCGCTGGCCGGTTACCGCCGCGGCAATGGTCGTCCGGACGTGCTGGTACCCTTCAGCGGCGGCCGTGACAGCAGCTATGGCCTGCACCTGATCAAGCACGAGTTCGGCCTGAACCCGATCACCTTCACCTACGACTGGGGCATGGTGACCGACCTGGCCCGTCGTAATGTGGCGCGCATGTGCGGCCAGCTGGGAGTGCAGAACATCCTGGTCTCGGCGGACATCAAGCAGAAGCGCGAGAATGTCCGCAAGAACGTGGCGGCGTGGCTGAAGAAGCCCGATCTGGGCATGGTCCCGCTGTTCATGGCTGGCGACAAGCACTTCTTCCGCATCGTCAACCAGCTCAAGCGGCAGACCGGAATTTCGCTGGACCTGTGGAGCGCCAATCCGCTGGAGAACACCGATTTCAAGTCGGGCTTCTGCGGTGTCAGCCCGGACTTCGACAAGAGCCGCGTCGATTATCTGTCGATGAGCCGCAAGCTGCACCTGGCGGCCTACTACGGCAGTCGCTTCCTGACCAATCCTGGCTACATCAATACGTCGTTGCTGGACACGATGGGCGCTTTCCTCGCCTACTACGTTGAACCACGCCGCGACTTCTACTTCATCTTCGACCACATGATCTGGGAAGAGAACGAAGTCAACGACGTGCTGCTCAACCAGTATGACTGGGAGCTGGCACCGGACACGGACAGTACCTGGCGCATCGGCGACGGCACCGCGCCGTTCTACAACTACATCTACATGACCGCGCGTGGATTCTCGGAGTTCGACACGTTCCGCAGCAATCAGATCCGCGAAGGGATGATGACCCGCGAGGAGGCGATCTCGGCGGTGTACACCGAGAATCGCCCGCGTCCGCAGTCGATCAAGTGGTACCTCGATACCATCGGCATCGATTTCGACAGCGCGATCCGCCGCATCAACGAAATGGATGTAATGGGCCTGCACCGCTGAGAACCAGCAGGTGCAGCGAAACGGTCGGCTACCGCATCAGTTGCGGTAGCCGATCACGCGGGCCGGATTGCCAACCACCACGGCCCAGTCTTCGACGTCCTTGGTGACCACGCAGCATGCGCCGATCACCGCACCGGTGCCAATCCGGTTGACCGAGGGCAGGATCACGGCACGCGCGCCAAGCCAGGCATCGTCGCCGATGGTCAGGCCGGTGAAATCCACCGGTTGCTCCTTCTTGAGCGCTCGTGTCTTGATCCGATGGCCATGGGTGGCAATGAATACGCCTTCGGAGATCCAGACGTCATTGCCGATCTTCAATCCGCCGGAGTAGTCCAGCTCGCAGTCGTGCTCAACGCCTACGTTGCGGCCCATGCTGAAGTGCGCATGCCGGGTGCTGTGCGGAGACACCAGCATGGCCCGATAGGAAACGTACGAATTGGCGCCGATATCGAAGAAGCGGCGCAGCACGAACATCTTGCATTGCACCAGCCCCGGTGCGTCGAACAGGAAGGAACCCAGCAGGTGCTGGACGAAGCGTCGTAGATATTCCTTCAGCATTGCATATCTCCCAATACAGGTCTGTTGATCATCGACCGGGGCCGGTTTCCAGGCAGGACCGCGCTCAGTTGGCGCGGCCGTACTGGTCTTCGAAGCGAACGATGTCGTCTTCGCCAAGATAGCTGCCCGACTGCACTTCGATCAGCTCCAGCGGCAGCTTGCCTGGGTTTTTCAGGCGATGGGTAACGCCCAGCGGAATGTAGGTGCTCTGGTTCTCCGTCAACAGGATCACATCGTCGCCGCGGGTGACTTCGGCGGTGCCGCTCACCACGATCCAGTGTTCGGCGCGATGATGGTGCATCTGCAGGCTCAGCGTCGCGCCGGGCTTGACGGTGATGCGCTTGACCTGGAAGCGGGCACCGTTGTCGATCGAATCGTACGCGCCCCAGGGACGGTAGACCTTGCGGTGCGCAGCTGCTTCGCTGCGGCCGTCGCGCTTGATCTGGCCAACGATCGCCTTGACGTCCTGCACGCGGTCCTTGTGGCCGACGAACACGGCATCGTCCGTTTCCACTACAACCACGTCCTCCAGGCCGACCATTGCGATCAGGCGGTTGCCATAGGCATAGCTGTTGCGGCAATCCAGGGCGATGACGTCGCCGTGGCAGGCATTGCCATCGGCATCCTTGTCGGACACGTCCCACAGCGCGGACCACGAGCCGACGTCGTTCCAGCCGGCATCCAGGGCGACCACGGCGGCATCGCCGGTCTTTTCCATCACCGCGTAGTCGATCGAATCGCTTGGGCTGGCGGCGAACGCGTCGGCGTCCAGGCGCACGAAGTCGCTGTCGCTGGCTGCCTTGGCCAGGGCCTCGCGGCATGCGGCCAGGATCGCCGGCTGCAGCTTCTCCAGCTCCTGCAGGTAGCGTGACGCCTTGAACAGGAACATGCCGCTGTTCCAGAAATACTCGCCCGAGGCCACGTAACCTTCGGCGGTGGCCAGGTCCGGCTTCTCCACGAAACGTTCGACACCACGCGCGCCTTCGCCGGCGGCGGCCTTGATATAGCCATAGCCGGTTTCCGGCGCCGTCGGCACGATGCCGAAGGTGACCAGCTTGCCGGCGTCGGCAGCCACCGCGGCCTGGGCCACAGCGGCATGGAAGGCTTTCTCGTTGCGGACCACGTGGTCCGAGGGCAGGACCAGCAGCAAAGCGTCATCGTTGCCAGCCAGGACCTGCAGGGCGGCGATGGCGATGGCCGGCGCGGTGTTGCGGCCAACCGGCTCCAGGATCAGCGCCTGCGGCTGGACATTGCATTCGCGCAGCTGTTCGGCCGCCATGAAGCGGTGTTCCTGGTTGGCAACCACGATCGGCGCTTTGCCCGCAATCGCGGCGACGCGCTTCCAGGTCGCCTGCAGCATGGTGTCGTCGCCGACCAGCGGCAGGAACTGCTTGGGATAGGCTTCGCGCGACAGCGGCCACAGCCGCGTGCCGGAACCACCGGAGAGAATGACGGGGACGATGGGGAGCATGGAGTCCTTCCTTACTTAACTTAATGATGAGCCGGGCTGCCGCCGATCAGGGCGGTAAGTTCCTGGGTGCGTCGCGCCAGCAGCACGGCGTCGCCTCGGGTTTCAATGTTCAGGCGCAGCAGTGGTTCGGTGTTCGAGCTGCGCAGATTGAAGCGCCAGTCGGCGAACTCGGCGCTGACGCCGTCGGTATGATCCAGCAGCGGTGCGTCGGCCTGGTAATGGGCCAGGACGTGGGCCACCGTCGCCTTGGCGTCTTCCACGCGGAAGTTGATCTCGCCACTGCAGGGGAAGGCCTTCACCCGGTCCGCGACCAGTTCGCCCAGCGGAGTACCGGTCTGCGAGACCAGTGCGGCAATCAGCAACCAGGGAATCATGCCGGAGTCGCAGTAGGCGAAATCGCGGAAATAGTGGTGCGCACTCATCTCGCCGCCGTAGATCGCATCTTCGGCGCGCATGCGTTCCTTGATGAAGGCATGGCCGGTCTTGCTCATGATCGGCACGCCACCGGCCTGCTGTACCTGCTCGATGGTGTTCCAGGTCAGGCGCGGGTCATGGATGATCTTGCCGCCCGGCTGGCGCGCGAGCAGCGCGGTGGCCAGCAGGCCGACCAGGTAGTAGCCCTCGATGAAGTTGCCATCGGCGTCGAAGAAGAAGCAGCGGTCGAAGTCGCCATCCCAGGCGATGCCGAAGTCGGCACCGTGTTCGCGCACCGCGTCGCGGGTGGCCGCGCGGTTTTCCGGCAGCAGCGGGTTGGGAATGCCGTTGGGGAAGCTGCCGTCGGCCTCATGCTGGATGCGGATGAATTCGAAGGGCAGGTGCGGGGCCAGTGCGTCGATTACCAGGCCGGCACCACCGTTGCCAGCGTTGGTGACGATCTTCAGCGGCTTCAGGCTGGCGACGTCGATGTAGCCGAGCAGGTGCTGGATGTAGGCCGATTTGTCGGCGTCCTGGCTGACCGTGCCGTGGCCGTTGCCCAGCGGTGCGTCGGAGGCCGCGAAGTCGCGGATGTCGAACAGGCCGGTATCGCCGCTGATCGGCTTGGACTGTTCGCGTACCAGCTTCATGCCGTTGTAATCCATCGGATTGTGGCTGGCAGTAACCATGATGCCGCCGGCGGCCTGGCGGTGGAACGTCTGGAAGTACACTTCCTCGGTGCCGCACAGGCCGATGTCGATGACATCGCGGCCACTTGCGGTGAGGCCTTCGATCGCGGCCTGCAGCAGCTCCGGGCTGCTCAGGCGGATGTCATGGCCGACGATGACCGGTCCTGGCCCCAGCAATGCCGCCGTGCCGGCGCCGATGCGCTTGGCCAGGTTGGCGTCGAGTTCATCCGGAACCCGGCCACGGATGTCATAGGCCTTGAAACACGGGAGCGTCATCAATGCGGTCCTTACTGGGGTGACCGCCGATTATAGCGACAGGCTCCGTCGGGGCGGGTAATCCTGTCCAGCATCCGTGCCGGCCAAAACAATCGGAAAGGACCGCATAACCCGTTGATTATGCGGTCCCTTGCTTCTGCCGGGCTCAGCCCAGCGCCGCTTCCAGCTCTGGCAGGATCGTGAACAGGTCCCCCACCAGGCCGATGTCGGCGATCTCGAAGATCGGCGCGTCACCGTCCTTGTTGATCGCCACGATGGTGCCGGCGTCCTTGATGCCGGTCAGGTGCTGGATGGCACCGCTGATGCCGACGGCCACGTACAGCTCCGGCGCGATGATCTTGCCGGTCTGGCCGACCTGCAGGTCGCTGGGCACATAGCCGGCATCGACCGCGGCGCGCGAAGCACCGACGGCGGCGCCGAGCCTGTCGGCCAACTGGAAGATGACTTTGAAGTTCTCTTCCGAGCCGACGCCACGGCCACCGGAGACCACGCGCTTGGCGCTCTGCAGGTCCGGGCGGTCGCTGGCACCGGCGGCCAGGCCGACGAAGCGGGTGTGGGCCGGCAGCGGGGCGTCGACGCTGGCCGCTTCGATAGCGGCACTGCCACCCTGGGCCGCTTCCGGCCACGACGCGGCACGCACGGTGGCGACCACGACCTGGTCGGCCGGGGCTTCGACGGTGATGATTGCGTTGCCGGCGTAGATCGGGCGCTTGAAGGTGTGGCTGCCTTCGACGCTCATCAGGTCGGAGACCTGGTTGACGCCAAGCAGGGCGGCCACGCAGGGCATCAGGTCCTTGCCGAAGGTGGTCGACGGGCCGAACACGTGGGTGTAGCCCTTGGCCAGCTGTGCGATCTGCGGCGCCAGCACCTGGGCGATGGCTTGTGCATTGGCGGCGTTGGCCACGGTCAGGACCTTGGCGACGCCGGCGATCTTCGCCGCTTCCGCAGCGACGGCGGCCGGATCGGCGGCCAGCACCAGCACGTCGATGCTGGCACCGCTGATGGCGGCGGCGGCGCTGACGGTCTTGGCGGTGGCGGCGTTGAGCTTGCCGTCGTGGTGCTCGGCGATGACGAGAATCTTGCTCATTACAGCAGCCCCTTCTGCTTGAGTGCGGCAACCAGTTCGGCCGCGTCCTTGACCATCACACCCTTGCTGCGCTTGGATGGCGCGGCGTACTGGGTGGTCTTGAAGGTATCGGCGGCTTCAACGCCGAGGTCGGCCAGCTGCAGGCTCTCCAGCGGCTTGGCCTTGGCCTTCATGATGTCCGGCAGCTTGATGAAGCGCGGCTCGTTCAGGCGCAGGTCGGTGGTGACCACCGCCGGCAGGTCCACTTCGAGGGTTTCCAGGCCGGCATCGACCTCGCGGGTGACCGTGGCCTTGCCGTCGGCGATGTCCAGCTTGCTGGCGAAGGTCGCCTGCGGACGGCCCCAGAGCGTGGCCAGCATCTGGCCGGTCTGGTTGGCGTCGTCGTCGATCGCCTGCTTGCCCAGGATCACCAGGTCCGGCTGTTCCTTCTCGATCAGCTTGAGCAGGGTGCGGGCGGCGGTCAGCGGCTGGATGGCCTGGTCGGTGACGACGTGAATGGCGCGGTTCGCGCCCATGGCCAGGCCATTGCGCAGGTGCGCCTGGGCGTCGGCCGGTGCGATGGTCGCAACCACGACTTCGCTGGCGATGCCCTTGTCGCGCAGGCGCAGGGCTTCTTCCAACGCGATTTCATCGAAGGGGTTGGGGGACAGCTTGACGCCGTCGGTGACCACGCCGGAACCGTCCGGCTTGACCTGAATGCGGACGTTGTAGTCCACCACGCGCTTGTACGCGACGAGGATTTTCATCTGGTACGGGGTCCTTGTAGTGCCGGCCGCTGGCCGGCTCACATTTGCTGGGGGAACATCCGGTCCTGCAACAGCAACCGGTTCGGGGGTGGGACCCCGATTCTAGCGGGTGGCGGGGCACCATGCGAATGCGTATGGTTTTGTTGCAATGCGGCATTCCGGGCGGTGTCCACCTGTTCCGTTCATGGCCGACAGGCAGTCGTGAAGGAGCCGCCGATGTATCCTCTCCCGCTGCCGGAAGGCTCCAGGGCCGAGGTGAAATCTGAACAGGAGAACGGGTAGTGCCCACATGGCTTGTCACCGGCGGCGCCGGATTCATCGGCGGCAACTTCGTGCTGGAAGCGGTCGCACGTGGCATCAAGGTGATCAATCTTGACGCCCTCACCTATGCCGGCAACCTGAAGACCCTGTCCAGCCTGGACAGCGACGCCAACCACGTCTTCGTGCAGGGTGATATCGGTGATCGCGACCTGGTTGCCCGCCTGCTGGCCGAGCACCGGCCCGACGCGGTGCTCAACTTCGCTGCGGAAAGCCACGTGGATCGTTCCATCGACGGTCCCGGCGCATTCATCCAGACCAACGTGGTGGGCACCCTGGGCCTGCTGGAAGCGGTGCGTGACTACTGGAAGGGACTGCCGGCCGACGAGGCCGCTGCATTCCGCTTCCTGCACGTGTCCACCGACGAGGTGTATGGCACGCTGGGCGAGACTGGCAAGTTCAGTGAAACCACCCCGTATGCGCCCAATTCGCCGTACTCGGCGTCCAAGGCCGCATCGGATCACCTGGTGCGTGCGTTCCATCACACCTACGGGCTGCCGGTGCTGACCACCAATTGCTCCAACAACTACGGCCCCTATCATTTCCCGGAAAAGCTCATTCCGCTGGTGATCGCCAAGGCGCTGGCCGGCGAACCGCTTCCGGTGTACGGCGATGGCAGGCAGGTGCGTGACTGGCTGTTCGTCACCGATCATTGCGAAGCGATCCGCACGGTGCTGGCCAAGGGGCAGGTCGGCGAGACCTACAACGTCGGTGGCAATTCGGAGAAGCAGAACATCGAAGTGGTGCAGGCGATCTGCGCGCTGCTCGATGCACGCCGCCCGCGCGACGATGGCCAGCCGCGCAGCAGCCAGATCACCTACGTGGCCGACCGTCCGGGGCACGACCGCCGCTATGCGATCGACGCCTCCAAGCTGAAGAACGACCTCGGCTGGGAGCCGGCCTACACCTTCGAGCAGGGCATCACCTTCACCGTTGACTGGTACCTGGACAACCAGGAGTGGGTGAACGGCGTGCTGGATGGCAGCTACCGCCTGCAGCGCATTGGCACCTCTGCCTGAACCGACGGCATTGAACAGGAAACCTGCATGACGCAACGCAAAGGCATCATCCTGGCCGGTGGCTCCGGCACCCGGCTGTATCCGATCACCAAGGGTGTCAGCAAGCAGCTGCTGCCGGTGTACGACAAGCCGATGATCTACTACCCGCTCAGCGTGCTGATGCTGGCGGGCATCCGTGAAGTACTGATCATCAACACGCCGCATGAGCAGGCGCTGTTCCAGCAGTTGCTGGGCGACGGTTCGCAGTGGGGCATGGACATCCAGTACGCAGTGCAGCCCAGCCCTGATGGGCTGGCACAGGCCTATCTGATTGGCCGCGATTTCGTGGCCGGCAAGCCGAGCTGCCTGGTGCTGGGCGACAACATCTTCCATGGCCACGGTCTACGTGAACTGCTCAAGCGCGCCGACGAGCGCGTGGACGGTTCGACCGTGTTCGGTTACTGGGTGAATGACCCCGAGCGCTACGGCGTGGCCGAGTTCGACAGGGGCGGTAAGGTAGTCGATCTGGTGGAGAAGCCAGCAAACCCGCGTTCCAACTATGCGGTTACCGGCCTCTACTTCTACGACGGCAACGCCAGTGACTATGCCGCCGAGCTCCGGCCTTCGTCGCGTGGCGAGCTGGAAATCACCGATCTCAACAAGCGCTACCTGGCCGACGGCACGCTTCATCTGGAAGCACTGGGCCGCGGTTATGCCTGGCTCGATACCGGCACCCACCAGTCGCTGCTGGAAGCCTCCAACTTCATCGAGACCATCCAGACCCGCCAGGGCCTGCAGGTATGCTGCCCGGAGGAAGTGGCGTTCGGGCAGGGCTGGATCTCGGCCGAACAGCTGCAGGCGCTGGCGGCCCCGTTGATCAAGAATGGCTACGGCCAGTACCTGAACAAGCTGGCATTGCGTGGGGTGGTTCCGTGAAAGTGATTCAGACCCGCCTGCCGGGATGCGTGGTGCTTGAGCCGATGGTGTTCGGTGATTCGCGCGGTTTTTTCTTCGAAGGCTGGAACGCATCGCGATTCGGTGCGCTTGGGTTGCCCGACCGGTTCGTGCAGAGCAATGTTTCGTCCTCGAGCAAGGGCGTGCTGCGTGGCCTGCACTACCAGTGGCCGCGCCCGCAGGGCAAGCTGGTCAGCGTGCTGGAAGGTGAGGTCTACGATGTAGCCGTGGACATCCGACGCGGGTCACCGACGTTTGGATGCTGGGAGGCAGTGATCCTGAGTGCCGGCAACAAGCGCCAGTTCTGGATTCCGGAAGGTTTCGCCCACGGTTTCGCGGTGCTGTCCGAGACTGCGCTGTTCCACTATCTCTGTACCGACGTGTACGTAAGGGAAGCCGATGCTGCTGTGCGCTGGGACGACGCCGATATCGCGGTGGACTGGCCGATCAGCGATCCGATCCTGTCGGCCAAGGATGAGGATGCGCCGTTCCTGAAGGATATTGCCGAAGACCGATTGCCGGCCTATACGCCATGAAGCTGCTGGTGTTCGGCGGCAACGGCCAGGTGGGCCAGGAACTGCTGCGCGCATTGGCGCCGCAGGGTACGGTGATTGCAACCACGCGCAGCGGCACGCTGCCCGACGGCCGTTCCTGCGAGAGGGCCGACTTCAGCGAGCCAGACAGTCTGTTGGCATTGCTGGATCGGCTGCAGCCATCGATCGTGGTCAATGCGGCGGCCTATACGGCAGTGGACCGCGCCGAACAGGACGCAGGCGCGGCCTTTGCGGCCAATGCGCTGGCACCGGGCGTGATCGCGCGCTGGTGTGCGCTGCGGGGTGTGCCGTTCGTGCACTACTCCACCGACTACGTATTCGATGGACGCGGCACACGGCCGTACCACGAGGACGAGCCTACTGCACCGCTGGGCGTGTATGGCACCAGCAAGCGCGATGGCGAGGATGCGGTGCGTGCAGCGGGCGGGCGCCACCTGATCTTCCGCACGGCGTGGGTGTATGCCGCGCACGGTGCGAACTTCCTGCGCACCATGCTGCGGGTGGGCGCCGAGCGCGACCGGCTGCGGGTGGTGGCCGATCAGATCGGCACGCCGACGCCGGCGGCACTGATCGCCGATGTCACTGCGCTGGCATTGCAGCACCCGGGCCCGTTGTCCGGCACCTGGCACCTGACCGCCACGGGCCAGACCAGCTGGCATGGATTCGCCGAGGCGATCTTCGCCGAGGCGCTGGCGAAGGGGCTGCTGGACCGTGCGCCGGTGGTGGAGGCCATTCCGAGTTCGGACTATCCGACCCCGGCGCAGCGTCCGGCATGGTCGGTGCTGGACAACCGCCGGATCCAGCAGGATTTCGCTATCGAGCTGCCCAGTTGGCAGGCCGGTCTGGCGCGGGTGATCGACGAGATCGCGTTGCCTCGCAACTGAGGCGGGAAGCCGCAATGGGGCGCGTGCGCGGACGCAGTCCGCAGCCCGCGCTCTCTTTGACAGCTCCCGGAAATAGCCCCACCATCGCGCGGCATGGTCATCGCCGACGAGAAGGATTTCATGAGCAGAGTGCCCGCAGGGCCCGCGGTACGAAGCGGATTGCCTCCATTTGCCGTGGTCGCAGGCGTCGCGCTGGTCGCATTGCTGGTGCGGCTTCTTTACGTCCAGTTCTTCAGTACGCCGATGCCCTTCTGGGACCAGTGGGACGGCGAGGGCGCGACCGCGCTGCAACCCTGGCTGCATGGAACCCTGCAATGGAGCACATTGCTGGAACCGCACAATGAACACCGTATCTTCCCGACCCGCCTGGTTGCGTTGCTGTCGTTCTTCCTGACCGGACAGTGGAACAACGTCTACGAAGCCCGCATCAGCGCCGTGGTGGCCTGCTTCATCCCGGCGACGCTGGTCTGGCACGCGCTGCGTGACAGTGGCGTCGTGGGTGGGCGCAGGTTGCTGGTTGCATTCGCACTGCTGATGTCGATCCTGCCGTTCTCCTGGGAGAACCTCCTGGTGGGCTTCCAGAGCCAGTTCTACTTCCTGGTCCTGTCCAGCATCGTGGCTGTCGGGCTGGTGGCGCGCCATCACCAGAGCATCCCCGCGTTGTTGGCGGCGATGGCGCTGAGTGTGCTGGCGGCGGTCACCATGGCCTCGGGCATGCTGACCGCTGTCGCGGTGGGCGCCACCTGCGTGATCGCCTGCCTCTGCCTGCCCGGCAAGCGTGCGCCGGCGTTGTGCGCCACAGCGGTGCTGGCGGTGTTGGCGGTGGTCGCCTATCGGGCGATTCCGGTCATCGATGCCAACGGAATGCTGCGCGCGCAGTCGCTTGGAGAGCTGTTCCTTGCGACCACCCGCGTGCTGTCGTGGCCGGGGCGCTCGAACGGCTGGGTGGCCATCGTATGGCTGCCGGGTGTGGTGATGATCACGCGCATGCTGCTACGCCGGCAGGCCACCCGGACCGATGTGGCGATGGCCGGATTCTGTGCCTGGACCGTGCTGCAGGCCTTGGCGATTGCCTATGGTCGCGGGCATGAAATGGGTTCCCCGGCGCCGCGCTACACCGATCTCTTCGTACCCGGCGTATTCGGCAACGCGTGGTTCGCGTTGCAGCTCTGGGGCCTGCTGCCGCGCTCGGGCCTGCGCAGCGCCGCGCGTGCCGCGGTGGTCATGTTCGCGCTGGTGGTCGTGGGCGCTCCGCTCAGCCAGGTGGGCAAGGACTTCCGCAGGATCCGGGCGTTTGCCGCGGAGAGCCGCGTGCAGCAGGACAATGCCACGCGCTATCTGGTCACGGGTGATCCGGCCGCGCTGCAGGTGGGCGAACGCGAACTGCCTTACCCGGATGCTGCCAAGCTGAAAGCACAACTGGATGACCCCAGGCTGCGCCGGATCCTGCCAGTCAAACTGGAAGCGAGTGCATCCGAAGGGCGCTGAGCGCATCCGCAGATGAAGGCAGGTGGGCCCCGTTGACCGGAATCGGGCTCACCGTGAGGGTCACCGGAACGACAGGTGCTTGTGGCCGAAGTAGCTGGAGATCACCGGCACGGCCACGCCGACCACGTGGGCGATCTCCAGGCGCAGCATGTCTACGCCCAGCCACGGCAGCAGGTGGTAGGCCAGAACGGTGGAAACCAGCCAGGTCTGGGCCACCGCGAACAGATTGACCAGCACGAAGTAGAACGCCGAGTGGTGCAGCGGCCGGGTGCTGCCGGAGAACACGAACCAGCGCGTCAATACGAACGCGGTAACCATGCCGGTGAGGTAGGCGGCGATGATCGCGGGAGTGAATGGCATCCAATGGCTGTACAGCATCCGCGACAGGATGTTGGCGAGCGCGGCGATGCCGCCGGCCACGAGGAACAGCAGGAACGGGCGCGACAGGGTCACGCAATCGCCTCGCGGGCCATGGCGCGGCCGAAGCCGATGCTCTCGGAGATGCCACGGTCCTCAGGATAATAGTGCGATGTATCGGCCACCCACAGGCCTTCCACGGGCAACCTGCGCGGCGGAAGCCGGTCGAGGAAGCCTGGTTCGCAGATGGGCTGCGCATGTCGGTAGCGGCTGACCCGTACTTCGATGAAATCGTCTGCATGCAGCTGCGGATTGATCATGCCCAGGTAGCGCCGCACCTTGTCGGCGAACACCTCGTCGCTGTCGCCATAGCGCTCGTGCTCGCCGGGCATGTAGAACGGCACGTAGACGATATGTGCATCCATCGGGCGCAGGTTGGTGTATTCGACGATGCCGGGGATGTCCATGTCCGGATCGTTGGTGTTGACCCAGAAATTGGCCGAGACCGGCTTGCGCAGCTTGGCGATGACACAGACCACGGCGATGTTGTTCAACGTGCGGAACTTCGCCAGGATCGCTTCGGGCAGGTCCGGGGCCAGGCGTGGTACGAACGGCAGCGGCACCGTGGAGATGACCTTGTCGAAGGCCAGGTGCTCGCCGCCGACCTGGACGCCATGTACGCGGCCCGCCTCGATCACGATGCGCTGCACCGGGCTGGACAGTCGCACTTCGCCGCCATGGCGCTGGATGTCCGCATGCAGGGCATCGAGCAGGGTGGACGAGCCGCCCTCCAGATAGCCCAGCTTCTCGCGCATCAGGCTGTAGCGTGAGCGACCGATGCGCCGGATCCGGCTCCAGATCCAGGCCGCCGACAGGTTGCCGGCGTAGTTGTAGAACTTGTAGTCGAACAGCCTGCGCCACAGCGTCTCATAGGCTTCGGCCCCGACCCAGCGGCGGATCCAGGAGGAGGCTTCGACATGATCCAGCGGGCGCCAGTCGTTGCGACGGGTGCACAGGAAGGCGTGCAGCCCGTAGCGGATCTTGGCCATCAGCCCAAGGCCCTTGAAGCGCAGCAGGGCGATCGGGTTGCCCCATGGCTGCAGGCGCTTGCCGAACCAGTAGCCCATGCGGGTTTCGGTCCAGCGCATGCGATCACCCAGGCCCAGCTCCTCGAGCACCGCCAGGAAATCGTGGTCGGAGGTGCAGTGGAAGTGGTAGTAGCGCTCGATCTGCATGCCGCCGAAATCGAAACAGGCGGTCATCCCGCCCACCCGGTCGTCGGCCTCGAACACCACCGGCTGGTGGCCGTCGCGGGCCAGCTGGTATGCCACGGCCAGGCCCATCGGACCGGCACCAAGAACGGCGATGCGTTCGCTCATGATCAGAACTCCAGGGCGATGTCGCCGTACTCGGGATCGTTGAAGGTGGCGTCGATCGCCTGGGCAAAGGGCGTTGGCTGCACGCCGAAGATGGATGGCCAGTCGATGACCTCGAACTCATCGTGGGCCACCAGCGCCTGCAACTGTGCGGCGGTGAACGGCGGATCGCGGTCGAACAGTGCCCAGGTCTTCAGCAGCAGGTGGAACAGGGTGTAGGGAATATGCAGCACCATCGCGCGTGCATCCGTGCTGCGCTTGATCTGGCGGATGATGTCGACGTAGTCGACCTTTTCAAGGCCGGTGATGTTGTAGCGCTGGCCGCTGATGCGTGAGCGCAGGCAGCTGGCAATGATGGTGGCGAAGTCGCCGGCATACAGCGGCTGGCGCATGTAGCGGCCATGGCCCGGAATCGGAAAAACCGGAACTCTGCGCATGAAGCGCGACAGCCAGCCCAGGTGCTTGCGGTCGAACCAGCCAAACATCAGGGTAGGGCGCAGAATGACGGACGCAATGTTGCGGGCGGCCACACGCTGTTCCTGTTCGCGCTTGGTACGGGTGTAGTCATCGTCGGCCACCGAGCAGACGACCGAGGAGCTGACGTGCACGGTATAGGGAACGGCGTGGCGCTCGATCGCATCGAGGACATTGTCGGTGGCGGTGATGTTGTTGCGCACGAACGGCAGGGGATCGGTGCCGCCGATCTGTGCCTGCAGCATTACCACGGCGTCGGCCGCAGCGAAATGGCGTTCCCACGGGCCGGGTTCGGCCAGGTCGGCCAGTTCAGTGATCACGTCCGGATGCATGCCCGCCAGCACCTCGAGATTGGCGGCATGCTTGTCGATCACCACCAGCTGCCGATAGCCCAGGCGCTTGAGGATGGCCACCAGGTTCTGGCCGACCAGGCCGGCGCCGCCGGGAATGATGATCTTCTGCTCCAGCACGGAGCTCGATGCGGCGCTCACAGCGTGATCCTGTTGAAGGCGGCCTGCGGCAGGGTGCGGATCACCCCCATGATCAACCGCCAGAAGCCCGGCGCGTACAGCACCGGGGTGCCACGGCCGATGCCGGCGATGATGCGTCGCGCGATCTGGTCCGGTGTAGCCCACAAGGGGCCCTTGCGCAGGTGGGCCGTCATCGGCGTATCGACGAAGCCGGGGCGGATGTCCACCACTGCCACGCCCCGCTTGGCCAGGCGTTGGCGCAGGCCGCTGAGGAAGGTGCTGACCGCCGCCTTGGCAGCGCCATAGACGTAGTTGCTCTGTCGGCCACGGTCCCCGGCGACCGAAGTGATCACCGCCAGTGTGCCGCTGCCGGCATCGGCCAGCCGGTTGGCCAGTGGTCCCAGCAGGGCCAGGGTGGAGGTGCCGTTGGTGGCGAATTCGGCCATGCAGGCCTGCACCGAAGCCTCGCAGGCGGCCTGGTCGGGCAGCGTGCCGTGTGCGATCAGCACCACGTCGACCCTGCCCAGTGCCTGCCATGCCTGCGCTAGCAGGTCGGCATGAGCTGGCAGGTCGTTGATGTCCATGGCGTGGGTGTGCGTGGCGCGCGCACCGCGGATGCGCAGGTCGTCGCCAATGGCAGCCAGTCGATCCGCGCGGCGACCGACAAGGAACAGCGACGCACCACGCGCGGCATAGCGCCGGGCAACGGCTTCGGCGATGGCGGACGTGGCGCCGATGATGAGGACACTCTGCATGCTTACTCCGTCACCCGGCGCCAGAAACCGGATGAGAAACGTGGATCGATGAAACGACTGAAGTCCTGCCAGCGGGGGTAGGACTGTTGGAATGACGTGGCCGTCATCCGCGCATCCTTCGCCGGGTACTGCGCACCGCCTGCGGCATCGACGATCTGGTCCAGGCGCCGCAGCAGGGCCAGCAGGGACTCGCCGGTGTTTGGGAAGTCCAGGGCCAGCGTGGTGCCCGGGCGTGGAAAGGACAGCATGCCGGGCGATGGCCGCGTGCCGAACTGCTTGAGCACCGCCAGGAACGAACCCTGGCCACTGCGGGCGATTTCCTGCAGCAAGGCGGGGATGCCGTCGGCGGCCGCCTGCGGTGGCAGCACGCACTGGTATTGCAGGAATCCAGCCGGACCATACATCCGGTTCCACTGGTCGATGCCATCGAGTGGGTAGAAGAAGGGCAGCAGGTGCGACGCATGGCGCCGGCGCAGTGGCAGCTGGCGCCAGTAATAGAGCACGTTGAACGGGCGCAGGGTGAGCCGGTTGACCAGCGAAACCGGTGGCGTCAGCGGCATCGCCCACTGCCTGCGGGGTGCAGCAGGACGTTCGTCGAGCGGTTGTGCGGCATGGTTGGCGCGGGTGAAATGGCCGCGGCCGAGGGAACGGCCACGCGCCAGGCAGTCGATCCACGCCACGCTGTACTCGTGGCTTTCGCAGCTCTCCCTGGACAACGCGAAGAAGTCGGCGAGGTTGCAGAAGCGGATGTTCTCCACTTCCAGGCTGCTGCCTGGCACCCGGCGCAGCTGCAGCTCGGCGCGGGTGACCAGGCCGGTCAGGCCCAGCCCGCCCACCGTGGCCCCGAACCAGCCATCCGCATCGCCGGGACGGCACAGCCGGCGTTCGCCATCGCTGCGCAGCAGCTCGAAAGAGCGCACATGGTGGCCAAAGCTTCCCGCCACATGATGGTTCTTGCCATGGACGTCATTGCCGATGGCGCCCCCCACCGTGACGTGGCGGGTACCCGGTGTCACCGGCAGGAACCAGCCCTGCGGCAGTGCCAGGGCAATGATCTCGTCCAGGGTCACGCCGGCTTCGCAGTGCAGCCGGCCGCTGGCTGGATCGAAGGCGATGAAGCGGTCCAGGCCACGACAGTCGAGCAGGGTCGCACCCGGGTTCTGGCAGCTGTCGCCATAGCTGCGGCCATTGCCGTACGGCAGCGCGCTGCCTTCGAAGTCCGGTAGTCCAGCTTGGCGGTCATGCACCCTCGCCAGCGCTTGCGGCGAACGCGGATACCTTCCCCAGGAATACGCGCGCGCGCGCATCAGATCGCCACCAGCGCAAACCCGACGCACAGCGCGGCCACGATCTGGCTGACCCGATCGGTGGCTGCGAATACGATGGGGTCATCATGCATCTTGCCGCGATGGGCGATCACCCAGGTACGGCTGACCCAGTACAGCAGGATCGGGCAGATGAACCACAGCAGCTTCGGGTTGCGGTACAGCTCCACGCTGTCGGGGCTGTTGATGTACAACGCCATCACCAGCACCGCGCAGTAGCCTGCCGCGGCACCGAGTGACTGCAGCAGCGGCAGGTCCTCCACGTCATAGCCGCGGCCGTCGGCACGGGTGTTGCCCCGGGCCAGCACCGAGTGCAGTTCCGTGTAGCGCTTGAGCAGGGCCAGCGAGAGGAAGATGAACATGCTGAAGGCCAGCAGCCAGAACGAAAGCTCCGCGCCGATGGCAACCGTGCCGCCGATGATGCGCAGGGTGTAAAGGCCTGCCAACAGCACCACATCGAGCATGACCACGCGCTTCAGGCGCAGCGAGTAGCCCAGGGTGAGTGCGTAGTATCCCAGCAGCACGGTGGCAAATGACGGGCTGCAGGCCAGGCCGATGGCCAGGCCGCACAGTGTCAGCAGGGGGCCGGCAAACAAGCCGTGCAGCAGCGGCAGCCGGCCAGCGGCAAAGGGGCGAAGGCGCTTGCGCGGGTGGCGGCGGTCCGCACCGAGGTCGAGCAGGTCGTTGAGTACATAGACGCCGGAGGCACACAGGCTGAAGGCGGCAAAGGCCAGCAGGGCGTCGGCGACCGCCGTTGCTTCAAGGAAACGATGGGCGGTCAGCAGCGGTACGAACACCAGCAGGTTCTTCAACCATTGATGCGGGCGCAGTGCCTTCACCCATGCCTGCAGCCGGGAGGGACCCGGCCAATGCCCCAGCACCTGGGTGTGTCGGGCGGCGGCGCTGGCGAGGGGCGGGCCGTTGTTGACCACCCAGGCGCCTGATGCGCGTGCCCAGACCGGCAGGTCGACCGTGCCGTTGCCGGCATAATCAAAGCCGCGTTCGCCAAACGCATCCACCAGGGCCTGCGCCTTGCGCGCACCGGACAGATTGCGCTGGCCATCACTGGCGATGACCTGTTCAAACAGGCCCAGATGCGCTGCGATCGGCGCGACCAGCAACTGGTCCGACGCAGTGCACAGTACCCTTGGTCGTTGCGGAGTGTCGCGCAGCAGTTCCAGCACCCTCGTGTTGTAGGGCAGGTGACGGGGATCGACAGCGGCGCGGGCAGCAATCCGGCGCTTCAGCACAGCCTTGCCCTGCAGCAGCCAGAACGGCAGCAGGATCAGGTACAGCGGATTGCGTGCAAGCAGCACCAGCAGTGATTCATACAGGATGTCCGAGTCCAGCAGCGTGCCATCCAGATCCACGCACAGGGCGCGGCCATGGGCTGCGGGGGAGGTGGCTGGCGTCGCTGGAGGCATCGTCTGCGGGCGGATGCGGCGGATCGTGCATTGTATCCGCGTTGGAGCGCGGGCCCGAAAAACCTCGTCGCGGCCCGGGGCCGACCTACCGGCACCGTTTGCTGCGGCGCAAACCCGTCGGTTGCAGGGCTGCGGCTAGAATGCGTATATCCATCCGCAGGGTATTACAGCAATGCAGCAATCGACTTCCGGCGGCAAGCGCTTCGCCAGTGCGTCCCAGGCCCTGCAGGGGGTGGTCGCCGATGGCCAGACCCTGGCCGTGGGCGGCTTTGGCCTGTGTGGCATTCCCGAGGCGCTGATCGCCGCCCTGCGTGACAGCGGCGCCAAGGGCCTGACCGTGATTTCCAACAATGCCGGCGTCGATGGTTTCGGCCTCGGCCAGCTGCTGGAAACACGGCAGATCAAGAAGATGATTTCGTCCTACGTGGGCGAGAACAAGGAATTCGAGCGGCAGTTCCTGGCCGGCGAGCTGGAGCTGGAGTTCAACCCGCAGGGCACCCTGGCCGAGCGCCTGCGTGCCGGCGGTGCGGGCATCCCGGCATTCTTCACTGCCACCGGTTATGGCACGGTGGTGGCCGAAGGCAAGGAGACCCGCGAGTTCGACGGCAAGCACTACGTGATGGAGACCGCGCTGCGCGCCGACGTCGCGCTGGTCAAGGCCTGGAAGGCCGATGAGGCCGGCAACCTGGTGTTCCGCAAGACCGCGCGCAATTTCAACCCGGCCTGCGCGATGGCCGGCAAGGTCTGCATCGTGGAAGTCGAAGAGGTCGTGCCAGTCGGCAGCATCGATCCGGACCAGGTGCACCTGCCGGGCATCTACGTGCACCGCATCGTGCACAACGCGCATCCTGAAAAACGCATCGAACAGCGCACCATCCGTGCGGAGGGCAACTGACATGGCGTGGACCCGTGACGAAATGGCGGCCCGCGCTGCCCAGGAATTGACCGATGGCGCCTACGTGAACCTGGGCATCGGCCTGCCGACGCTGGTGGCCAACCACATTCCCGTAGGCGTGGACGTGTGGCTGCAGTCGGAAAACGGCCTGCTCGGCATTGGCCCGTTCCCCACCGACGCTGAAGTCGACGCCGACCTGATCAATGCCGGCAAGCAGACCGTGACCGCGCGGGCTGGTGCCAGCTATTTCGGCAGCCACGACAGCTTCGCGATGATCCGCGGTGGCCACGTCAACCTGGCCATCCTTGGCGCCATGCAGGTGACGGCCAAGGGCGACCTGGCCAACTGGATGGTGCCCGGCAAGATGGTCAAGGGCATGGGCGGTGCGATGGACCTGGTGGCCGGCGTGCAGCGCGTGGTGGTGCTGATGGAACACACCGCCAGGAACGGCGAGCACAAGATCCTGTCCGAATGCACGCTGCCGTTGACCGGCGTCGGTGTGGTCGACCGCATCATCACCGACCTGGCCGTGTTCGACGTGACCGACAAGGGGCTGCTGCTGGTGGAAGCGGCACCGGGTGTCAGCGATGACGAACTGAAGGAAAAGACCGGCGTCGCGTTCCAGCGCGCCTGATGTTTCCAGGGCGGCCAAACGCCGCCCTGTTCCTTGAGGGGCCGCCATGTTGTTCCCCCACGACCTGCCCGATGCCGATGTCCAGCACCTGCCGGGCTGGATGGCTGCGGCCGAGGCGGATCGGCTCATGTCCGTGCTGCAGGCCGACGTGCCGTGGGACGTGCACCGCATCCGCATGTTCGGCCGCTGGGTGGACTCACCGCGGCTGAGCTGCTGGATAGGCGACCCGCAGGCCCGCTACCGTTATTCCGGCGCCGAGTTCGTTCCACATCCATGGCTGCCCGTGCTGCAGGCCCTGCGTGAGCACCTGCAGGCCGGGAACATCGGTCGGTTCAACGGCGTGCTGCTGAACCGTTATCGCGATGGCAGTGACTCCATGGGATGGCACAGTGACGATGAGCCGGAGCTGGGGCCGTCACCGGTGATTGCTTCGCTGAGCCTGGGCACCGCTCGTCGCTTCCTGTTGCGCCGTCGCGATGAGCCAGCGCGCAGGGCCGAATTCGTGCTGGACCACGGAGACCTGCTGCTGATGCGCGGGCAGACCCAGCGCTTCTACCAGCACGCGCTTCCGAAGTCAGCGCGGATCCGGGAGGAGCGGATCAACCTGACGTTCCGCTGGATCCATTCCCCCGGAGCGGGCGATCGTAGCAGGACCTAGCGGCGGACCAGGTCGATGGCGGCTGTCAGCAGGCCGCGCCCGAAGTACCCGTAGTTGCCGGACAACAGCTCTGCCATCACTGCGGGAATGCGGCGCAGGCGTGCTGGCCCCAGGCGGGTGCGCACCGTCAGGTGCCGTTGCTTCCGCTCGATCCATTCGAGGCGTGATCCGGGCAGGCCCAGTGCGCGTGCGCGTACCAGCAGCTGCTCGCACTGCAGTCGTTCGACTTCCAGCTGGCGTTCCCGCCTCACCTCGCGCGAGACACCATCCTGGTCGCCGAGCCCCACCTGGTTGTTGCCGTGCAGGCGGTAGCCGATCAGCGGATCGGGCAGGCTGTCGATGTTCCCTCGCATGGCTGCCAGCATGCTGATCCAGGCGTCGTGGACCCAGCCCGAAGCAGGTAGAGGCAGCGCATCGTCCAGCACCCGGCGACGCAGCGCCATCGCGGCTCCTGTCATCAGCGGCCGCTTCAGCAACAGCTCGAAGCCGTGGCCTGCATGCATCCGCGCGTGCTCTGACGGTCGGTAGCCCAACGCGGAAAACAATCGTTTGGACAGCATCCGGCCGCTTCCGTCAATCAACTCTGCATCGCTGTGCAGCGCCAGCAGTTCAGGGCGGGCATCGAACTCGGCGCAGAAACGCTGCAGCTTGTCCGGATACCAGACGTCATCCTGGTCGCACAGGAAAACGAGGTCGCCGCTACAGGCGCGGAGCGCGCCATCGAAGTTCTGCCGATAGCCGACGTTGCGCGAATTCACCTGCAGGTCCACCGCGATGCCCAGCGCCTCCGCACGAGGCACGAATGCACGCAGCAACGCCAGGGTACCGTCGGAGGATGCATCGTCGCGGATCACGAGCTGATCCGGATGGCGCGTCTGCGCCAGCAGGCTGTCCAGCTGCTCCTGCAGGAAGCGCTCGCCGTTGTACGTGCAGACGGCGATGGAAACGGACGAGGTCATCGGGAGACGGTGCGGCGGGGATGCGTCGAGTATCGCATGCCCCCGTCCGGACCCTCTCGTCCTCCGTAGCGAGCGGGCCTGCCGTTGATCAGCGCAGGACGCCTGGCTGGTCGGCCTGTCCGCTCACCAGCGTCCAGCCGACCACATCCTGCGCCAGCTGCTGCAGGCCGCGTTCGAAGGCGGCAGTGACCGCCGGAACGTCGGTGCTGCCGACCGGCTGCGCCTGGCGGAAGGTGCGGTCGGCGACCACGCGCTGGTCGGCGACGTGGATCAGCTTGGCATTGACCTCGATGACCACGGTGGGCGTGGCCTGGCCCTGGTAATCCGATTCGAAGCGGCGCACGTCGGTGGACAGCTTGTAGTCGGCACGGATGCCCGCGCTGCTGCGCGCCACGCCGCGGATGCGGCCGGAGTCCTCGAAGCCACGCAGCAGGGTGTCCTCGATCATGTCGGTGGCCGGCTGTGCCCAGCTGGCGCCCTTGTAGATCTCCATCTGCGACGGCGTCGGGCGCACGTTGATGCGCGGGCTGTCGACCATGCGCGCGGCGCTGGGCTTGGCCAGTACCAGCTGCCAGCTGGCCTGCGGCCATGCCGGATCCGCCTTCACCTGCACGGCAGGCGAGTACAGGGTCACTGCGGTTTTCTCGCTGCTGCCAAGGATGGAGCAGCCGCCCAGCAGGGTGACCAACGAGGCGGCCAGCAGCAGGCGCGGAAGGGTGATCGTGCTCATTTGGGTTCGAACTCCTTCGGTGCGTCGCGGCCCAGCAGGTAGCGCGCGGGGTTGTTCTCGAGGCGGTCGCTGACCCGGCGCAGGTCGCGGATCAGGCCACGCAGCTCGGTCAGCGTCGGGCCGAGCTGGCCGAGGCCGTCGTTGGCGAAGCTGTTGATCGCCGCACGGTTCTCGCCCAGGATCGAATCGGCATTGCCGGCGGCCGAATCGAGCTTGCCCAGCGTGGCGTCGAGCTTGTCGATGATGCCCGGCAGCTGCTGCACCAGGTTCTTGTCCAGGCGCTCGATGGTGCCGTTGGTGGTCTTCAGCGTGGTGTCCAGGCTGCGTGCGGCATCGCGCGCGCTGAGCAGCAGTGCCTGGGTGCCCTGGTCGCGATCGGCCAGGCCACCACTGATCGTTTCAAGATTGGCCAGCGTCGCGTTGATCGAAGCGACGTTGCGGTCGCTGAGGATCTGGTCCATGCGTTCGACGATGCGGTTGGCCACGTCGGTGATGTTCTGCAGCGCCGAAGGCGTGGTCGGGATGATCGGTGCCGGGTCCTTGTTGACCGTGGTCAACGCCGGCGACTGCGGCGTACCGCCGCTGAGCTGGATGATCGACGGGCCGGTGAGGCTGGTGATCGCCAGCTTGGCGCGGGTATCGGTCTTGACCGGCGTGGTCGAGTTCAGGCGGATGCGTGCGACCACCTGGCGCGGATCGTCCGGCACCAGGTTCAGTTCGGTGATCGAACCGACCGCGATGCCGTTGTACTGCACCGGGCTGCCCACCGACAGGCCGGTCACCGCCTCGCGGAACACCACGCGGTATTCCTGCCAGGTACGGTCGGAGGAGTACTTGGCGGCCCACAGGCCGAAGGCCAGCAGGGCCAGGCCGGTGATCAGGGTGAACGCGCCGATCAGCACGTAGTTGGCTTTGGTTTCCATGGCTCAGGCACTCTCGATCTGTTCGCCGCGCGCGGCACGCGCACGCGGTCCGTGGAAGTATTCCTGGATCCACGGATGATCCAGTTTCTCGATTTCCGGCAACGGTGCATTGGCCACCACCTTGCGGTCGGCCAGCACGGCAACGCGGTCGCAGATGGCGTACAGCGTGTCCAGGTCGTGGGTGATCAGGAACACGGTCAGCCCCAGCGCTTCCTGCAGGGTCTTGATCAGGCGGTCGAACGCGGCCGCGCCGATCGGGTCGAGGCCGGCGGTGGGTTCGTCCAGGAACAGCAGCGGTGGATCCAGCGCCAGCGCGCGGGCCAGGCCGGCGCGCTTGCGCATGCCGCCGGACAGCTGCGACGGCAGCTTGTTGATCGCGTCGGCGGGCAGGCCGGCCAGCTTCACCTTCAGCAGTGCCAGTTCGTAGTGCCAGCGCTCGGGCAGCTCACGATGGTGCTCCTTCAGCGGTACCTGCACGTTCTCGCCCACGGTCAGCGAGGAGAACAGGGCGCCGTCCTGGAACAGCACGCCGGTGTTGCGCTCGATGTGCAGGCGGCTTTCGGGATCGTCGGCACGTGCGTCGCGGCCCAGCACTTCGATCTGGCCTTCGTCGGGCGTGCGCAGGCCGAGGATCGAGCGCATCAGCACCGACTTGCCGGTACCGGAGCCGCCGACCACGCCCAGGATCTCGCCGCGGCGCACGTCCAGGTCCAGGTCCTCATGCACGGTCTGGCTGCCGAAGCGGTTGACCAGGCCGCGCACGCGGATCGCCAGTTCATGGCCCTGGTCGTCACGCATGTCGAGGATTTCGGGGCGGGCGGATGTGCTCATGTCACCAGTCCATGTGCATGAACCACAACGCCGCGAAGGCGTCGATGATGATCACCAGCGAGATCGTCTGCACCACGCTGGAGGTGGTGCGTTCGCCGACCGACTGCGCGGTGCCTTCCACCTTCAGTCCTTCCAGGCAGCCGATCAGGCCGATCACCAGCGCGAACACCGGCGCCTTCGACAGTCCGACCAGCATGTGCCGCACTTCCATCGTCTCGTGCATGCGCGCGATGTACATCTGTGGCGGGATGTCCAGGTCGAATGCGCCGACGGTGATGCCGCCGGCGAGGCCGGCAACCATGGCGATGAAGGTCAGCAGCGGCAGGGTCACCAGCAGCGCCAGCAAGCGGGGCAGCACCAGCAGGTCGACCGGGTCCAGCCCCAGCGTGCGCATCGCATCGATCTCCTCGCGCGCCTTCATCGCGCCAATCTGCGCGGTGAAGGCACTGGCGGTGCGGCCGGCCAGCACGATGGCGGTCAGCAGCACGGCGAACTCGCGCAGGAAGGCGATGTTGACCAGCTCGACGACGTAGATCTCGGCGCCGAAATCGCGAAGGATGGTCGAGCCGAGGAAGGCGATCACCGCGCCGACCAGATAGGACAGCAGCGCCACCAGCGGTACCGCATCCAGCCCCACCTGTTCCATCTGGTGCACGGTGGCGGTCAGGCGGAAGCGTCGGGGTTCCTTGACCAGGCGCGCGGCCTTGACCAGGTTCTCGCCGAGGAAACTGCACAGCGCCTTGATGTTGTGGCCGGTGGCATGGACGCTGACACCCAGTCGCTCCAGTGCCGCCAGCACGCCGAAGTCGCGCTTGGGCTTGGGCCGGTCGTCGGCGACCTCTTCGATGGTGCAGACCAGCGCCTGATGGTCCTGACGGAACTGCAGCGCGTCTTCGCCGAGGTCGGCGCGGTGGGCCACGCGAAGTACCTGCAGCACGCCGGCCGAATCCATCTGCTCGATGCCGGTCGCATCGATGCCGGTCAGCTTTTCGGGAACGCCACGCAGGACTTCGGCCGCGGCCAGCGCGGTTTTCAGGGTCCAGGTGCCGGACAGGCGGATCAGGCCCGGGTCATGGGCGTCCTGTTCGAGCTGGGGGGCGAGGTTCGGGGTCACTTGGGCCATTCGGGTCGCAGCATAACCGGTCTGTATTGGGCATCGCGTCGAACTCGGATGAATTTCTCCGGTAAGGCCCGGCCTAGGTAATACTACGTCGCATGTCCGCAGACGCTCACACGATCCCCACGCCCCAGGCCACCTACGCGCAGCGCGTGGCCTTCGTTTCCGAGATCGCCGGACGCCTGCACAGCTACGGCACCACGGCCCAGCGCCTGGAAACGGCAGTCGTGGCACTGGCCCGCCAGCTCGATCTGGATTGTGAACCGTGGTCGAATCCCACCGGTATCATCCTCAGCTTCAGCGACCCGGCGCAGGCGATCGGCTCCAGCGACATCACCCGCGTGATCCGGCTGGCGCCCGGCGAGAACGACCTGCACAAGCTCAGCGTCGCCGACCATATCGCCGAGGAAGTGTCCAACGGGCGGATGAGCATCGCCCAGGGCCACACTGCACTGCGCCAGCTGGACAAGGATCCGGGCCGTCGCGGCAAGCTGCGCACCATCCTGTCGTTCAGCCTCGGCGCGGCCGGCGTGGCCGGCATGTGGAAGCTGCCGTGGCTGGACATTGCCACCGCCGGTGTCATCGGCCTGATGATCGGCCTGCTCGGCATGGTCACCGACCGTCGCCCGGCCACCCGCGAGGCGGCCGAAGCACTGGCCGCACTGCTGGCGGGCCTGGTCGCCACTCTGGTCGCGTCGTTCATCGGCGCGCTCAACCTCAACACGGTGATCATCGCCTCGCTGGTGGTGCTGCTGCCGGGCATGTCGCTCACCAATGCAGTCAATGAATTGGCCAGCCAGCACTGGGTATCGGGCACCGCGCGTTTCGCCGGTGCACTGACCACCATCATGAAGCTCAGCGTCGGCGCGATGATCGCGGTAACCCTGGCCGATGTGCTTGGGCTGGACCCGGTGATCCGCGCGGCGCGGCCCCAGGGGCCGTGGGTGGAGTGGGGCTCGCTGCTGACCGCCGCGTTCGCGTTCGCGATGCTGTTCAAGGCCAACCGCCGCGATTACCCGTGGGTGATCGCGGCGTCGGTGGCCGGTTATGCGATTTCCAAGTTCGGTGGCCATGCCTGGGGGGCACCGGCGGGCATCTTCCTGTCGGCGATGCTGTTGACCGCGGGCGGCAATCTGTTCGGCCGCCTGGTCGGTCGCCCCGGCGCGATCATCCGCCTGCCGGGCATCATCATGATGGTGCCCGGCAGCACCAGCCTGCGTGGCGTGCTGACCCTGGTCCAGCAGCAGGACGTGGGTGCCGGCCAGGGCGTGTTCCTCACCGTGCTCAACGTGGTGATGGCGCTGGTCGCCGGCCTGCTGTTCGGCAACCTGCTGATGCCCGCGCGCAAAACCCTGTAATCGCCCTTCTGTGCTGCTTGCTGTGGGTGTGGACCGTTGTTCCACGCACCTCCCGGGAAATGAAAAACGCCGGCGTTCGCCGGCGTTTTTCATTGCTTCCCGATCTGGCCTCAGGCCTTCTTGATCAGGAAATCTTCCGGCTTCTTGCTGCCCTTGGCGGTCAGCTCGGCCATCCAGCGCGGCTGCTTGCCACGGCCGGTCCAGGTTTCCTTCGGGTTGGCCGGGTTGCGGTACTTCGGGGCGACCTTGCCCAGCTTGCGGCCAGCCGTCTTGGACGGCGCCTTGGTCGCAGTGGCGACCTTGCGGGCGCGCGGAGCGGGGGCGCCGCCGAACAGTTCCTCGATGGTGTAACCCTCGGTCTTGGCCAGCTTGGTCAGCTGGGCCCGTACCTTGGTGATCGGCCGGCGCTTGGCGACGATGGTCTGCTGCTTCTTCGCGGTGCGGATCAGGGCGCCCAGCTCTCGTGCCGACAGGCCGGTCAGGTCAATGCTCATTTACGGTTACTCCGGAAACTAATGTGTGGACGGGACGAGCCAGTCCATGGCGTCGCGGGACAGAATAAAGATGAATTAATCCAAGCACAAATGCAGGCGGGTCAGGGCTTGGCGGCATGCCGACTGCAGTGCGTCGATTTTGACCGGATTATGTCTGTTGCAGTATCGGGCGGGGGTTCGGGCGGCAAAAAAAGACCGGGGCATGCCCCGGTCTTTTCCTGATCAACCCTGCAGGCGCTGCAGCAGGGTGGCCTTGTCGAGGCTTTCCGCTTCGCTGGCGCGACGCGAGCGGTACTCGTAGGTACCGGCGGCCAGGCCGCGTTCGCTCACCACCACGCGGTGCGGGATACCGATCAGCTCCATGTCGGCGAACATCGCGCCCGGTCGCAGGCCGCGGTCGTCGAGCGCGGCATCCAGGCCTGCATCGCGCAGCTCCTGCAGCAGGCTGGCAGCGGCGTCGGCGACGGCGGCGTCGCCCTTCGGGTTGATCACGCACACCACCACCTGCCACGGCGCCATCGCGTCCGGCCAGATGATGCCGGCCTCGTCATGGTTCTGTTCGATCGCGGCAGCAACCACGCGTGAGATGCCGATGCCATAGCAGCCCATCGCCATCACCGCCGCCTTGCCGTTCTCGTCCAGCACGGTGGCGTCCAGCGCCTTGGCATACGTGCGGCCGAGCTGGAACACGTGGCCGACTTCGATGCCGCGTGCGATCTTCAGTTCACCGCCGTCCAGCGCGCGGTCACCGGCACGCACGTTGCGGATGTCGGCCACTTCCGGCTCCGCCAGGTCACGGCCCCAGTTGACGCCGGCCAGGTGGAAGCCGGCTTCGTTGGCACCGACGACGAAGTCGGACATCGCCGCCACTTCGCGATCGGCGACCACGCGGATGGCCTTGGCCGGCGCGACCGGGCCGAGGAAGCCCGGCACGCTGCCGAGGTGCTCGGCGATTTCCGCCTCGCTGGCGAAACGCTGCTCAGCCAGGCCGGCAACCTTGGCCAGCTTGATCTCGTTGACCTCATGATCGCCGCGCACCAGCGCCAGCACGAACTGCTGCGCTTCGCCTTCGCCGGCGATCAGTGCCACCGACTTCACGGTGCGCTGCAGGTCGATGCCAAGCAGGGCTGCAACGTCCTCGCAGGTCTTCTGGGTGGGCGTATCGACCTTGCGCAGGGCTTCGCCGGCGGCCGCACGCGGCGCCGGATCGGCAGCGATCGCCGCTTCCATGTTCGCTGCGTAGTCCGAACCGGTGGAGAACACCAGCGCGTCCTCGCCGGAATCGGCGATCACGTGGAATTCCTGCGAGGCATCACCGCCGATGGCACCGGAGTCGGCCTGCACCATGCGGAAATCCAGGCCGAGGCGGGTGAAGATGCGGCTGTAGGCCGACTTCATGTTCTCGTACTCGCGCACCAGGCATTCGTCATGCAGGTGGAACGAATAGGCATCCTTCATCAGGAACTCGCGCGAACGCATCACGCCGAAGCGCGGACGGATCTCGTCGCGGAACTTGGTCTGCACCTGGTAGAAGTTGACCGGCAGCTGCTTGTAGCTGGACAGCTCGCTGCGCGCGAAGTCGCAGGCGGCTTCTTCGGCGGTCGGGCTGTAGCAGAACACCTGGTCCTTGCGATCCTTGATCTTCAGCAGCTGCGGGCCGAACTTCTGCCAGCGCCCGGTCTGCTCCCACAGTTCCTTCGGCTGGATGGTCGGGATCTGGAATTCCACGGCGCCGGCGCGGTCCATTTCCTCGCGGACGATGCGTTCAACCTTGCGCAGCACGCGCAGGCCCAGCGGCGACCAGGTGTACAGGCCCGATGCCAGCTTGCGGATCATGCCCGCACGCAGCATCAGCCGGTGGCTGGTCAGCTCGGCGTCGCTGGGGGTTTCCTTGGTGGTGTGCAGGTGGAACTGGGAGAGGCGCATCGTCGGCTTCGGATAACGGCAGAGACGCCTATTCTGCCAGCCTGGCCGGGGGGAGGGGTATCGGCAGGGCTGCGCCCTGCACCCGCCTCAGGCAACGTCACCTGCAACAGCAACAGCGGGTTTTCCGTGGGATGGCGGGGTGGGTCCGGTTGCGGGAGACGCCGTAAACCCGTCCATGGGGGCTTGGCCGCGGCATCCATGCCGCGGACACTCCCGCAACCGGACCCACCCCGCCTTCGACAGTTTCCCGCGATCTGCCCCCCTTTTGTAGAGCCGAGCCATGCTCGGCTGCTGTTCGATCAATTCTCGAAACATTCGATTTCCATGGAGATTCATCCACGCATGGCGTGGATGGCCCGCCGTCACCAGGAACCTGTCGAAGGCGGGACGGTGTCGGATTGCGGGGTGTCCGCGGCATGGATGCCGCGGCCAAGCCCCCAGGGACGGGTTTACGGCGTCCCCGCAATCCGACACCGCCCCGCCAAACCCACAGAAAGCCCAGAGCCGGCTGTTGCTCTGGCCTTTGACGTTGATGTTGCTTCGGCGGGTGCAGGGCGCAGCCCTGCCGATACCCTTACTCCGCCGGGCAGTAGGCCTTGATGGCCGCGTCGGCCAGCCCCTTCTGCGCCGTGCGCTGCTCCGGGGTCAGCGCGGTATCGGGCTTGCCGTCGCCATTGGTGTCCTGCATCACCTGGCCGGACCCCTCCAGCAGGGCCAGGTTGGCGCGGGCGGTGCTGCACTGCTCCGGCACCGGCGCGGCCGGGGTCTCGGTACTGGCTGCGGCCTGTGGGTTGCGGGCCTGCTCGCGGGTCTCGAATTTCTTGCCCGCCGGCGGGGTCTCCGAGTACTGGGTCACGCCGTTGGCGTCCTTCCACTTGTAGACCGGCCCGGCCACGGCGTGGGCACTGGCCAACAACAGCAGGCATCCAAGGCAGGACAGGGCACGCATGGCAGACTCCGCAGAATGGGCGTAGAACGCCGATTGCAGCATTGGCACCGAGCACTGGCAAGTCGATTAAACTGGATTCCATGGACCCGATCACACCGCCGCCGCGTTCGCGCACGATTTACCTGCTGCCCAACCTGTTCACCACCGCCGGGCTGTTCGCCGGTTTCTACGCGATCATCGCCGCGGCCAACGGGGATTTCGTCAACGCCAGCATTGCCGTGTTCGTGGCGGCGGTGATGGATGGATTGGACGGGCGCGTGGCGCGCCTGACCGGCACCAGCAGCGAATTCGGCGTGCAGTACGACTCACTGGCCGACCTGGTCAGCTTCGGCATGGCCCCGGCGCTGGTGATGTACCACTGGTCGCTGTCGTGGCTGAAGTTCGATGACCCGCTGCTCGGCCGCGTCGGCTGGGCCGTGGCCTTCCTGTATGCCGCCTGCGCGGCGCTGCGCCTGGCCCGCTTCAACACCCAGGTGGCGGTGGTCGACAAGCGCTGGTTCGTCGGCCTGGCCAGCCCGGCTGCGGCCGGTCTGATGATGTCCTTCGTCTGGGCCTTCGCCGATGGCAACCTGGGCTGGGACGGCAACCAGCTGCGCTATGTGGCGCTGGCCGTGACGATCATCGCGGCGCTGCTGATGGTCAGCCGCATCCGTTTCTGGAGCTTCAAGGGCGGTGCCGCCAAGGGCACCCGTTCCGATCGCGTCCCGTTCCTGGTGCTGGCGCTGGTGCCGGTGGCCATCGCCATCGCGGTCATCGATCTGCCGCGCGTGCTGTTCGCGGTAGGCATCCTGTATGCCTTGTCCGGCCCGGTGATGTGGGCCGTGCAGCGCCTGCGCAAGAAGCCCGAGGCGGCGTGAGCCAGGACCTGCCCGTGCTGTGGTCTCCGGCCCAGCAGGCCTGGCTGCAGGCCATGGGCTACACCGTCTACCACGACGGCCAGCTGGCCGCCGAGCTGGATGCCGCGCTGCAGCTGAGCGTGGCCGAAGCCGAGGCGGCCGCCGTGCCGCCGACGCAGCCGGCACGGGCAAGCGCGGCATCTTCGTCGGGCGAACGCCGCGCCGAGGCTCTGCCGTCGCCCGGTCTGCAACGCCCGGCGCCGCCCCGCCGCGAAACCCCGGTCAACGCACCCGATACCGCGCCGGCATCGGCGCGTCCGCTGCCGGCCGGCAATGCCCGGCAGCCCGTGGTGCGCCTGCCGGATCGCCTGCAGATCGCGCTGCTGCGTGCGTCCGGCTGCAATCCCAATGATCCGGCGACGCAGGCGCTGATGGACAGTTGGCCCCTGGACCAGCTGCGCCACGACCCGGCCGCCAAGCGCGCGCTGTGGCCGCAGCTGCGTGCGCTGCGCAAGCGGGGCGCGCCATGAGTGCGGTCAGCCAGCCCGGCCCGGTCAGCCTGCGCGCGTTGCGCGAGAGCGATCTCAATGCGGTGATGGCGATTGAAGTGCGCGGTTATCCGTTTCCATGGACCCGCGGCATCTTCGTTGACTGCCTGCGCGCCGGTTACCCGGGCCTGGCGATGGAGCGCGATGGCCTGCTGATCGGCTACGGCGTGCTCAGCATCGCCGCCGATGAGGCGCATGTCCTGAACGTCTGCATCGATCCGTCGACGCAGTCGCGGGGGCTCGGCCGCCAGTTGCTGCGTGCGCTGGTGCAGCTGGCCGGAGACCGCGGCGCGCAGCGCGTGTTCCTGGAAGTGCGGCCCTCCAATGCGCCCGCGCTGGCGCTGTACCACAGCGAGGGCTTCAACGAGATCGGCCGTCGCCCGCGCTACTACCCCGCCGCGCAGGGCCGCGAAGACGCGCTGGTGATGGCGATCGAGCTGGTCGACGGCGACCTGCAGGCGATGCCGCCGCTGTAGCGGAGAAGGGTTGCCGGCCAGCGGCCGGCACTACCGATGGGTCTCCGCTGTGATCGACACATCGCCTGCCGTGGTAGGTGCCAACCTGGGTTGGCACGCTCTGCTCAGGCCAACCGCAACGCCAATACGCCACCGACGATGAGTGCCGCTGCCAGCCAGCGCGCACGCGGTATCCGCTCGCGCAGCAGGAACACCGAGATCAGCAGCGCGAACAGGATCGAGGATTCGCGCAGCGCCGAAACCATCGCCACCGGCGCCTGGGTCATCGCCCACAGCGCCATCGCATACGAGGCGGTGGTGCCGACGCCGCCGGCCATGCCCAGCGGCCAGTGCTGGCGCGCATAGGCCAGCACCGCACCCCGCCGGGTGTACAGCGCCCACAGCGGCAATGGAATGCCCGACAGCAGGAACAACCACAGGGTGTAACTGAGCGCGCTGCCGGATTGGCGCGCACCCTGCGCATCGACCAGCGTGTAAGTGGCGATCATTGCGGCAGTCAGCAGTGGCAGCCGAAGCTGGCCGCCTCGTGCACCCAGTGCCATGCACAGGATGCCGGTGCTGACCAGCACCACGCCCAGCCACGCCACGGGCGGCAGCCCTTCACCCAGCAGGGTGCCGGCCAGTGCGACCAGGATCGGCGCACTGCCACGCATCAGCGGATAGGCCAGGCTCATGTCGACCTGCTGATAACAGCGTGCGACCAGGCCGTAGTAAGTCACCTGCAGCAACACCGAGGCACCCAGCCACGGCCAGCTGTGCGCGGCAGGGAAGGGCAGGAACGGCAACGCGGTGGCCGACAGCAGCGCGGCGCTGCCGGTGACCAGCACGGTGCCGAGGAACTTGTCCGGCCCGCGCTTGACGATCGCATTCCAGCTGGCATGCAGTGCTGCGGCAGCGAGGACGAGCAGGAAGATGGAAAGCGGCATCCGCCGATGATGCCATGCGAGGCAAATGGAAACGCCGGGCATCGCCCGGCGTTTCCGATTCCGCTTCGGTGGGTGCCAACCTCTCCCGCCGTGGTAGGTGCCAACCTTGGTTGGCACGCACCAGAGCGCGGCGGTTACAGCTTCGCGCGCTGCTCGCGCAGGCCAGCCAGCTGGGTGTTCCAGTCCACCAGGCGCACGCGCTCCTGCTCGACCACGGCCGGCGGCACCTTGTCGGTGAACTTGGCCAGCTTGGTCTCGCTCTTCTCCTTTTCGGCGTCGACGCGGGCGATTTCCTTGTCCAGGCGCACGCGCTCGGCATCAAGATCGACCAGGCCTTCCAGCGGCACCAGCAGCTTCAGCTCACCGATGATCGCGGCGGCGGCAGCCGGTGCGCCTTCGCCTTCTGCCAGCCACTGGATGCTGTCCAGCTTCAGCAGGAACGACAGCGAGGCACTGAAGCGTTCGATGCGCACGCGGTCCTGCTCCAGCCCGGCCTGCAGGCGCAGCGGCACCAGCTTGGACGGCGCGACATTCAGTTCACTGCGCACGCGACGCACCGCACTGATCACCGCCTTCAGCCATTCCACGTCGGCCTCGGCCTGGGCGAAATCGCCTTCGAACTCGGCCGCGGTCGGGTACGGGCGCAGCGACAGCGTGGTCTCGGCCAGGCCCAGGCGCGGGGCCAGCTGCTGCCACAGCTGTTCGGTGATGAACGGAGTCAGCGGGTGCAGCAGGCGCAGCAGCGCTTCCAGCACGTACAGCAGGGTGTGGCGGGTGCTCTCGGCGTCGGCGGCGTCACCGCCGTTCAGTGCCGGCTTGCTCAGTTCCAGGAACCAGTCGCAGAACGCGTTCCAGGCGAACTCGTACAGGCACTGTGCCAGCAGGTCGAAGCGGTAGGCGGCGAAATGGCCCTGCGCTTCGGCGGTGGTGGCGGCCAGGCGCGCCAGGATCCAGCGCTCGGCATCGGTGCGCGGCGTGGGCACGCCGCTGAACGCCGCGCCCTCGGTGTTCATCAGGGCGAAGCGGCTGGCGTTCCACAGCTTGTTGCAGAAGTTCTTGTAGCCCTCGGCGCGGTTCATGTCGAACTTGATGTCGCGGCCGTGGGTGGCCAGCGCGGCGATGGTGAAGCGCAGCGCATCGGCACCGTGGGCGGCGATGCCGTCCGGGAATTCCTTGCGGGTGGCCTTCTCGATCTTCTCCACCATCTTCGGCTGCATCAGGCCGCCGGTACGCTTGGCGACCAGGTCGTCGATGGTGATGCCGTCGATGATGTCCAGCGGATCGAGCACGTTGCCCTTGCTCTTGGACATCTTCTGGCCCTGGCCGTCGCGGATCAGGCCGGTGAAGTAGACGTCCTTGAACGGGATCTTCCCGACCAGGTTGTCGGTGGCCATGATCATGCGCGCCACCCAGAAGAAGATGATGTCGAAGCCGGTGATCAGCACCGACGACGGCAGGTAGCGGTCGAAGCCACGCTCGGCCATGGCCTGTTCGTTCGGCCAGCCCAGGGTGGAGAACGGCCACAGCTGCGAGGAGAACCAGGTCTCCAGCACGTCGCTTTCCTGGTTCAGCACCACATCGCTGCCGAGGTTGTGCTTGGCCCGCACCTCCGCTTCGCTGCGGCCGACGTAGCAGCTGCCGGTGGCGGCATCGAACCAGGCCGGGATGCGGTGGCCCCACCACAGCTGGCGGCTGATGCACCAGTCCTGGATGTTGTTCATCCAGTGGCGGTAGGTGTTGATCCAGTTCGGCGGCACGAAGGAAATGCTGCCGTCCTCGACCAGTTCCAGGCCACGCTTGGCCAGGTCGTCCATCTTCACGAACCACTGGTCGGTCAGGTACGGCTCGATCACCTGGCCGGTACGGTCGCCGCGCGGCACCTGCAGTTTGTGCGCCCTGGTCTCGACCAGGATGCCCAGGTCTTCCAGTTCGGCCAGCACGGCCTTGCGCGCTTCGTAGCGGTCCAGGCCCTGGAATCGTTCCGGGGCATTCTCATTCAGCGCCGCCACCGGGGTGAACAGGTTGATCATCGGCAGGCTGTGGCGCACGCCCACTTCGTAATCGTTGAAGTCGTGCGCCGGGGTGACCTTGACCACGCCGGTGCCGAACGCACGGTCGACGTAGTCGTCGGCGATCACCGGCACGCGGCGGCCGGTCAGCGGCAGCACCACGCTCTTGCCGATCAGGTGCGCATAGCGCTCGTCTTCCGGGTGCACCATCACCGCGGTATCACCCAGCAGGGTTTCCGGGCGGGTGGTGGCGACCACCAGGTAGTCGCGGGTCTCGCGCAGGGTTTCCACGCCGTCGGCATCGCGCTCGACGTGCTCGTAGCTCAGGCCTTCATCCAGCGTGTAGGCGATCGACCACAGGAAGCCGTCTTCCTCGGCGCTCTCCACTTCCAGGTCGGAAATCGCGGTCTTCAGCACCGGGTCCCAGTTGACCAGGCGCTGGCCACGGTAGATCAGGCCCTGCTCGTACCAGCGCACGAAGGCTTCGTTGACCGCGGCCGACGGCTGCGGGTCCATGGTGAAGGTGCTGCGCGACCAGTCGGCGGAGGTGCCGAGGCGGCGCATCTGGCGCTCGATGGTGTCGCCGGACTGCTGCTTCCACTCCCAGACCTTGCCGATGAAGCCTTCGCGGCCCAGCGAATCGCGGGTCTCGCCCTTGCCTTCCAGCGCCAGGTTGCGGCTGACCACCATTTCGGTGGCGATGCCGGCATGGTCGGTACCGACCTGCCACAGCGTGTCGTAGCCGCGCATGCGGTGGTAGCGCACCAGCGCGTCCATCAGGGTCTGCTGGAAGGCATGGCCCATGTGCAGGGTGCCGGTCACGTTCGGCGGCGGCAGCAGGATGGTGTACGGCTCGCCCGTGCCGGACGGCTTGAAGTGGCCGGCCTTCTCCCAGGCCTCGTAGAGGTCGGTCTCGAAGGACTTCGGGTCGTAGCTGGAGGCGAGTTGGGTCATGCGGGGGAACCAGGAGGCAATCGTTGAAGGATCAGGGCACGGCGGCGGCCCATCAAGGGGGCCGGCGCGTGCTTACATGTCGTGCTTGTTCAGGTCGTAACCGGCGGCCTTGTACTGGCGCCAGCGTTCGCGCAGCGGTTCGCGCGCTTCCGGGTCGGCCGGGACCACCTCCAGCACGCGCTCGCACTGGCCCAGCCAGGGATCGTCGCGCAGGTTGATCACCAGCGGGCGGGCCGGGGCCTCGGTGCCGGGCACCGCGATCAGCACCAGGGCTTCTTCCTCGTCCATGTCCTCGCCGGCGATCTGGTGCGGGATGTAGGCGTCGTCATCGAACGCCCACAGCAGTTCGTCCAGTTCCTCGGCCTGGGCCTGGTCACGGGCCAGCACCAGGGTGAACAACCCGGCGTCGTTGGCCTTGCGCGCCAGCTCGCAGACCAGGCGCAGCGGCTCGGTCAGGAAGCGGGGCTTGGCGATCAGGTAGAAGTCGGCGCGGGGCATGGCAGGGTCCGGGTCAGGCAGGGGCCCGGCGTTGCCGGGCGAGGCCCTGGCCGGCGGTGGCCGGCCAGGGTCGGGTACGGCATCAGGCGCGGGCGACCTGGTCCAGCAGCCACTGGCTCAGCAGGCCGACCGGGCGGCCGGTGGCCATGCCGCGCTTGCCTTCATCGCTGGCCACGCCGGCGATGTCCAGGTGTGCCCAGCGCTGGCCTTCGGCGAAGCGCGACAGGAAGCAGCCGGCGGTGATCGCACCGGCCCAGCGGCCGCCGATGTTGTAGACGTCGGCGAAAGTCGAATCCAGCATTGGCTGGTACTCGTCCCACAGCGGCAGGCGCCAGGCGCGGTCGAACACGTGTTCGCCGGCGGCCAGCAGCTCGTTGGCCAGGTCGTCGTGCTTGCTCATCAGGCCAGCGGTCTGGTGGCCCAGGGCGACCATGCAGGCACCGGTCAGGGTGGCGACGTCGACCAGCGCGGCCGGCTCGAAACGCTGCGCATAGGTCAGCGCGTCACACAGGATCAGGCGGCCTTCGGCGTCGGTGTTGCCGACTTCGATGGTCTTGCCCGACATCGAGGTGATCACGTCGGACGGACGGTAGGCGTTGCCGTCGATGGCGTTTTCCACCGCCGGGACCACTACCACCAGGTTCAGCGGCAGCTTGGCCTTGACCGCGGCGACGAAGGTGCCGATGACGTTGGCGCCACCGCACATGTCGTACTTCATCTCCTCGATGCCGCCCTGGGTCTTCAGGTTGACGCCGCCGGTATCGAAGGTGATGCCCTTGCCGACCAGCACGTACGGCTTGGCGTCGCCGGCGCCGGTCCACTTCAGCACGACCAGGCGCGGGCGGTTGGCCGAACCACGGGCCACGGCCAGCAGCGAGCCCATGCCCAACGCTTCCATCTGGGTCTCATCCAGGATCTCGGCCTCGGCGCCGTCGTGCTCGCCGGCAAACTTCACGCCCACTTCGGCCAGGTAGGCCGGGGTGCAGTAGTTCGGCGGCAGGTTGCCCAGTTCGCGGGCGAACTCGACACCGGCGGCGATGGCCTGGCCCTGGGCCAGGGCCAGGGCGTCGTCACCGGCAATGGCCAGCTGCGCCAGGCCGGCATCGTCGGCCTTCTTCTTGCCCAGGGTGGCGGTGTAGCGGTAAGCAGCGTGATCGGAGGCGATCACGGCCTGGCGGGTCGCCCAGGCGGCGTCGCGGTCCTTCACCGCCACCTCGGAGAGGGTGAACAGTGCACTGCGGGTGGCACCGGCCTTCAGCGCGCGCACGGCGTCGCCGACTGCCTTCAGGTACTGGGGCACGCCGAAACGGGCGGCCTCACCGAGGCCGACCACCAGCACGCGCGGGGCCGACACCCCCGGCAGGTCGTGCAGCAGGGTGGTGGCGCCGGTCTTGCCGGACAGGTCGCCGCGCTGGGCCAGGGCGGCCAGGCGACCGCCGCTGGCGGCGTCCAGTGCCTTTGCGGCCGGAGTCAGGGTATGGTCGGCATACGCGCCGACCACCAGGCAATCAACGGTGGCGGCGGCCGGAGCAACGTGGTTCAGGGTGAATTCGAGGGCCATTGAGCAGATTCCATTGGCAAGTCCGTACAATCGCGGACCGTTTACGCCCAGACAGTAGACTGGGCGGCACCGCGAACGAACCCCAGAGTTTAAACCACCGCCCCATGTTGAAGCTCGACCGATACCTGCTGGGCGATTTCGTCCAGAGTTTCCTCGCTACCCTGATCGTCCTGCTCGTGGTCAGCGTGGGCGGCGTCCTGGTGGACATCCTCGGCAACATTGCCGACGGACGCCTGCCGGCCAAGCTGCTGTTCTCGCAGCTGGGCCTGCAGTTCATCGCCTACCTGCCGCTGATCCTCCCGCTGGCACTGATGCTGGGCCTGCTGCTGGCCATCGCCCGCCTGTACCGCGACTCGGAAATGGCGGTGATCACCGCCATTGGCGTCGGCCCCAAGCGCCTGCTGCGGCCGCTGCTGATGCTGGTGGTGCCGGTGGTGCTGCTGGTCGGTGCCTGCTCGCTGTGGCTGGGCCCGTGGGCCGGCCGGGTGGCCGAGCAGATGATCATCGAGGCCAACCGCAGCGTGCTGATGGCCGGCCTGGAGCCTGGCCGGTTCACCCCGCTGCCCAATGGGGGCGTGGTTTACCTGTCTTCGATCTCGGCTGACGGCACCGAGCTGGGCAAGGTGTTCATGCAGCGGCAGAAGGATGACCGCATCGAGGTGGTGTCCGCAGCAGGTGGCCGGATGTTCTTTGAAGGCGCCCGCCAGCGCTTCCTCGAGCTGGACGACGGGCACCAGGTGGAAGGCCCGGCCGTAGGCGGGCTGGATTACCGGCTGGCCACCTTCGCCCGCAACGATGTGGCCCTGCCTGATGGCGCGCAGACCCGGACAGAAGATGATCCGGAACTGATGCCGACCCTGCAGCTGATCGGCGATGGGCGCCCGCAGGCGCAGGCCCAGCTGCACCGCCGCCTGGCGCCGCCGTTGATCGCACTGGCCTTTGCCCTGCTGACCGTACCGCTGGGCCGCAGCTCGCCGCGCCAGCAGCGCTACGGGCGGATGATGCTGGCCCTGATGGCCTACATGGTGGGGACCAACCTGATGTTCATCGGCAGTGGCTGGATCGCCACCGGCAAGATTCCGGCCGCGCTCGGCCTGTGGTGGTTGACCCTGCCGCTGCTGGCGCTGTCGATCTGGATGTATGCACGTGATGGCCGCCTGGGCCGACCGAAGGGAGCCCGCGCATGAGGCTGCGCCCGATGCGTTTCGACCTGTACCTGGGCCGGACGGTGTTCACCACGGTGCTGCTGACCTGGGCGGTGCTGGTGGGCCTGGACGTGGTGATGGCCTTCTCCGGCGAGTTCAAGGACATCGGCAAGAACGGCTACACGCTGGGGCACGCGGCGGCCTGGGTGCTGTACACCGTGCCGCGCCGGGCCTACACGATGTTCCCCACGGCTGCGGTGATCGGCGCGTTGATGGGGCTGGGCCAGCTGGCCGCGACCTCGGAACTGACCGCACTTCGCGCGCTGGGCCTGTCGCGCAGGCGGTTGAGCGTGTCGGTGGCGATCGCGCTGTCACTGCTGACCGCCGTGATGGTGTTCAGCGCCGAGACGCTGGGACCGTGGGGCCAGGACCGCGCCGATGCGCTGAAGGCCAGCGCCAAGTGGGGCCGGGACATCGCCACCACCCGTTACGCGGGCCTGTGGGCACGTGAGGGCGACACCTTCCTCAGCGCTGCCGGCGGCGAGGAGCAGCTGGTGGGCGACAAGGGCACGCGGTTGATCCTGCGTGAGGTGCGCCTGTATCGCATCGCCGAGGATGGACGGATCGCCTCGATCACCCATGCCGCCACCGCCGAGCATGACCGTGACGGCTGGGTGCTGACCAGCGTGAGCCGCGATACGTTCGGCGAGCGCTCGGCCACGCGCCAGGAAGTGGCACGGGAGCCGTGGAATTCCCGCCTGGATGCCGGCGCGCTGGCCGCGGGGATCGCCAAGCCGCGCAACCTGAGGATCACCGAGTTGCGGGCCAGCATCGAGTACCGCGAACGCAACGGCCTGGATGCCCGTGATTTCGAGGATATCTACTGGAGCCGCTGGTTCTACCCGTTGAACGTGCTGGCGCTGTGCCTGGCCGCGGTGCCGTTCGCGTTCGGTTCGCTACGCAGCGGCGGCATGGGCAAGCGCCTGTTCCTGGGCATCCTGTTCGCACTGGGCTTCTGGCTGCTGCAGCTGTTCTTCGGCCGCATGGCCGGCGCGCTGAAGTTCGACTACCGCATTGCCTATGCGTTGCCGCCGATCGTGATGCTGGCGGTGTCCGGATTGCTGTTCCGGCGCAAGTCGGGCTGAGTGATGCAGCGCCGGGCGTGGCCCGGCTGCCTTCCGCGCTCTGCGCGTGAGTCGAGCATTGCTCGACTCTACACAGAAGGCAGTCGAGCATGGCTCGACGCAACAGAATGCGCGTCAGCGCTTGGGCATCCGCACCAGCCGGGTGGCGCTGGCGCGGTCGTGCCAGGTCAGCCGCTGGGGGTCGACCCATGCCCACCAGAACCCCAGCCCAGCCAGCAGCAGTGACAGCGTGCCCACCGCGAAGCGCAGCCACAGCTGCGCGCGCCGCAGCGGCGTGCCATCGCTCGATTCGAGCTTCAACCGCCATGGCCGCATGCCCAGCGTCTGGCCGCCGCGGCGCCAGCTGGCCGTTGCATACCCGCCCGTCACAGCCCAGCACACCGCCCACAGCAGCCACTGCCAGGCACTGAACGGGGCGATGTTCTCGCGCTGCGCGTGGCCGCTGAGGGTGTAGGCCAGGGTGAACAGCGTGCCTGCCAGCATCCACAGTGCCAGCACCGGCAGTGCGTCGTAGACCATGGCCAGCACGCGCCAGACCAGCAGGGCGCGCGGGCGCGGCATTCCAGTAGCGGCCGCAGGGGCCGTGTCGGTGGCGGGGCGGGACATGCGCCGAGCATACGCAATGCTGGCCGCATCCGCTGGCACCCTCGTATCCTTCACCCATGGCCCTTGTTTCCACTCCTGCCGAACGCCGCCAGCTGGTCCAGCAGCTGCCCGAGCTGCGCGGTGACGACAGCGCGCGCATCGAGCGCTTCCTCGATGCCATCTGGGCCGAGAACGGCCTGGCCCGCGCCACCCTCGACAGCTATCGGCGCGACCTGGAAGGGCTGGCGCGCTGGATGGATGGGCGCGACGGTGGCCTGGCCGGCATCGAGCGTCCCGGGCTGTTCGACTACCTGGCCTGGCGCACCCGCCATGGCTGGTCGCCGCGCAGCAATGCCCGCCTGCTGTCGGCGCTGCGTGCGTTCTTCGCCGATGGCGTACGCCGTGGCGAACGCGGTGAAGACCCCAGCGCGTTGCTGGACCCACCGAAACTGCCACGTCTGCTGCCCAAGGCGCTGGCCGAAAGCCAGATCGATGCACTGCTGGCGGCGCCGGACATCGACAGCGCACTGGGCCTGCGCGACCGGGCCATGCTCGAACTGATGTATGCCGCAGGGCTGCGCGTGAGCGAACTGGTGCTGCTGCCGGCCACCGCGGTCAACCTGCGCCAGGGCGTGCTGCGGGTCACCGGCAAGGGCAGCAAGGAACGCCTGGTGCCACTGGGCGAGGAATCGCAGCACTGGCTGGAGCGCTACCTGCAGCAGTCGCGGCCGCAGCTGGTCGGCAAGGGCAGGGTGCACGCCCTGGCCGATGGGCAGACGCCGTTATTCATCGAGCCGACGCTGCACGCACTGACCCGGCAGGCGTTCTGGCATCTGGTCAAGCGCCACGCCCAGGTCGCGGGGATCGATCCGGCGCGGATCAGTCCGCATGGCCTGCGCCACAGCTTCGCCACCCATCTGCTCAATCGCGGCGCCGACCTGCGCGCGCTGCAGATGCTGCTGGGCCACAGTTCGCTGTCGACCACCCAGATATACACCCTGGTGGCCCGCGAACACCTGCAGAAGCTGCACGCCCGCCATCACCCGCGCGGCTGAGCCGGCGGCTGAATCCCGGCCCCGGGCCGTGCGCGGCGTCGCGGCCCGCTGCGGGCGGCTGTGTCAGAATTCGGGGTCTTCTTCTGTCGCGGACCGCTCCATGCTTCGATTTGCCATCGCCGCCGTGCTCGGTGCGCTCAGCCTGACCGCCTGCGCCCAGCCGGCCCCGCCGGCCGCCAAGGCACCTGCTGCCGCCGCGGCGGCCAAGGCCGGTCCGGTCGCCAATGCGTCGGCCGACCAGGCCGTGCGTGCGGCGCTGACCGCGCTCAATCCGGGCTTCCAGGTGGACTACATCGGTGCTGCGCCGTTCCCGGGCTTCCGCGAGGTCGTCGTTTCCGGCCAGCTGCTGTACGTCTCCGACGATGGCCGTTACCTGTTCCAGTCGCAGCCCTACGACACCCGTGCCAAGGGCCCGGCCAACAGCGAAGGCCTGCTCGGCTACCGCCGCGACCTGCTGGCCAAGGCCAACCATGGTGACCGCATCGTGTTTGCCGCGCCGAACGCGAAGTACACCATCAGCGTGTTCACCGATATCGAATGCGGTTACTGCCGCAAGCTGCACCAGGACATTGCCGAACTGAACCGCAACGGCATCAGCGTCGAGTACCTGGCGTTCCCGCGCATGGGCCTGGGCAGCAAGGATTACACCGACATGATCTCGGTCTGGTGTGCGGCCGATCGTCGCCAGGCGCTGACCAATGCCAAGCGCGGTGGCAGCGTGCCTGCCAAGAACTGCACCAACCCGGTGGCCATGCAGTACGCGCTGGGCCAGCAGCTGGGCGTGAACGGCACGCCGGCGATCTTCGCCCCCGATGGCACCCAGCTGGGTGGCTACCTGCCGCCGGCACAGCTGCGCGCAGCGCTGGAAAAGCTGTCGGCCAAGCGCTGACGCGGAACTGTAGCGTCGAGCCATGCTCGACTGCGGTTCCACATGTGACAGCCGAGCATGGCTCGGCGCTACAGATCAGGGGCCGGGGGCGCACAATGCGCCCCCGGCTTTTTCCTTACTTCAGGCCATCACTGACCGCCTTGGTCAGCGTGCCCTGTGCATCGTCACCACTGAACTCCCAGACGAACGCGCCGCCCAGGCCCTGGGTCTTCACGTAACCCATCTTGCGGGTGATGTTGGCCGGGGTGTCGAAGCTCCACAGCGTACTGCCGTTGTAGATCCAGGTGGCACCGGCGGTGTTGTCGGTGTAGCCCGGCCACGCCAGGTTCTTCAGCACCTTCCAGTCTTCGATGCCGGCCTCGTAGGTCCCCGGTGCGGCGCCGGTTGCGGTCTGGTACAAGCCGTTGTTGGCGTTGGCCACGCCGGTCCAGCCACGCCCGTAGTAGCCGATGCCCAGGTTGAGCTTTGCAGCGGGCACGCCGCGGCTGATGAAGGCCTCGATGGCATCGTTGCTGTTGTACAGCTTCTGGTCGCCGGTGGACGGATCATTCGGCGAATCGAACAGCGCCGACTGGTGATTGGTCTTCGCATCCCACGCACCGTGGAAGTCGTAGGTCATCACGTTGATGTAGTCCAGGTACGGGTGGTACGCGGCCGGATCGGTGACGCGGATCTTGTCGATGCCCGCACCCACTGCCACCGTCAGCAACAGGCCCGGACGCACCGCATCGAGCTGGCGGCGGAACTCGGCCATCAGTGCGGTGAAGTTGGCGTTGTCTTCCGGCTTGCCGCATTCGATGCCACAGGCCACCGGGTATTCCCAGTCGATGTCGATGCCGTCGAACACGCCCAGTGCGGCACCGGCACCACCGGCACCGTCGGTCACCGGCAGGTTGCCCTTGATGTAGGCATCGATGCACGAGGCGACGAAGGCCTGGCGGTTTTCCGGGCGGGCCGCGCTGGAGAAGCCGCGCGACCAGGTCCAGCCACCCAGCGAGATCAGCACCTTCATGCCCGGATACTTGGCCTTGAGCTGCTTGAGCTGGTTCCAGTTGCCGCGCAGCGGCTGGTCCCAGGTATCGGCGCTGCCGCTGACACTCTCGGCGGCACTGAATGCCTTGGTGTAATCGGCGAAGGCATCGCCACCGGCACCGCTGTTCGGATCCGACGGCTGGGTGATGCCCACTTCGCAGCGGTTGTTGCGCACGTTGCCGAACGCATAGTTGATGTGGGTCAGGCGCGCGGCCGAGCCACTGCTGTCGATGTTCTTGACCCGGTAGTTGCGGCCGTAGATGCCCCACTGGGTGAAGTAACCGATGACCCGCTTGCCGGTAGTGCCGCCGTCGCCGGCCAGCGTGGTGGCACTGATCTCGGTGCCCTGTGCCGACGCATTGCCGGCGTTGTCGCGGGCACGCACGCGGTAGCGGTAGGTGGTCGATGCGGTCAGCCCGCCATCGACATAGCTGGCGCTGGACCGCGAGCCGACCAGGCTGCCGTTGCGGTACACGTCATAGCCGGCCACGCCGCTGCCGCCGGTGTTGTCGGTGGACGGGCTCCAGCTGAGCGCGATGCTGTTGGCGGTACGGGTGCCGACTGCCAGCCCGCCCGGCACGCTCGGCGCGGTGGTGTCGCCACCGGCGGCGTTGACGGTGATGGTGATGGTCGGCGTGCTGGTGGTGGCGTTGTTGTTGTCGGTGGCCACCGCACGCAGCGTGTGGCTGCCGGCGCTGGCATTGGCCCAGCTGGCTGCATACGGCGCGTTGGTGGCGATGCCCAGCGAGCTGCCGTCGCGGAAGAACTCGACCTTGGCGACGCTGCCGTCCGGATCGCTGGCGTTGGCGGTCACGTTCACCGTGCTGCCGGCGCTGAAGGTGGCACCGTTGGCCGGCGAGGTCAGGCTGACCACCGGCGGCTGGTTGCTGCCACTGCCATCGCAGGCACCCAGGTTGGTGTAGTAGGGCGCGCCGGCCGGATGGTCCGGCGGCGCGTTCCAGATGTCCTGGTTCGCCCGATAGAGGACGCCTCCTTTCTGCAGGGTATCGCCGGCCCGGTAGATCTTGGCCTGGTCCCACTGGGCCACCCCGGCACAGCTGGCGGCCTGCGCCAGGCCGGGCAGGGCGACGCTGCCGGCGGCCAGGGCAAGCAGCCAGGCCAGGCGGCGGGGACGACAGCTACGGGTCGAACGTTCGGCACTGCGCACAATCGGGTCGTACATGGGTAAGTCTCCGATCAAAGGGCGCGCGGGCCCCGATGGCGCCGCGCGTGACGCAGGTCCGGGCGTCGCCCGGGAAGGCGACGGAGGGGGCGGACGGGGTACCTGGGAGGCCGGGGAGAGAGTCCGGCGCCAGGTGGGGACAACGTTGTCATCAATCGTGTGGTCAATCCGTGAGCGAGTGCATGGTTCGGGGATTCGGCTGGAGAGCGGCGCTGCGCGCGGTCGGCGGCCATCGGCGGAGCCCCCTCGTGGCTGGGGTGGGTCGCTGAAAGCGGGTTTCTGGGGGTTGGCCGGGTGGGTGGGCTGCGCAGGGGACGCTGCAAGTACGTCCATGTAAGCTCGATCGCCGCATCCATGCGGCTCACGCCCCTGCGCAGCCCACCCACCCGGCCCCTGACAGGTTCCTGCGCGGCCAGCCACGAAAGGCAGAACAAGAAATCAAAGGCAGAAGCCGGTCGCTTCGCTCTTCATTGCCTGATTTCCGATGTTCCCTGGTTGCCGGCCAGCGGCCGGCACTACCGCAGGGCATCCACGCATGGCGTGGATCTACTGCAGATCGCAGAAATCTGTCGAAGGCGGGGTGGGGCCGGTGGCGGGGGTGTCCGCGGCATGGATGCCGCGGCCAAGCCCCCAGGGGTGAGGGCGCTTTGCTTGCGAAGCACTGCTTCGCAAGCGCCCGAACGCACAGCCGCCAGCGGCTGGGCCGGTCTGGGGGTTTACGGCGTCCCCCGCCACCGGACCCACCCCGCCATCCCACGGGAACCCAGCTTTTGCTTTGGCAGTTGCTGTTGCCGTTGCTGTTGCTGTTGCCGTTGCCTTGGCTTCGGCGGGTGCCGGGCGCCGCCCGGCCAGAGCCCTTCCCCCGCTTCCGGTACAATGTCGGGCCCGTTTCCCAACTACGGTTCCCCGGACATGATGGTCCTCGAGGGCGCGCCCGCCCTGTCGCCGTTCCGCCGCGAACGTCTTGAATCCCGCCTGCAGTCCATCGCTCCCTCCCTGCGCATCAGCGGTGCCTGGCACGTCTACTTCGTGCAGCCCGAAGGCAGCGCCGCCCCCGACCTGGCCACCCTGTGCCGCATCCTCGAAGCTGCGCCGCAGGCCGAGGCCGTGGCCGATGGCGCGGTCAGCCGCATCGTGGTGCCGCGCCTGGGCACGCTGTCGCCGTGGTCGAGCAAGGCCACCGAACTGGTCCGCGGTGCGGGCCAGCCGGTCAGCCGGGTCGAGCGTGGCCTGCGTATCGACGTGCAGGGCTGGCCGGCCGATGCCGCCGCCCAGCAGGCGCTGGTCAAGGCGCTGCACGACCCGATGACGCAGTCGGTGCTGGAGACCGTGGCAGAGGGCCAGGCGCTGTTCTCAGCACCGGCCCGCGGTGAACTGGAACGCGTGCCGGTGGACCAGCTGGAGGCCGCCAACCAGCGCCTCGGCCTGGCCATGGCCCAGGACGAGATCGACTACCTGCGCGAACGCTTCACCGCGCTGGGTCGCTCGCCGTCGGACGTCGAACTGATGATGTTCGCGCAGGCCAATTCCGAGCACTGCCGCCACAAGATCTTCAACGCCAGCTGGACCATCGACGGCCAGGAACAGGACCGCTCGCTGTTCCGGATGATCAAGAACACCCACCAGCAGACCCCGCAGCACACGCTCAGCGCGTACAGCGACAATGCGGCGGTGATCGAAGGCCACCCGGCCTCGCGCTACCGCCCGGATCCGGCCAGCGGCGAATACCGGCGCGAGCCGCAGGTGCCCAGCGCGTTCCAGATCAAGGTGGAAACGCACAACCATCCGACCGCGATCGCGCCGTTCCCGGGCGCATCGACCGGTAACGGTGGCGAGATCCGCGACGAAGGTGCGACCGGCCGCGGCGGCAAGCCGAAGGCCGGCCTGTCCGGTTTCTCGGTCTCGCACCTGCGCATTCCCGAGCTGCCGCAGCCGTGGGAAGCGCCGCGCGCGCTGAACCCGCGCATGGCACCTGCACTGGAAATCATGACCGACGGCCCGCTCGGCGGCGCCGCGTTCAACAACGAATTCGGCCGCCCGAACCTGCTCGGCTACTTCCGCAGCTTCGAGCTGCCCGAAGGTGCTGACCTGGTGCGCGCCTACGACAAGCCGATCATGCTGGCCGGTGGCCTCGGTGCCATCGACCGCATCCAGGTCGAGAAGATCCCGCTGCAGGCCGGTGATGCGGTCATCGTGCTGGGTGGCCCGGCGATGCTGATCGGCCTGGGCGGCGGCGCCGCCAGTTCGGTGGCCTCCGGCGAGAGCGCCGAGGACCTGGACTTTGCCAGCGTGCAGCGCGACAACCCGGAAATGGAGCGCCGCTGCCAGGAGGTCATCGACCGCTGCGTGGCGATGGGCGCCAACAACCCGATCAAGTTCTTCCACGACGTCGGCGCCGGTGGCCTGTCCAATGCCATTCCCGAACTGCTGCACGACTCCAAGGTCGGCGGCGTCATCGACCTGGGCAAGGTGCCCACCGATGATCCGTCGCTGTCGCCGATGCAGCTGTGGTGCAACGAGTCGCAGGAACGTTACGTGCTGGGTGTAGCCCAGGAGCGCCTGGCCGAATTCGCCGCGCTGTGCGCGCGCGAGCGCTGCCCGTTCGCTGCGGTTGGCGTGGCCACCGCCGAGGAACACCTGGTGGTGGCCTACGGTGCGGTGCCGGGCCACACCCCGGCCGATGCGCCGATCGACCTGCCGATGGACGTCCTGTTCGGCAAGCCGCCGAAGATGCACCGCGACACCGCGCACCCGCCGGCACCGCGCTGGCCGGCGCTGAAGACCGGTGGCCTGGACCTGCACGAGGCCGGCCTGCGCGTGCTGGCGCACCCGACCGTGGCCTCGAAGAACTTCCTGGTCACCATCGGTGACCGCAGCGTCGGCGGCCTGACCGCGCGCGAACAGATGGTCGGCCCGTGGCAGCTGCCGGTGGCCGACGTGGCGATCACCCTGGCCGACTTCGATGGCGTGTCCGGCGAAGCGATGTCGATCGGTGAGCGCACCCCGCTGGCCCTGCTCGATGCGGCCGCTTCGGCGCGCATGGCGGTGGGCGAAGCACTGACCAACCTGTGCGCGGCACCGGTCGACGCACTGGATGAGATCAAGCTGTCGGCGAACTGGATGGCCGCCGCCGGCCACCCGGGCGAAGACGCGCTGCTGTACGACGCGGTCAAGGCGGTGGGCATGGAGCTGTGCCCGCAGCTGGACATCAGCATTCCGGTGGGCAAGGACTCGCTGTCGATGCAGGCGCAGTGGCACGACCAGGGCGAAGCACACAAGAGCGTGTCGCCGGTGTCGCTGGTGATCTCGGCGTTCGCGCCGGTCGCCGACGTGCGCCAGCAGCTGACCCCGCTGCTCGACCGTGAGGTGGAGAGCGAGCTGTGGCTGATCGGCCTCGGTGCCGGCAAGCAGCGCCTGGGCGGTTCGATCCTGGCCCAGGTACATGCCGACCACGGCGATCTGCCGGCCTTTGCCGGTGCCGCCCCGGACCTGGACGATCCGCAGCGCCTGCGTGGCTTCTTCGAACTGATCCGCGATGCGCGCCAGTCCGGCCTGCTGCTGGCCTACCACGACCGCAGCGACGGTGGTGCCTTCGCTGCGCTGTGCGAAATGGCCTTCACCTCGCGCCTGGGCCTGGACATCACCCTCGATGCCTGGGGCGATGATCCGTTCCGCAGCCTGTTCAATGAAGAACTGGGCGCAGTGGTGCAGATCGCGCGCGAGGACCGCGCCGCGTTCGCCGATCTGGTCGAGCGCCACGCACTGACCGAATGCGCGCAGCGCATTGCCAAGCCGACCACCGCGCCGGTGGTGCGCGTGTCGCTGGGCGGCGAGAACCTGGCCGAATGGCGTTGGGACGCGCTGTTCGACGCCTGGTGGTCGGTCACCCACGCGATGCAGAAGCGCCGCGACAACCCGGCCAACGCCGATGCCGAACGTGAAGTCGCCCGCGCCTTCAACGCGCCGGGCCTGAAGCCGAAGCTCAGCTTCGACCTCAACGAAGATGTCGCCGCGCCGTTCATCAGTACCGGTGCACGTCCGCGCGTGGCGGTGCTGCGCGAACAGGGTGTCAACGGCCAGATCGAAATGGCCAACATCTTCGAACGTGCCGGCTTCCGCGCCTTTGACGTGCATATGAGCGACCTGATCGAAGGCCGCGTGGCGCTGCAGGACTTCACCGGCCTGGTCGCCTGCGGCGGCTTCAGCTATGGCGACGTGCTCGGTGCCGGCCGTGGCTGGGCGACCTCGATCCTGGAGCGCAGCGCGCTGCGTGATGCGTTCGCCGCGTTCTTCGCCCGCGAAGACAGCTTCGCGCTGGGCGTGTGCAACGGCTGCCAGATGATGAGCCAGCTGAAGAACATCATCCCCGGTGCCGAACACTGGCCGCAGTTCCGCCGCAATGCCAGCGAGCAGTTCGAAGCCCGCACCGCGCTGCTGGAGGTGGTGGAGTCGCCGTCGATCCTGTTGCGCGGCATGGCCGGTTCGCGCCTGCAGGTGGCGGTGGCGCATGGCGAAGGCCAGGCGGTGTTCGACAACGCCGTCGACCAGGCCGCGGCCCGTGTCTCGCTTCGCTACATCGATGGCCACGGCAACGTTGCCAGCCAGTACCCGCTGAACCCGAACGGCTCGCCGGACGGCATCACCGGCCTGACCAGCAGCGATGGCCGCGTCACCATCATGATGCCGCACCCGGAGCGCACCCCGCGCGCGCTCAACCTGAGCTGGGCGCCGGCCGAATGGCAGGGTGATTCGCCGTGGATGCGCATGTTCCGCAACGCGCGGGTGTGGTGCGGCTGACGGCGCAACCGTCGCGCACGCCACAATGCGATGAGGTACGGAAAACCCGGCAGGCGACTGTCGGGTTTTTCTTTGGATGGGCAGAAATACCTGCCGCAACCATCAGTTACATGCGTTTACAGGGCGCCGGCGGTTCGTCACCCAGACCTAACAAAATCGCTTTATAAACAGGTGAAATAGTGAACTGCTTCACGGCAATAGGATTTGCCGTGTCAAAGTCTTGACGATCTGGAAAGTTGCCGTTAACACTTGAAGCCCGTTACAGAATCATTCATTTCGCAGTAACCGGTTGGCGCACGCGCTCGGTTTTCTGTCGCTGCGCGCCGTTCGGCAATACCCCGCAGTAAATCACGCGAATAAACGCCCCCAGGGGACGTTGGGCCGGAAAGCCCAGCGGTGGCGTTGCTTTGCCCAAAACCAGTCCAATCAGGAGCCGTACCGATGAATCGGATTTATCGCAAGGTCTGGAACAAAGCATTGGGTCAGTGGGTGGTGGCTTCGGAACTGGCCTCCTCCGACAGCAGCAGCGGTGGGGTCGTCAACCAGCGCCGCGATGCGACACGAGCCACGCCCGCATTGCTGGCAGTGGCGCTGGGCCTGGTATTGGGATTGGGCATGAGCGGCACCGCCGCGGCACAGTCGGTGCAGATCGGCGGCAGCGCCACCTGCGTCGCTTTCAGCGGGAAGCTGCTGGAAAAGTGCCTGATCGAGGGCTCGGCTACGGCCAAGGGCAGCAACGCCGTTGCGATTGGCAGCAACAGCAACGCCAGTGCCGCCAACAGCGTGGCGCTGGGCTCCGGTTCCAAGGCCACGCGGGCCAACACCGTGTCCGTCGGTGATGCTGGCAAGGAACGGCAGATTACCAACGTCGCGGCGGGCGCCCAGGCGACCGATGCGGTGAACAAGGCGCAGCTCGATGCGCAGGCACGGGCCACGCAGGCCGCGATTGCCGACGTTGCAGCAGACGGCAGCCGCTATTTCAAGGCCGACGGCGCAGGCGATGACAGCGACGCGGCGAAGATCGACGGGCAGGGCGCATTGGCGGCCGGTGCCGGTGCGCAGTCGCTGGCCAATGCCACCACTGCCATCGGTACCCAGGCCATCGCCGCCGGCATCGGCGCCAGCGCGTTCGGCCAGGGCGCATTGGCCATTGGCGATGCCAGCGTCGTGGTCGGGCAGAGTGCTGCGGCCTTCGGCCTGGGCGACACCGCCGTGGGTGCCAGTGCCTATGCGGCCAGCGAGAACGGCGCGGCCACCGCGCTCGGCGCGTTGTCTGAAGCCACCGCTGATGGTGCCACCGCTGTGGGTGGCGGTGCCGTCGCGATGGGCCCGGGCAGTACCGCGCTGGGCCGTGGTGCGACCGCCGCCAACGAAGCGTCGATTGCGGTCGGCGCGTTCAGCACCGCCGTGGGTGAATACAGCACCGCGCTGGGCTCCAATTCGGCGGCGGTGGCGACCGGCAGCGTGGCGCTGGGCGCCGGTTCGCTGGCCGACCGTGTCGATACGGTGTCCGTCGGCGCCGCCGAGTATGGCCTGACCCGGCAGATCACCAGCGTGGCTGCCGGTACTGAAGACACCGATGCCGTCAACGTGGGCCAGCTGAAAGACGTGGCCGCCGTGGCCGATGCCACCGCCAAGCGCTTCCAGGCCAACGGTAGCAGCAACAGCGATGCCGGTGCGCTGGCCGAGGGTGATGAGGCGCTGGCTGCAGGCGAAGCGGCCAACGCGATCGGCAAGGGCGCCACCGCCGTGGGTGCCGGTGCCACCGCCGTCGCGCAGAACGCCACCGCCGTCGGCAACAACGCACTGGCCTCGGGCCAGAACAGCGCGGCGTTCGGCAACAATGCGCAGGCCAACGGCCCGGGCAGCGTCGCCGTTGGCGGTGCTGCGGTCGATGCCGATGGCAATCCGCTGATCACCAGTGGCGGTGTGCCGGTGGAAACCGGCGCCACCAGTGCCGGTGTCGGTGGCACCGCCGTGGGCGCCAGTGCCGATGCCGGTGGTTTCGCCGCGTCGGCCTATGGCGTGGGCGCGTATGCCGCCGGTGCGCAGTCGTCCGCGTTCGGCGCGGTCGCCAATGCCATCGGTGACTACTCCACCGCGCTGGGCACGCAGAGCAACGCCACCGGTACCAGCAGCGTGGCCATCGGTGGCCCGGCCGACCTGATTCCCGGCCTGGGCTTCTTCGTGCAGACCCAGGCCAGTGGCGAAGCCGCAACCGCGGTCGGTGCCGGCGCAATCGCCAGCGGCGACCGCGCGGTGGCCAACGGCAGCCTGACCGAAGCCTCCGGCGCCGAAGCGACTGCGGTCGGCTACTTCGCCTACGCACCCGGCGAGAACGCCAGCGCGCTCGGTGCGCAGACCTGGGCCAGCGGCGCGCAGAGCACGGCGGTGGGCTACTACGCCACCGCGCGGGGCGCCAACAGTGTTGCACTCGGCGCGAACTCCGAAGCGGTGCGCGCCAACAGCGTGGCGGTGGGCAGTGCCGGCAACGAACGGCAGATCACCAGCGTTGCCGCCGGCAGCGAAGCCACCGATGCGGTGAACAAGGCACAGCTGGACGCGGTGGCCAGCACCGCCGACAGCACCGCGCGCTTCTTCCAGGCGCAGCCGGAAGCGGGCAGCGATGCCGGCGCACTGGCCGAAGGTGAAGGCGCGGTTGCTGCCGGTTCGTCGAGCAATGCGATCGGTGCCGGCGCGGTTGCACAGGGTGCTGCCGCCTCGGCGATCGGTGATGACAGCGTGGCGGTCGGCCGCAACAGCAACGCCACCGGCAAGGGCGGCGTGGCGATCGGTGGCCTCGGCCAGGCCTACGACGAGTACAACCAGCCGATCATCGGTGCCGACGGCACGGCGCAGCAGGTGGGTACCACCGCCGTTGCCGACGGTACGGCGGTCGGCAGCGGTGCACAGGCCACCGGAGCCGCCAGCAACGCCTTCGGAAGTGCCGCCAGGGCCAGCGGTGACAACAGCTTCGCCGCGGGCGGCAAGTCGCGCGCGACCGGCGCCTATGCGGTGGCGGTGGGTGACAGTGCGTTCGCCAGCAGCGACGACAGCACCGCTGTCGGCGGCTACAGTTGGGCAACCGCCAGTGGCGCCAGCGCCTTCGGCTCCGGCGCGTGGGCCACCGCCACCAACGCCTCGGCCTTCGGCAACGCGGCCTGGGCCAGCGGCAGCGGTGCAACCTCCATCGGTTACAACAGCTGGGCCAACGGCGCCAGTTCCACTGCGGTGGGGCGCGGCGCCTTCGGCTATGGCGACAACAGCGTGGCGCTGGGCTTCCAGGCGCTGGGCAACAGCCTCAACAGCATCGCCATCGGCACCAACACCGTGGCCGGTGGTGAAAGCGCGATCGCGCTCGGCGCCGGCAGCAATGCCAGCGCCAGCAATGCCGTCGCGCTGGGCGCAGGTTCAGTGGCCAACCGTGCACGCACGGTGTCGGTCGGCAGCGCCGGCAACGAACGCCAGGTCACCAACGTGGCTGCTGGCACGCAGGCCACCGATGCAGTGAACAAGGCGCAGCTGGATGCGGTGGCAAGCACCGCCAGCACCACCAGCCGCTTCTTCCAGGCCAGCGGCAACGGCGACGATGTGGCCGGTGCGCTGGTGGAGGGGGACAACGCGCTGGCGGCGGGCGATGCGGCCAACGCCATCGGCAATGGCGCCACCGCGCTGGGCAGCGGCGCCAACGCACTGGCCAACAATGCACAGGCACTCGGCTTCAATGCACTGGCGACCGCGGCCAACGCCAGCGCGGTGGGTGCCAACGCACAGGCCACCGGCGAGTACGCCACCGCGCACGGTGCGGAAAGCGAGGCCAGCGGCGAGCAGAGCGCCGCTTTCGGTGCCGCCAGCATCGCCAGCGGCGCCGGCAGCACGGCTAACGGTGTGCTGTCCGAAGCGTCCGGCGAAGAAGCCGTGGCCGTGGGCTACTTCAGCAATGCCAGTGGCGATGCGGCAACTGCCGTGGGCAGCGAAAGCGTGGCCAGCGGTACCGCATCGGCGGCATTCGGCATCGGCGCCGAGGCCACCGGTGGCTACAGCACCGCCATCGGTGGCTACGCGCAGGCTTCGGCCTTCAATGCCACCGCGTTCGGCAACTTCGCCAATGCCTCCGGCTCCAACAGCGTGGCACTGGGCGGCGATTCGGAAGCGTCCGGTGCTTACAGCACCGCCACCGGCCAGGGCAGCCTGGCCACCGGTACCAACAGCGTCGCCGTCGGTGGCTCGTTGTTCGGTGTGCTGGCCACCGAGGCCTCGGGCAACTACTCCACCGCGGTGGGTGGTGGCGCCTGGTCGGGTGGCATCAACAGCACCGCGTTGGGCAACGCCGCCGAATCGCGCGGCGCCAACAGCGTGGCGCTGGGTGCGGACTCGATTGCAGACCGTGACAACACCGTTTCGGTGGGCGGGGGCGGCAACACCCGCCAGATCACCAACGTAGCCGACGGTACGCAGGGCAACGACGCGGTCAACAAGAACCAGCTCGATGCGGTTGCCGCTGCTGCGGAAAAAACCAGCAGGCAGTTCCAGGCCAGCGGCAATGCCGATGGCGAAACCGGCGCACTGGTCGAGGGCGACAACGCACTGGCGGCCGGTGATGCGGCCAATGCCATCGGCAACGGTGCCACCGCACTCGGCAGCGGTGCCAATGCGCTGGCTGCCAATGCCACGGCCGTCGGTATCGATGCGCTGGCCACCGGCAACAACGCAGCGGCGCTGGGCAGTACCGCACAGGCCACCGGTGAAGACAGCCTGGCCCTGGGCAGTGGCGCCAGCGCCAGCGAGCTGGGTGCCAGCGCCACCGGCGCACGTGCTCAGGCCAGTGGTGCCTACAGCACCGCAACCGGCACCGAGTCCAACGCCAGCGGCACGCAGGCACTGGCCAGTGGCTTCCGCAGCGCCGCGTCCGCTGATGGCACCACCGCTGTCGGCGGCTATGCCGAAGCCAGCGGCCGCCTCGGTACCGCGCTCGGCTATGGATCGGCGGCCAGCGGTGCCAACACCACGGCGGTCGGCTTCGGCGCGGCCGCGGCCGGTACCGGCGCGGTGGCCGTGGGCCAGTCCAGCGAGGCCAGTGGCGAGGAGAGCGTCGCCATTGGCGGCAGTACCTTCTTCGGCCTGATCCCGTCGCGTGCCAGCGGTACTGGCGCTGCGGCATTCGGCGCAGGTGCGTGGGCCACCGAAGACTACGCCACCGCCATCGGCTGGAATTCGTGGGCGGCGGGCAGCAGCGCCACCGCACTGGGTGCCAACGCCACCGCCAACGGCAGCAACAGCGTCGCTCTCGGTGCGGGGTCCAAGGCGGACCGCGACAACACCGTTGCCGTCGGCAAGGCCGGTGGCGAACGCCAGGTGACCCATGTTGCCGCCGGCACCGAAGCTACCGACGCGGTGAACAAGGGCCAGCTGGATGCAGTGGCGACGGTCGCCGACAAGACCAGCCGCCAGTTCCAGGCCAGTGGCAATGCCGATGGCGAGGCCGGCGCGCTGGTCGACGGTGACAACGCCCTGGCCGCCGGCAATGCAGCCAACGCCATAGGCAACGGCGCTACCGCGCTGGGCAGCGGTGCCAACGCGATGGCCGCCAATGCCACCGCAGTCGGCTTCGATGCACTGGCTGCCGGCAACAACGCCGCAGCGCTGGGCAATGCTGCACAGGCCAGTGGTGTGGACAGCGTGGCGGTGGGCAGTGGTGCCAGCGCCAGCGAACTCGGCGCCAGTGCCAGCGGTGCCGGTGCCCAGGCCAAGGGCGCCTACAGCACCGCCAGCGGTGCGCAGGCCACGGCCAGTGGCACGCAGTCGCAGGCCAGCGGCTTCCGCGCCAATGCGTCGGCCGATGGCGCCTCGGCACTGGGCAGCTATGCCGAAGCCAGCGGTCGCCTCGGTACGGCGGTCGGCTACGGCAGCAAGGCCACTGGTGCGAACGCCACTGCGGTGGGTGTCAGTGCCAACGCCACGGCGGCCAGCAGCATCGCACTGGGTGCCGGCTCGGTGGCCGATCGTGCCAACACCGTGTCGGTCGGCAGTGTCAGCACCGACCGCCAGATCACCCGGGTCGCTGCGGGTACCGAGCGTACCGATGCGGTCAACCGCGGCCAGCTCGATGCAGTGGCGGCGACCGCCGACGGCACCGCGCGTTACCTCAAGGCCACCGGCAGTGGTACCGCCAGTGCCAGCGGCAGCGAGGCCACTGCCATCGGTTCGGCGGCCAGTGCCAGCGGCGCACGCAGCAACGCCGTGGGCGCCAACGCGATGGCGATCGGCAATGGCGCGCTGGCACTGGGTAACAGCGCCGGTGCATCCGGTGCCAACTCGGTGGCGCTGGGCGCAGGGTCACGTGCACTTGATGCCAACGTGGTCTCGGTCGGCGGCGGCAATGGCACCGATGGCCCGGCGACGCGCCGCATCGTCAACGTGGCTGATGGCCGCATCGGTGCAGGCAGCACCGACGCAATCACCGGCTCGCAGCTCAACGTCACCAACCAGCGTATCGGTGCGGTGGAGACCCGCGTGGGCGATTTCGATTCGCGCATCGCCACGGTCGAAACCACCGCAGCCAGCGCGGTCAGCTACGACGATGCCAGCCGTGACCGCCTGACCCTGTCCGGCTTCCAGGGCACCACCATCGACAACGTCGGCGCGGGCAGCATCGCTGCCGGCAGCCGCCAGGCCATCAATGGTGGCCAGCTGTTCCAGTCGCTCAGCGACGCCGCCAGCTTCCTCGGTGGCGGTGCCAGCGTGGGCATGCAGGGGGTGTTCGTGGCGCCGAACTACGTGATCCAGGGCGCCACCTACAGCAATGTCGGCGATGCACTGGGCGCGCTGGATCGCAAGGTCAGCGAAATCGACCGTCGCACCGCCGGTGGCACACGCGCCGGGACCGCCAGCCTGCGCGCGATGAGTGCGCCGCTGGAGGACGGTGCGCAGGCCAGCGTCGCCGACGCACGGGTGACGGCGGACGCAGCACCGGCCAGCACCGCGCGTGTGCAGGGCACGCCGACCGCGGCTGCGGCGGGTGCCGGCATTCCGGTGGGTACCCCGGCGAGCGGCTTCAATGCGGTTGCCATGGGAGACGGCGCCGTTGCCAGTGGTGCCTCGTCCACCGCCATCGGCCAGGGGGCCAATGCCAGCGCAGCGAACGCGGTGGCGCTGGGCCAGGGCTCGGTCGCCGACCGCGCCAACACGGTGTCGGTGGGCAGCGAAGGCAACGAGCGCCAGGTGACCAACGTGGCGGCCGGTACCACGGCCACCGACGCGGTCAACAAGGGCCAGCTCGACCGTGGCATGGCCACCGCCAACAGCTACACCGACAGCCGCGTCCAGGCCGTCGCCGACAGCTTCGATGTGTTCAAGGGCGAGATCGATGGGCGCCTGCGTCACATGGACCGCCGCATCGACCGTCAGGGCGCGATGAGCGCCGCGATGCTCAACATGGCCACCAGTGCCGCCGGTATCCGCACCCAGAACCGGGTCGGTGTCGGCATCGGCTTCCAGGGGGGCGAATCGGCATTGTCGCTGGGTTACCAGCGTGCGATCAGCGATCGCGCCACGGTCACCTTCGGCGGTGCTTTCAGCAGCGATGACAGCTCGGTCGGCGTCGGTGCCGGCTTCGGCTGGTAAGCCCGTCCATTGCGCCGGCGGCCACCCACGCCGGCGCAGCACCTGCAGTGAGGGCCTGGGGGGAGGTCACGGCAATCCCGGCTGGGCCGGCCGGGAGTCGTCAAGGAATGATGGCCGCAGTGTTGGTTCGATCCATGACCCAGAAGAGGAATTTCGACGTGATCAAGAAGCAGAACCTTCGCATCAATGTGCTTGCCGCCGCCGTGCTGTCGATGACGGCCGTCGGTGCCGTCCACGCCGCCGGGTTGCCGACCCGTGAGCCGGTGCGCCAGGCCAGCACCGCCCAACCGGGGGCCGAGCGCATCATCGTCAAGTACCGGGCCGGGGCTGCCGCCGCCAGCGACCGCTCGGCCAAGCTGTCCACCGTGCAGTCGGCGCTGACCCGTGCCAGCCTGTCCGGCGGCACCTCCCGCGCCAGCACGCTGGGCCCGCAGGTGGTGCGCAGGCTCGCCACCGGCGCGGACCTGATCCGCGTACAGGGCCGCCTGGCCCCGGCCGAACTGCAGCGCGTGCTGAAGGAACTGCAGGCCGACCCGTCGGTTCAGTACGCCGAAGCGGACGTGAAGCTGCGCCGCACCGAGCTGCGTGCCGGCGACGTGCAGCCGGCACTGGTGCCCAACGATCCCTTCTACCAGCAGAACCAGTGGCACCTGCACAACGCGGTCGGCGGCATCAACGCACCGGCGGCGTGGGACGTTTCGCAGGGCGAGGGCATCGTGGTGGCGGTGATCGACACCGGCATCCTGCCGCAGCATCCGGACCTGGTCGGCAACCTGCTGGAAGGCTACGACTTCATCAGCGACGCGGAGACCTCGCGCCGCCCGACCAATGATCGCGTACCCGGTGCGCAGGACTATGGCGACTGGGTCGAAAACGATAACGAGTGTTACAACGGCTCGCTGGCCGAGGACAGTTCCTGGCACGGCACGCACGTCGCCGGCACCGTGGCCGAGCAGACCAACAACGGGGTCGGCATGGCCGGTGTCGCCTACAAGGCCAAGGTGCTTCCGGTGCGCGTGCTGGGCAAGTGTGGCGGTTACCTGTCCGACATCGCCGACGCCGTGGTGTGGGCATCCGGCGGCACCGTATCGGGCATCCCGGCCAACACCAACCCGGCCGAGATCATCAACATGAGCCTGGGCGGCAGCGGCGCCTGCGGCAGCACCTATCAGGACGCGATCAACGGCGCCATCTCGCGCGGTACCACGGTGGTGGTGGCCGCCGGCAACGAGACCGACAACGCATCCAAGTACCGGCCGGCCAGCTGCGAAGGCGTGGTGACCGTGGGCGCGACCCGCATCACCGGCGGCATCACCTATTACTCGAACTACGGCACCCGCGTGGACCTGTCCGGTCCGGGTGGCGGCGGCAGTGTCGACGGCAACCCGGGGGGCTACATCTGGCAGACCGGTTCCAATGCAGCGACCACGCCGGAGTCGGGCACGCCGGGCTACATGGGGATGGGCGGTACCTCGATGGCCTCGCCGCATGTGGCAGCCGTTGCCGCACTGGTGCAGAGCGCGCTGATCGCCAAGGGCAAGGATCCGCTGACCCCGGCCGCGATGCGCACCCTGCTGAAGGAAACCGCGCGTCCGTTCCCGGTCGCCATTCCGGCAGCGACCCCGATCGGTACCGGCATCCTTGACGCCAAGGCTGCGCTGGCCAAGGCACTGGAAGAACCGTGCACCGAAAACTGCGGGCCAGTGGCGACGCCTTTGACCAACAAGGCGGCGGTGGGTGGCCTGAACGGCGCTGCCGCCAGCAGCAGGCTGTACAGCTTCGAGGCCGTGGCCGGCAAGCAGCTCAGCGTGATCACCTACGGCGGTACCGGCAACGTCTCGGTCTACCTGGCGCAGGGCCGCGAGCCGAGTGCCACCGACAACGATGCGCGTTCGACCCGCCCGGGCACCTCGGAAACGGTGCGGGTGACGGCACCGGCCGCCGGCACCTATTACATCAAGGTGGTAGGCGAGGCGGCCTACAACGGCGTGAGCATCCTTGCCACGCAGTAAACACCTGCCGACGTAGTTGAATGGCCGAGGCCCGTCACCCTGTGTGACGGGCTTCGTCTTTTTACGAAAGGTGGCCGAGGGGCGGCGGAAATCACGGCTTAACTGCTAAAGTCGGAGCGATTGACAGGAGAGTCACGTGAACGCGCTCGCCGCAACCGTTACCGACGACGCCGAAGGCCGCATCCTGGATGCGCTGCTGGCGCGTGGCCGACTCAAGGAAGGAGACCTGGCGCGCGCGCGGCCGCTGCATGCCGAAGCCGGCGGCAGCCTGCTCGGCCTGCTGGTGCGGTTGGGGCTGGTTTCCGAGCGCGACCAGGCGCAGGCCAGCGCCGAGGTGCTGGGCCTGCCGCTGCTGGAGGGCAAGCAGGTACCCGAAGCCCCGCCGCAGGCGCTGGCCGACGGCCTGCCGCTGTCGCTGCGTTTCCTGAAGCAGTTCCACGTATGCCCGCTGGAATTGAATGAACAGGGCGTCCGGCTGTGGCTGGCCGACGCCCACGACGCCTACCCGCAGCAGGCCGTGCAGCTGGCGCTGGGGGTTCCGGTGACGCCGGTGCTGGGCATGCGCGCGGAGATCGACGATCTGGTCGAACGCTGGTTCGGCCAGGGCCGCAGTGCGATGGGCGCGATCGTGGAAACCGCCGACGGCGAGGGCGGCGCGGTCGACGACATCGAGCACCTGCGCGATCTTGCCTCGGAAGCGCCGGTGATCCGCCTGGTCAACCTGGTGATCCAGCGTGCGGTGGAACTGCGTGCTTCGGACATCCACGTCGAACCCTTCGAAAGCCGGCTCAAGGTGCGTTACCGCGTCGATGGCGTACTGGTGGAGGGCGAAAGCCCGCCGGCCAACCTGACCGCAGCGGTGATCAGCCGCATCAAGATCATGGCCCGGCTCAACATCGCCGAACGCCGCCTGCCGCAGGACGGCCGCATCATGTTGCGCGTGCAGGGCAAGGAACTGGACCTGCGCGTAAGCACCGTACCGACCGCGCATGGCGAGAGCGTGGTGATGCGCCTGCTCGACCGTGAAACGGTGGTATTCGATTTCCATCGGCTCGGCTTTACCGATGCCTTCCTGCCGCAGTTCCGCAAGGTGCTGGAACAACCGCACGGCATCCTGCTGGTCACCGGCCCGACCGGTTCAGGCAAGACCACCACGCTGTACACCGCGCTCAGCCAGCTCAACACCGCCGACGTCAAGATCATCACCGTCGAAGATCCGGTGGAGTACCAGATCGAGGGCATCAACCAGATCCAGGCCAAGCCGCAGATCGGCCTGGATTTCGCCAACGCCCTGCGCAGCATCGTGCGCCAGGACCCGGACATCATCATGATCGGCGAAATGCGCGATCTGGAAACCGCGCGCATCGCCATCCAGTCGGCGCTGACCGGCCACCTGGTGCTGTCCACCCTGCACACCAACAATGCGGCCGGCGGCATCACCCGCCTGCTCGACATGGGCGTGGAAGACTACCTGCTCACCTCCACCATCAACGGCATTCTCGCCCAGCGCCTGGTGCGCCGGCTGGAGCCGACCCACGCCGAGCGCTACGCAGCCTCGCCGGAAGAGATCGAACGCTTCGAGCTGCGCCGCCTGCAGCCCGAAGGCCCGATCCACCTGTTCCGCCCCAGGCCCTCGGCGCTGGCGCCGACCGGTTACCTCGGCCGCACCACCATCATGGAATTCCTGGTGATGAACGATGCGCTGCGGCGTGCGGTGATGCGCCGTGACGGCATGGGCGAGATCGAGCGCATCGCGCGCGAAGCCGGCATGCGCACCATGTACGAAGATGGCCTGTCCAAGGCGCTGAGCGGGCAGACCACCATCGAGGAAGTGCTGCGCGTGACCGAGGAAAGCTGATGCGCGCAGGACGCCGGGGCTGACATGCCGACCTATCGCTACAGGGCACTCAATCCGCACGGCGAGATCTTCGACGGGCAGATGGAAGCGGCCAGCGAGGCCGAACTGGTCGCGCGCCTGCAGGACCAGGGCCACCTGCCGATGGAAACGCAGTTGGCCGATGGTGGCGCGATCGGTGGCAGCAGCTGGCGCAACCTGCTGCGCCAGCGCCCGCTGCAGGGCGCCGCGCTGCTGCAGTTCACCCAGCAGCTGGCGACCCTGCTCGGTGCCGGCCAGCCGCTGGACCGCGCGCTGTCGATCCTGCTGGGGTTGCCCGAGGATGAACGTTCGCGTCGCGCCATCACCGACATCCGCGACGTGGTGCGCGGCGGTGCGCCGCTGTCCACCGCGCTGGAACGCCAGCACGGCCTGTTTTCGCGCCTGTACGTGAACATGGTGCGTGCCGGCGAAGCCGGCGGCAGCCTGCATGAAACCCTGCAACGCCTGGCCGATTACCTGGAACGCAGCCGCGCGCTGCAGGGCAAGGTGATCAATGCGCTGGTCTATCCGGCGATCCTGCTGGTGGTGGTGGGCGGCGCGCTGCTGTTCCTGCTCGGTTACGTGGTGCCGCAGTTCGCGCAGATGTACGAAAGCCTGGACGTGGCGCTGCCGTGGTTCACCAACGCGGTGCTGCAACTGGGCTTGTTCGTGCGCGACTGGTGGGTGCTGCTGCTGGTGGTGCCGGCCGTGCTCGCGCTGTTCTTCGAACGCAAGGCACGGCAACCGGCCTTCCGCTTGGCCTTGGATGGCTGGCTGCTGAAGCGGCGCGGCATCGGCCGCCTGCTGGGTGAACTGGAAACCGCACGGCTTGCGCGCACGCTGGGCACGCTGCTGCGCAATGGCGTGCCGCTGCTGGGTGCGCTGGGCATCGCCCGCAACGTGCTGGGCAACCGTGCGCTGGCCGCCGATGTCGAAGCGGCGGCCGATGAAGTGAAGAATGGTGCCGGCCTGTCGCTGGCGCTGTCACGCGGCAAGCGCTTCCCGCGCCTGGCCCTGCAGATGATCCAGGTCGGCGAGGAATCCGGTGCGCTCGATAGCATGCTGCTGAAGGCCGCCGATACGTTTGAACAGGACAGCGCCCGGCGCATCGACCGGCTGCTGGCGGCGATGGTGCCGGCGATCACCCTGGTGCTGGCCTCGGTGGTCGGTGCGGTGATCGTGGCGGTGCTGGTGCCGCTGTATGACCTGACCAATGCCATCGGTTGACGATGGATCCCTACGCAACCCCGACACTCCGCAACCGAAAGGACCGACCATGATTGCTTCCCGTCGACCGATCCGCCTTTCCTTCACTGCCGCGCGCAACCAGTCGGGCATGAGCCTGCTGGAAATCATCATCGTCATCGTGCTGATCGGCGCGGTGCTGACCCTGGTCGCCAGCCGCGTGCTCGGCGGCGCCGATCGCGGCAAGGCCAACATCGCCAAGGCCCAGGTGCAGACCGTCGCGTCCAAGATCGACAATTACCAGATCGACACCGGCAAGCTGCCGGGATCGCTCAACGACCTGGTGACCGCACCGGCCGGCATCGGCGGCTGGCTGGGGCCGTATGCCAAGCCGGCCGACCTGAACGACCCGTGGGGCCATGCGCTGGAATACCGCGCGCCGGGCGAAGGCCAGCCCTACGAACTGGTCAGCCTGGGCAAGGACGGCAAGGCCGGCGGCAGCAGCGTCGACGCCGACATCCGCTACCAGCCCTGATCCTGCATGACGTATTTCCTGCCGCGCCGGCTGCCACGCCCGCGCCTGCACGGCAGGCGCGCGGCGGGACTGTCGCTGCTGGAAATGCTGCTGGTGATCGCGCTGATCGCGGCCATCGGGCTGATCACCGCCGCCGGGCTGTCGCGGGGTTTTTCAGGCATGCAGCTGCGCAGCGCCGGCAAGGACATCGCCAACCAGCTGCGCATGGTGCGCGCGCAGGCGATCGCCCGCGGCGAGCCGCAGCGCTTCGTCATCGAACCGGCGCGACGTCGCTGGGAAGGCGCCAACCAGCGTGTGGGTGAAGTGCCGCCACAGCTGCAGGTGCAGTTCGAAGGCGCCGCGCAGCTGGCCACGGCGCCGGGGCAGGGCGTGATCGAGTTCCATCCGGATGGTGGTTCCAGCGGCGGCCGCATCCGCCTGCAGCGCGACGCCGCCGAATGGCGCATCGATGTCGGCTGGTTGACCGGCGAAGTCCGTTCCGGCCCCTGGCGCGAACAATGAAGCGCAGCGCACGTGGCTTCACCTTGCTGGAAGTGATCATCGCCTTCGCCCTGCTCGGGTTGGCGCTGACCCTGCTGCTGGGAAGTCTCTCCGGTGGTGCGAAGCAGGTACGCGAGGCCAAGGTGCGTACGCGTGCGGTGCTGCATGCGCAGTCGCTGCTGGCCGAAGCCGGCGTGGCCTCGCCGTTGCAGGTCGGCAGCCAGCAGGGTGACTGGGAGCAGGGGCGCTACCACTGGGAACTGCAGGTGCAGCCGTGGGTGGAGCCGCGAGCCGGCAACCAGGCGCAAACGCAGGCACCGGGAATGCCGTGGCTGGCCGAACTGCAGCTGCAGGTGCGCTGGGGCGACAGCGAACGCGAGCAGCTTCGTTGGCGCAGCCTGCGCCTGTTGCCGCCGGACCTGGAGAACGCGCGATGAAGCGCGGCGCCGCAGGCTTCACCCTGGTGGAAGTGATGCTGGCGACGGTGCTGCTGGCCGGGGGCCTGGCGCTGGCGTTCGCCAGCGTGCGCTCGGCGATGGCGGTCAGCCAGCGCGGCGAGCAGATCGCCGCCGAGAGCGAGCGCATGCGTGCGGTGGAAGCGCTGTTGCGGCGGCAGCTGTCCGCGGCGCTGCGTACGCCGCTGGAAGCGCCGGACCCTACCCGCGAGCCGATCTTCTTCCAGGGCGAAGAGCAGCGCATGCTGTTCGCGGCCGATCTGCCGGGCTACCTCGGCCGCGGCGGTGCCTACCTGCACGCGCTGCAGGTGGAAGGCCGCAGCGGCCAGCAGCGCCTGCTGCTGGACCTGGTGCTGCTGCAGGAAGGCGAGCACATCGCCGAAAACCCGCCGCGTCCGCCGGAGGTGCTGGTGGACAACCTGAAGTCGGTGCAGCTGCGCTACCGCGGCATCGATGCCAGCACCGGCCAGGTGACCGACTGGATGCCACGCTGGGACGACACGCGGCGCCTGCCGATGCTGGTGGAGATCCAGATCGTGCCGGCCAAGGGCACGCCCTGGCCGGCGCTGGTGGTGGCGCCGCGCGCCGGTGGCAGCGGAGGTGCGCGATGAACCGGGTGCGGGGCGCGGCGCTGGTGCTGGTGCTGTGGCTGATCGCGCTGATGACGGCGCTGGTGGGTGCGTTCGCACTGAGCGCGCGCGTCGAGCATCTGCAGCAGCAGGTGCTCGATGGCGACGCGCGGGGCCAGGAACGCGCGCGCGCGGGCATGGAATATGCGCTGATGCGCCTGTCCGCCGACCCGCAGCGGGCACCCTGGCGCGCCGACGGCCGCACGTACCGCTGGCAGTTCGATGACGCCAACATCGAGATCACGGTGCTCGACGAGAACGGCAAGATCAATCTGAACCTGGCCGACGTGGCACTGCTGGAGGCGTTCCTGAAGGCGCTGGGCGAGGAAGACGGCAGTGCCCGGCAGCTGGCCGGGGCCATCGTCGACTGGCGTGACGAAGACAGCCTGCTGCAGCCCGGCGGCGGCGCCGAGGCGCCCGACTACGCCGCGGCGGGGCTGCCTTACGGCCCGCGCAACAGACGTTTCGAGACCCTGGGCGAGCTGCAGCGGGTGCTGGGCATGCGCGGTCCGCTGTACCGGGCCATGCTTCCGCACCTGACCCTGTACAGCCGCCAGTCGCGGCCGGATCCGCAGTTTGCCAGCGCGCCGGTGCTGACCGCATTGGGCCTGGATGCGGACACCCTGCTGGCCCAGCGCGCCCAGCAGGAGCGTGACGCCGATTCCGCTGCGGGTGCGTCAACGCTTGCCAGCAGCAGTGGCACCTATAGTATCGAGTCCCGTGTCACCGACGGCAGTGGACGCCGCTCAGTGCTGCAGGCAGTGGTACGCAACGGCTCGGGCGGGGTTCCCGGGCGGACCTACACAGTGCTTCGCTGGGAGCAGGGAATGACAGCAAGATGACGGCGTGGCAGGACAGTCTGCGACAGGTGCAGGGCCGGATCGGTCCTGGCGCCGGCCGTTTCCTGCGCTGGTGGCGGCAGTCGTTGCTGGCATGGGTACCGGTTCGTTGGCAGTGGGCGCTGGGTTGGGCGCAGGCACGCCTGCTGCTGCAGCGTGAGGGCGACCAGCTGCAGGTCTGGCGCGAGGCCGGTGAGCGCCGAGAGTCCGTGGCGCGGCTGCCGTGGCCACTGTCGCCGGCCGAGCTGGACCGGGTCCTGGAAGCACGCCTGCGCAGCCTGCCGCGCGTGTGGCTGCTGCCTGCCAGCGATGTGCTGCGTCGCCATCTGCGGTTGCCGGCCGCCGCCGCCGACCGCCTGCGTGCGGTGGTCGGCTTCGAGATCGACCGCCAGACGCCGTTCGAATCCAGCCAGGTCAGCTATGACGTGCGCGAGCTCGGAGCGGCAGGCGAGGGCCAGCTGCAGGTCGAACTGGTGGCCTGGCCGCTGCGCCAGCTGGACGCCTGGCGCGGCAGCGTGGGCCCCTGGGCCGATGCGTTGGCCGGTGTAGATGCCATCGACGCGCAGGGCAACACGCTGCAGGTGAACCTGCTGCCGCCCGCGCAGCGCCAGCTGCAGGCCGATCCGATGCGGCGCTGGAACCTGCTGCTGGGTGTGGCTGCCGTGGTGATGCTGGTGCTTGCCGGCCTGCAACTGCTGGACAACCGACGCGCAGCGGCCGACGAACTGCGTGCCCAGGTGGAACGCAGCGCGCGCAGTGCGCGCAGCGTAGCCAGTGAGCGCGCGCAGCTGCAGGCGCTGATCGACGGTGCCGCGTTCCTGGAAAAGCAGCGCAGCCAGCGTGCTGGCACGGTCGACATCTGGACCGAGTTGACCCGGCGCCTGCCGGAGGGCACCTATCTGGAAAAGCTCGCCATCGAGAACAACAACCTGCAGCTGATCGGGCTCAGCCGCGAAGCCTCGCAGCTGGTGCAGCTGCTGCAGGACGCACCGCAGTGGCGCAAGGTCAATCTGACCGGTGTATTGCAGGCCGACGGCGCTGCCAGTGGCCGTGATCGTTTCACCATGACCGCGGAACTGCAGCCGTTGCCGGCGGCTGCCCCGACCCGGGAGGCGGCCGATGCCGATGCCAAGCGCACGCCGTGACCGCTGGCTGGCACTGGCACTGCTGCTGGCAGTGCTGGGCCTGGCCTACCTGTTGCTGGTGCACCCGTGGTTCACCCAGCCCCTGCGCGAGATCGATGCTGATGTCGCGGCGCTGCGCGAGCGCGAAGCGCGCGTGCAGGCGCAGCTGCAGCAGCAGCCGCAGATCGAACAGCGCCTGCGCGCCACCCGCGAAGCGTTGCAGCAGCGCCCCGGTTTCCTGCATGAAGCCACCGCCGAAGCCGCCGCTGCCGCGCTGGGCGCGAAGCTGCAGGATGCGGTGGCGATGGCCAGCCCGGGCAACCGCAGCTGCACCATCAGCAACCGTACGCCGCTGACCGACAACCGGCGCGATGCCGAGTTCGTGCGCGTCGCCATGCAGGTGCGCCTGCGCTGTGGCGTCGCCGAACTGGCCACGGTGCTGCACAGCCTGGAGACCGGCAGCCCGCGCCTGTTCGTCGACAACCTCAACCTGATCGCGCAGCGCTTCCAGCAGTCACCGAATGAATCCGGCCTGGGGTTGGATGTGTCATTCGAACTGGCGGGCTATCTGTTGCCGGGTGCGGCGACCGATGCGGCCACGCCGACCCCGGCGACCCCGGCGACCGAACCGGCCGCGCAGCCGCAGCCGTCCCCGGCGGCCGCGGCGCCCGCCCCGGCGGCGGCCGAGGGGCAGGAGGTGGCCGATGAAACTTGAGCAGATCAGCCTGCGCACCGGCTTCCTGCTGGCGTTGGCGGGTTGGGCGGCGGCGGTCTGGCTGGCCACCGGCTTCGGCCTCGGCAGCCAGTTGCCGGGCGCCGACGGCGATGCGGATGCAGCGCCGTCGTTGCCGGCGCTGCCAGCCCTGGCCGCCGAGCGCATGGCCAGCGCAGACAGCTACAGCGCGATCGGCGAACGCCCGCTGTTCGCCGAAGACCGCAGGCCGCGGCCCTACCTGCTCGGTGGCAGCGAACCAGCCGCCAGCGCGGCCCTGCGCCTGACCGGCGTGCTGATGACCGGCAATTTCAGCATGGCCACCTTCACCACCGAACAGAACCGCTCGGTGCGGCTGCGCCTCAACGGCGATGCGGTGGATGGCTGGCAGCTGGTGGCGCTGGAACCGCGCCGGGCCACGGTGATCGGCCCCGGTGGCAGCCAGGTACTGGAGCTGGCCGTGTTCAATGGCCAGGGCGGTGAACCACCCACCGTACTGCGTGGCGCCAACGGTGCGCCGCCGGCCGGTGCGATCGTGGTACCGCCGCCGGCCGGTGCCCCGCCCGCGCCGCCGCCTGCTGCGGCAAGTGCGCAGCCACAGCCGCAACCGGCCGGCAGCGTGCCGCCAGCGGCCGCTACACCGCCTGCCAACAACAACGGCCCCAGCGAAGCGCAGATGCAGGCCATCCGCGAACGCATCCAGGCCCGTCGCCGCCAGCTGCAGCAACAACAGCAGCAACAACCGTCGCCGCCCCCAGGCGATGGCACCAACCGATAGAGTGAATGCATGAGCCTGCGTTTTCTTCCCTGGTCCTTTGCCCTCGCGCTGCTGGTCGGCTGCAGCACCGTGTCCGCGCCGCATGTGCAGCGCAAGGGCAACCTGACATCCACCACCGAGGCCGGACAGGCCGCGGAGGTCGCCGCCGATGCCGCCCGTGATGCCCAGGGGGCCCCGCAGGCGGTGATCCGTCGCGGCACCGGCACCATGATCAACCGCGAAGCGGCACGCGCACCGGCACCGGCACTGCACGGGGCCAGTACCGGCGAGGCGACCTTCAACTTCGAAGGCGAGTCGGTGCATGCGGTGGTCAAGGCCATCCTGGGTGACATGCTGGGCCAGAACTACGTGATCGCACCGGGGGTGCAGGGCACGGTCACGCTGGCCACGCCCAAGCCGGTGTCGCCGGCACAGGCATTGAACCTGCTGGAAATGGTGCTGGGCTGGAACAACGCGCGCATGGTGTACAGCGGCGGCCGCTACAACATCGTCGCCGCCGACCAGGCCCTGGCCGGAACCGTTGCGCCCAGCACCGCGCCGGCGGCCAGCGCGCGCGGCTTTGAAGTGCGGGTGATCCCGCTGCAGTTCATCTCCGCCAGCGAGATGAAGAAGGTGCTGGAGCCGTATGCGCGGCCCAACGCCATCGTCAACGTCGACAGCGGCCGCAACGTGATCACGCTCGGCGGTACCCGTGCCGAGCTGGAAAACTACATGCGCACCGTCGAGATCTTCGACGTCGACTGGCTGTCGGGCATGTCGGTGGGCGTGTTCCCGATCCAGTCGGGCAAGGCCGAGCAGGTCGCCGCCGACCTGGAAAAGGTGTTCGGCGAGGAGAGCAAGACCCCCAGCGCGGGCATGTTCCGCTTCCTGCCGCTGGAGAATGCCAATGCCGTGCTGGTGATCACCCCGCAGGTGCGCTACCTGGATCAGATCCAGCAGTGGCTGGACCGCATCGACACCGCCGGTGGCAGCGCCCGCCTGTTCTCCTACGAACTGCGCTACATCAAGGCGCGCGACCTGGCCGAACGTCTCGGTGAAGCCTTCGCCAGCAGCGGCAACCGCGGCGGCTCCAGCCCGGCATCGTTGGCACCCGGCGCGATTCCGTCGCAGCTGGGCAGCGACGGCGACCGTGGCATGGACAGCAGCAACGGCAGCAGCAACTTCGGCTCGACCTCCGGCAGCAGCACCGGGGGCAGCAACAACGGCAGCATGAACCTGCCGCAGCGCCAGTCCGGCAATGTTAGCGTCAGCCTGGAAGTGGAAGGCGACCGCGTGGGCGTGTCGGCGGTGGAGGAAACCAACACCCTGCTGGTGCGCTCGACCCCGCAGGCCTGGCGCTCGATCCGCGAAGTGATCGAGAAGCTGGACGTGATGCCGCTGCAGGTGCACATCGAAGCGCAGGTGGCCGAGGTCGCGCTGACCGGCGACCTGAAGTACGGCGTCAACTGGTTCTTCGACAATGCGGTGCTCGGGCAGAAGCTGACCGGCGCATTGGGCGGCGTGACCCTGCCGGCCGCCGCAGGCGGTTCCTGGAGCAGTTTCGCGGGCGCGGTGACCGGCGCCGATGGTCTCGGCTGGGCATTCACCGGCCACAACGGCGCGGCGGTGGTGAGCGCGCTGGACAAGGTCACCGATGTGCGCCTGCTGCAGACGCCTTCGGTGTTCGTGCGCAACAACGCCGAGGCCACGCTCAATGTCGGCGACAAGGTGCCGATCAACACCACCACGGTGAACACCGGCGTGGGCACCAGCAGCTATAGCTCGGTGCAGTACATCGATACCGGCGTGATCCTCAAGGTGCGCCCGCGGGTGACCCGTGATGGCACGGTGTTCCTGGACATCGTGCAGGAAGTCAGCAGTGCCTCGGATGTGCCGGAGACCTGCAATCCGACCGAGCGCAACTGCAACCCGCGCATCTCGACCAAGAAGCTGTCCACCGAAGCGGCGGTGCAGAGCGGCGACACCATCATGCTGGCCGGCCTGATCACCGATTCGGCCACCGATGGCAGCAGCGGCATCCCGGGCCTGAGCAAGATCCCGGTGGTCGGTGCGTTGTTCGGGCAGAAGACCCGCACCAGCCGTCGTTCGGAAGTGATCGTGCTGCTGACCCCGACCATCGTCCGCAACGCCCAGGAATCGCGCAACCTGACCGACGAGTACAGCCAGCGCTTCCGGGCGATGGAGCCGCTGAACCAGCCGCGCGCGAAGAAGTAAGGGGTTTACGGCCGGGCGGCGCCCGGCACCCGCAGAGGCCAAGGCAACAGCAACAGCAACAGCAACAGCAACAGCGGGGCTACTGAGGGATGGCGGGGCGGTGTCGGATTGCGGGGACGCCGTAAACCCATCCCTGGGGGCTTGGCCGCGGCATCCATGCCGCGGACACCCCGCAATCCGACACCGCCCCACCTCTGACAGATTCCTGCGGCCGTGGGTAGGTGTCGACCTTGGTCGACACGTAGATCCACGCGATGCGTGGATGACTCTCCATCGAAATCGAATATTTTGATATCTGTGAGATCTGAGCCGAGCATGGCTCGGCTCTACAGAAAGCAAGGCCCGACAGCTCGCAGGAAACTGTCGAAGGCGGGGTGGGTCCGGTTGCGGGGGCGTGAGCCGCATGGATGCGGCGACCGAGCCTACAGGGATGTATTTACGGCGTCCCCCGCAGCCGGACCCACCCCGCCATCCCCAGGAACCCGCTCTGGCTCTTGCTTCGGCTCTGGCCTCTGCAGGTGCCGGGTGCAACCCGGCCGATACCCTGCCAGTGCTAGGCTGTGGGCACCGACAACCACGGAGGCGGGATGGGGGCGATCGTGTTGTTGCCGCTGTGCGTGGACGACGCTGCGCTCGACCGCTGCCTGGCGGCGCTGGATGCCGGCACCGCACCGGGTACCGCGGTCTGGCTGGCCGACGATGCGCAGACCGGTCCGCGTGCACAGGCCGTGGTGGAGCACTGGTTGGCACATACGCCGCTGCAGGCCGAATACACCCGGCGTGCACGGCCACTGGGCGAAGTCGCCCACCTTGATGAAATGCTGCGGGCCTGCGATGGCCTGGACGTGGCGGTGCTGGCGCCGGACAGCGTGCCGGCGCCGGGTTGGCTGCAGCAGCTGCAGGACGCCTTCGCCCGCGATGCCGCCATCGCCACCGCGACGCCGTGGTGCAATGCCGGGGAAACGGCGGCCTGGCCTCGGCTGGGCGAGATCAATCCCGAACCCCAGGACCCGGCCGTGCTGGCGCACACTTGTGCCACACTGCCGACGCTGCATCCGGAACTGCCTTCGGCGGTCACCCATGCGGTACTGGTGCGCGGCAATGCGCGCCGTCGCGCCGGTGGCCTGGACGTGGACAGCTACGCCGGCTGGAACGCCGCACTGGTCGATCTCAGCCTGCGCATGGCCGGGCTGGGATGGCGCAACGTGCTGTGCGAGACCGCCTTCGTCAGCCGGGCAGGGGAGGCGATCAGCCGCGACGGTGACCTTGAAGCGCTGGCCGCGCGCTGGCCGGGCTGGGTGCCACGGCTGGCCGACTTCCTGATGCATGATCCGCTGCATGGACTGCGTGCCGATCTGCAACAGCGCATGCAGCAGGCGATAATGCCGCGCGAACAGGGCGACCTGTTCGTCCCGCCCGCGCCGGAGCCACCCGCTTGAATGTTGCCATTGCCGCCATCGTCGTCACCTACCAGAGTGGCAGCACCATCGATGCCTGCCTCTCGCGCCTGCGCCAGGCGCAGGATGTGGCCGAGATCCGGGTGATCGACAATGGTTCGCTGGATGGCACGCTGGACATCGTGCAGCGGCATGCCAGCCATGATGCCCGCGTGCGTTTCGTCGGCAATCCGGACAATCCCGGTTTTGCTGCCGCCAACAACCAGGGCGTGGCCGACTCGGCCAGCCCGTGGCTGGCCTTCATCAACCCGGACCTGATGGTCGAAGCGGATACCCTGGCCGAGCTGCGCCGCCGTGCCGAGGCGCTGGGCGATTGCCTGCTCGGCGTCGAGCAGCTGGACGAGCATGGCCAGGCCGACGAGGCGGTGCGCCGTCGCGATCCCGATTTCCTGTTGATGCTGCGATCGCCCGGCCGGGGGTCGAAACTGGCGGTGCCGCGCGATCCGCACCAGGCCCTGCAGCGGGTACCGGCGCTGTCCGGTGCGTTGCTGATGATGCCGCGCGTCCTGTTCGACCGCATCGGCGGTTGGGATGCGGGCTACCGCCTGCATGCCGAAGACCTGGACCTGTGCCGCCGCGCGCGCGAGGCCGGCGCGGTGGTGGCGATCGCCAACGATCTGCAGGTCACCCACGTGCGCGGCGTCTCCAGCCGCTCGCGGCCGTTCTTCGTCGAATGGCACAAGCACAAGGGGCTGTGGCGCTACTTCCAGAAATTCGAGGCAAAGCAGCGCCCGCTGCCGGTGCGCGCTGCGGTATGGGCGGCGATCTGGGCGCATGCGCTGATGCTGGTACCACGCCTGCTGCGCAGGTCGCTGTAGCGGAGGGCGGCGGCGGCCCCCCGGTTCACCCCGGCGGGCGCATAATCCGCCCCATGCCTATCATCCAGTCCCTGCTCGACACCGACCTGTACAAGTTCACCATGATGCAGGCGGTGCTCCATCAGCATCCCGGCGCCCAGGTGCAGTACCGGTTCAAGTGCCGCACCCCCGGCATCGACCTGGCCCGTTACATCGACCAGATCGACGAAGAAATCGACCACCTGTGCACCCTGCGCTTCAGTGACGCAGAGCTGGACTACATGCGGGGCCTGCGTTTCGTAAAGCCGGACTTCGCCGATTTCCTCGGCCTGTTCCATCTCGACCGCAAGTACATCCAGCTGCGCGCGTCGAAGGCGGTGCCTGGCGAGATCGAGCTGGACATCACCGGGCCGTGGCTGCACACCATCCTGTTCGAAGTGCCGCTGCTGGCGATCATCAACGAAGTCTGGTTCCGCAACACCACCACGGCCGACTTCGCCGAGGGCGAGCGCCGGCTGCAGGCCAAGGCCGCGCTGCTGCGCGATACCCCCGGCTTCGAACAATGCCGCATTGCCGACTACGGCAGCCGCCGCCGTTACTCGCGTGACTGGCACGCGCGCCTGCTGCCGTTGCTGCGCGATGCCCTTGGCCCGCAGCTGGTCGGCACCAGCAACGTGCACTTCGCGCGGCTGTATGGCATGACCCCGCACGGCACCATGGCCCATGAGTACCTGCAGGCGTTCCAGGCGCTGGGCCCGCGCCTGCGCGACTCACAGGTGGCGGCGCTGGAATCGTGGGCGCGCGAGTACCGCGGCGACCTCGGCATCGCGCTGTCCGACGTGGTCGGCCTGGACGCGTTCCTGCGCGACTTCGACATGTACTTCTGCAAGCTGTTCGACGGCGTCCGCCATGATTCGGGCGATCCGTTCGACTGGGGCGACCGCATGCTGGCGCATTTCCAGCAGCGCCGCGTCGATCCGCGCAGCAAGGTGCTGGTGTTCAGCGATGGGCTCGACATTCCCAAGGTGATGCGCCTATACGACTACTTCCGCGGTCGCTGCCAGGTCGCATTCGGCGTCGGCACCCACCTGACCAATGATCTGGGCCCGACGCCGCTCAACATCGTCATCAAGATGGTCCGCTGCAATGGCCAGCCGGTGGCCAAGCTCAGCGATTCGCCGGGCAAGAGCATGTGCGACGACCCGGGTTACCTGGCTTACCTGCGCCAGGTCTTCGAGTTGCCGCAGCCGGAATGACCGGCCCGGTGGGGGCGGGTGCTTACAGGTAGTCGACGACCACCAGATAGGCGCCCTGCAGCGGCTGCTGCTGCGAAGCCTGGACGCGGTAGCGTTCGGAGAAGGCGATATCGCCGGCGCGCATCGCGCTGGCCGACACCGACAGCTTCTTGCCCTGGCGCTTGCCGTCGCGCAGCGTCGCAGCCTGGCCATCGGCCAGCGCCGTCACTTCCACCGTCGAACCCTTGGCCGACGGCGGGCAGGCCGCCAGGCTCAGTTCGCCCTGGGACAGGTTCGTCGTGCAGCCCGGCTCGGCGATGCGGCCGCTGAAACGGATGCTGCCGCTGCTGGCCTGGGCCAGCGCACTGACGGACATCAGGGCCACGCACAGCAGAATGGAGTTCCTCATGACACGTTCTCTGGTTCGGTGTGTCCTAGTTAGCGACAGCTTCGATCAGCCTTTAATAGGACGAGTTCGAATCTGCTAGGGCCATCACCAAGAAAGAGTGATGCGCATCAAAGAAGCTGATTTCCGCCTGAAAAAGGCCGGATTCCCTGCATGCCGGATGCGTCACTCGATACGTCATCGAACGTCGTTTGCGGCCTGCCTGGGCCCGCGTCAAATCCCCCACGCGCCCCTGGGTTCCATTTCGCTTAGCACGTCACATTTGTGCCGTCAATAAATTGGCGTTCATAAAAATAATGAGACTTTCATCACACTTGTGCCTATACTTGCGTCACGGATTCAGGGGAAGGTATGTCCGAGTCCGGCCACAGGTGAGACGCAAGGATGGGTCTTGTTAGCCCGGCAGTGCTCCTTGCTTCCTCCTCTACTTCTCATCTCTTCAGTAGGGTTAGGTAAAAGCGAATGCACAAGAACACTCTCATCGCCGCTCTGATGCTGGCCGCCGCTCCGCTGGCCGCCAACGCCGCCGACGGCACCATCACCTTCAATGGCAAGGTCACCGACAAGACCTGCACCATCTCGACCCCGGGCGGCAAGGACTTCGCCGTCAACCTGCCGACCGTGTCCAAGAACACCCTGGCCACCGCCGGTGCCGTTGCGGGCCGTACCCCGTTCGCCATCAACCTGACCAAGTGCAGCGCCGGCAACGTCGCCACCTACTTCGAGCCGGGTTCGACCGTCGACTTCAACAGCGGCCGCCTGGTCAACCAGGCCTCGGCCAACGCTGCCACCAACGTGCAGCTGCAGCTGCTGGGTTCCAACAACCAGTTCCTGCCGATCAAGGCTGCCGGCGCTGGCCTGGCCCAGACCAACTCGCAGTGGGTCACCGTCGGCACCGACGGCTCGGCCGACCTGAACTACTACGCTGAGTACTACGCCACTGCCGCCGCCACCCCGGGCGACGTCACCAGCAGCGTCAAGTACACGATCATCTACAACTGATCGTCGCCGTACCCGCATTGGCCGGCGTACGCGCCGGCCAGTGCTCCGCGGCCTTTGGCCACACCTCTCGAGCGTAGTACTTCCGATGAAAGCATTCTTTCCCCGGGCGCTGCTGCTGGCAGCGTTCACGCTGCCCTTCTGCCAGGACGCACTGGCCGGCGTGGTGGTCAATGGCACGCGGGTGATCTACCCGGCGCAGGCGCGCGAAGTCACCGTGCAGGTCGACAACGTGGGCGACTCGCCGGCCCTGGTGCAGGCCTGGATCGACAGTGGCGATGCCAACCAGACCGCCGATACCAGCGATGCCCCGTTCGTGCTGACGCCGCCGATCGCGCGCGTCGAGCCGGGCCGCAGCCAGGCGCTGCGCGTGATCTTCTCCGGTGCGCAACTGCCGGCCGACCGTGAGTCGGTGTTCTGGCTGAACGTGCTGGATGTGCCGCCGTCGCCGGACAACGCCGACAACACGGGCGAACAGAATTACCTGCAGGTCGCGTTCCGTTCGCGCCTGAAGCTCTTTTACCGGCCGCAGGGCCTGAAGGGCGTTGCCAACGACGCACCGGCAGCGCTGCGCTGGACCCGCACGGGCGACCGCCTGCGCGTGGAAAACCCCAGTCCGTTCCACGTCACGCTGGCCGAAGTGCATGCCGTGACCGGCAGCAGCGAAAAGGCCGTCGAGGACAAGGGCGCAATGGTCGCGCCGAAGCAGAGCCTGGAGTTCGCCGCGCCGGCGGGCACCGACCAGGTGCGCTTCATCACCATCAACGATTACGGCGGTCGGGTGGAACACACGATCCGCCTCGGCAGCACCGGGGGCTGAACGCGCCGCGCCGGCCCAGGGCCAGCGCATCCCGCCACCGCCGCCGCGCGGCGAATTGAAGGAATGTCAGTGTGATCGGAAACAGATTGACATTGTCGATCCACCAGGCGATCTGCCTGTTGGCTGCTGGCGTGGCCTGCCCAGGATGGGCATTGGCAGCGCCGGCCAATCTGGGCGAGCAGGCGCTGATGGCGCAGAGCGGCGCAGCCAATGCGCGTGCCCCGGAATCGGCCCAGTTCAATTCCAGCTTCCTGTCCGGCCAGGCCAAGCAGGTTGACCTGGCGGCCTTCAGCAATGGCAACCCGATGGTGGCCGGCACCTACCGCGTCGACGTCTACGTCAACGGCGGCTGGCAGGGCCGTCGCGACCTGCAGTTCAAGGCCGATGCGCAGGGCCATGTCGATGCGTGCCTGCCGCTGCCGATGCTGGAAGAAATGGGCGTGGACAGCGAGGCCGTGCTGCTGCAGCAGGACCCGACGCTGCCGACCGACAAGACCAGCTGCGTGCCGGTGCAGAAGCGCATGGCCAATGCCTACGGCATCTATGACAGTGGCAACCTGCGCTACGACCTCAGCATTCCGCAGGTGTTCCTGCGCCGCGAAGCGCGCGGCTACGTCAACCCGGCGTTGTGGGACCGTGGCATCAACGCCGGCTTCGTCGGCTACAGCTTCAATGCCATCGACAGCGACAGCCGCGTCGAAGGTGGCCAGCGCAACCGCAGCGCCTACCTCGGCCTCAATGCCGGCCTGAACCTGGGCGGCTGGCAGTTCCGCCACGACTCGAACCTGACCTGGTCCGAGGGCGATGGCCGCCACTGGCAGAGCATTGCCACCTACGCACAGCGCGGCATCCCGCAGGTGCGCGGCATGCTCACCATCGGTGAGGCCTACACCACCGGCGAACTGTTCGATTCGATCGGCTACCGCGGCGCCAGCCTGGCCAGCGACGACCGCATGCTGCCCGACTCGCTGCGCGGCTACGCGCCGGTCGTGCGCGGCATCGCCGAAACCAACGCGCGCGTTGAAGTGCGCCAGAACCAGCAGCTGATCTATTCCTCCACCGTGTCGCCGGGCAGCTTCGTCATCGACGACCTGTACCCGACCGGCTACGGCGGCGACCTGGAAGTGAGCGTGATCGAGGCCGATGGCCGCCGCCGCGAATTCAAGGTGCCATTCGGCTCGGTGCCGCAGATGCTGCGCGAAGGCGTGTCGCGCTACGCGCTGACCGCCGGCCAGGTCCGCAACAAGCTGCTGGCCGATGAGCCGTGGCTGGTGCAGGGTACCTACCAGCGCGGCATCGGCAACCAGCTGACCCTCTACGGCGGCAGTGCGCTGAGCGATGGCTACCTGTCGCTGCTGTACGGCGTCGGCCTGTCCACGCCGGTCGGTGCGTTCGCCGCCGACGTCACCCATGCGCGCACCTCGTTCGATCACTACGGCAACCACACTGGCGCCAGCGTGCGCTTGAGCTACAGCAACATGATCGGCGAGACCGGGACCAACCTGACCCTGGCCGCGTACCGCTATTCGACCGAAGGCTTCTACAGCCTGCAGGACGCGCTGTATGGCCGGGACTCGGACAAGCGCGGCATCGATCCGACCACCCGTGGCCGCCAGCGCAGCCAGTTCCAGCTGACCCTGAACCAGCCGCTGGGCCGTCGCGGCGGCGCGCTGTACGTGACCGGCTCGGTGCGTGACTTCTACGACCGCGCCGGCACCTCCAAGCAGTACCAGGTGGGCTACAACAACGCCTGGCGTTCGGTGAACTTCGGTTTCTCCGCACTGCGCACCGAAGAAGGCGTGCTCGGTCGTTCCGACACCCAGTACCTGCTGTCGATGAGCGTGCCGCTGGGCCGTGGCACCCACCCGGTGTCGTTCAGTGCCGACCTCGGCATGCGCGACCGCGGCGGCTACGACAACAGCCGCGTCGGCATCACCGGTTCTGCCGGTGTCGACAACAACTTCAGCTACGGCGCGGCCCTGTCCGATTCGCGCGAGGGTGGCACCACCGCCGTCGGCAATGTCGAGTACCGCAGCCGCTACTCGGCACTGAACGCGACCTACAGCCATTCGCGTGACTTCCGCCAGGCCTCGGTCGGTGCCAACGGCAGCGTGGTCGTGCATCCGGGCGGCTTCACCTTCACCCCGCAGCGCGGCGACACCATGGTGCTGGTCGAAGCACCGGGCGCGCGCGATGCCATCGTCAGCAACGCCCCGGGCCTGCGCGTGGACGGCCGCGGTTACGCGGTGGTGCCGTACGTGTCGCCGTACCGCCTCAACACCGTCACCCTCGACCCGCAGGGCATGGCCCACGACGTCGAGCTGGAAAGCACCAGCCAGTCGGTCGCGCCGTTCGCCGGTGCCATCAGCTACCTGCGTTTCGACACCCGCAAGGGCAACGCGCTGCTGATCCAGGTCCGCAACCCCGATGGCCGCAGCATGCCGTTCGGCGCGCAGGTCAAGGATGAGCAGGGCCAGCCGGTGGGCATGGTCAGCCAGGGTGGCCGCCTGTACGTGCGCAGCGAACAGAACCAGGGCCGCCTGCTGGTGGAGTGGGGCGCCGGTGCCGATCAGCGCTGCACCATTGATTACCAGGTTCCGGCGGGCGCCGACGCGTCCAAGACCGGCTTCATTCCGCTGGAGGCAGCATGCCGATGATTCCTTTCCGTGGCCGCAGGCTGCTGGCCACGCTGGCCGTGCTCGGTGGCGCGCTGCTGGCGCAGCAGGCCAGCGCCGCCTGCCGCATCCAGATCAACGGTTTCGTCGCCCAGGATGTGCAGATGGACATGGGCCAGATCGTGATCCTGCCCAGCACGCCGGTCGGTGGTGTGATCAAGGAACTCAGCGTGCCGATCAACCAGCAGAACAACGTCGCCCGTTGTGACTACTGGTATGGCGGCAGCTCGACCGGTGAGTACGTCAATGCGCCGCAGAAGCGGCCGGTGGCCGGCTTCGCCAACGTCTACGAGACCGGCGTTGCCGGTGTGGGCATCCGCCTGTTCCGCGACTCCGGCGCGATCCAGACCTACTACCCGCATTCCATCAACTTCGGCGCCAATTCCACCATCTCGCTGATCGGCGGCCAGTTCCGCATCCAGCTGATCAAGACCGCCGCGCAGACCGGTTCGGGCGTGATCGCGCCGAATGGCCGCTTCACCACCTACTACTTCGATGGCGACGGCCCCAGCCGCCCGGTGCTGACTTCGACCTTCCGCGGTTCGGGCACCACCGTGGTCAGCCCGACCTGCGAAGCGCAGGCCGGCAGCCGCAACATCGCCGTTGATTTCGGCAGCGTGCCCAACACCAGCTTCACCGGCGTCGGCTCGCGCGCGGTCGATCGTGACTTCGAGATCCGCCTGAACTGCCAGGGCAGCAACGTTGCGTCTTACCAGAGCAAGATCGGCATCCGCCTCGACGCCGACCAGGACAGTTCGAACATGCCCGGCGTGCTGAAGCTGAGCGCGGCCACCAACAGCGCGACCCGCATCGGCATCCAGATGGTGCAGCGCGATGGCAGCACCGAACGCGAAGTCCGCTTCGGCCAGGCCATCAATGTCGGCACCACCGCGCCGGGTACCAGTGTCATGAGCCTGCCGCTGCGGGCCCGCTATGTGCAGACCCAGGCCGGGACCGTCGGTGCCGGTGTCGCCAACGGGCAGGCAACGTTCACGATCCAGTACGAGTAACACCGCTTTTCCCATCGCTGAGTACTGCCCTGCACGTCGCCTGTTCCGCAGGCGGCGTTGACTGCGTCTTGATGCCGCAAACGTGAAGATCGGAGCTATCATGACCGTACAGAAACATGAATGTGATGTGCGTCATGGAAATGACCTTCCCTTCACCGCAGCGTCTCCGCCATCGGGCCTTCCACCCGGTTGAGGGGCGTTGAAAGGACCCGGCGTGACAGCAGCCCACCTTGCCATTGCCGGATTGCCTTCGGAGTTCGTTGAGATGCGCGGGGGCGGCCTGTACTGGGTCGTCGCGGCCGGCAGTGCGCCGACCGACCTGCTCGGCGCCGGCGTGCTGTCCACCGCCGCCGCACTGCAGGACGCCGTTCTGGTGACGCTGGGCCGTGGCGCCGAGCCGATGCTGTCGCTGCTGGCGGACGAGCAGGGGCCGCTGCGCCTGCGCCTGTTCCAGCGTTCCCACCACGGCATGCAGCAGGCGTTGCGCGGCTTGCCGCAGGACCTGCCGCGGGTGGCGTCCGCCGCCACCGGGCTCAGCCTGGTGCAGTTTCCGGTTGCCGCGCTGGATGGCTGGGATGACACGCGCCTGGCGCGCTGGTGCGAACGGCTGCAGCGCTGGGCGGGGCAGGCCGGCCAGATCGTGCTGCTGCTCTGCCATGGCGAAGTCGCCACCCTGGCACCGCGCCTGCTGCCCTTGAACCGGGCCTGCGCCGGCGTGGCCCAGCTGCACCCGCATCGCGGCGCCCTGCAGCTGCTGCTGCACTACTGGTCGAACAGCCATGGCGTGGTGGCGCAACGTTCCTTTGGCGTGCTGCAGGAGGGCACCGGCCTGCGCCACGTGGCCGAGGCCGATAGCGGTGACGAGGCTGCCAGCCTTGCCAGCGGAAGTGATCGCGACGTCTTCCTCGCCCAGGCCGACGTGCTGGAGGGCGCGCCGCCGCTGTCCGCCGCATGGCGCCTCTACGAGGGCTGGGCCGGCCTGCTGCCGGCCGCGTTGCAGGCGCGCGAGGCCACGGTGGTGCTGGCCATCAACGAGAACGCCCAGGTGGACGCGTTGGCCCGGCTGCTGCACCGCCTGCGCCGCGAGCGCGGCACCGCCCTGAAGCTGGTCGTGCGCGAGCTTCAGCCCTGCCTGCGTTACGCCGACGAACGCCTGCTGATGCAGTGCGGGTGCAGCCTGGTGGTGCCGGCCGACACGCCGCTGCCCCGCCTGCTGACGCTGCTGGAAACCGTGCAGCGGCAGCGCTGGCAGGGCCAGCTGGCCGATGACCCGGAGCCGCTGATCCGCGCCCATCGGCCGCCGTCGTTGAGCGGCCTGGTCAATGCCGCACGTTTCCGCCAGATTGCCGCAGAACGCATCGACCAGGACGGCAGCGCGGTGGAAAGTGCGGTGCTGGCCCTGCAGCCGGTGGCCGGCCTGCGCGCCGAACAGACCCTGCAACAGCTGCGCATCCGCCGCCAGGGTGATCTTGCCTGTGTCTATCGCGGGCAGGTCCGCCTGTTCCTGTTCGGCTGTCGCCGCGATGCGGTCGAGCAGGCGCTGCGCAACCTGTTCCGCCTGCCTTGGCGCGAACTGTTTGACGGCTATCAGCGCCTTGCCGAGTACGACATCGCCGCCATGAACCCGAGCGGCAGTGATCCGGACGCCGAGCTGCTGCCCGAGGCGCCGGTTGCCTTGCCCGCAGTGGCTCCGGTGCGGGAAGCGCCTGCCGTCGTTGCCCCGAAGCCGCTGCGGCTGGGAGATACCGCATGACCACCGACCAGCAACTCTGGACCCTGATCGTCGCCTGCGCGGTCGTGATGATTCCCTTCGGGGCCATGCTGGGCACCCTGTGGCGCGGGCTGCGCCGCCGTGCCACGCGCTGGTTGCCGCCCCGCCATCTGCGCCGCGCCGGCGTACGCCAACGTGCGCCGCGGAGCGCTGCATGAGTCCGCAGAACGTTCCCGCATCTCCGTTCGCATGGGCCGACCTGCGTGGCTGGAACCTGTATTTCCTGTCCAAGGTGGTGCTGGCCTGGATGGGCGCGCTGGACCTGAAGATCCTGCCCAACCTGTTGTTCCTGGGCGCGCTGCTGGTGCCGCTGCGTTGGCGCTGGGCACGCATCGCACGCACCGTCGTGGCCGTGCCGGTGGGCGTGGCGCTCTATTACCAGGACACCTGGTGGCCACCGTTCCAGCGCCTGCTGGTGCAACCGGGCGTGCTGGATTTCTCGGCCGACTACTGGCTCGAACTGGCCCAGCGCTTCATCAACTGGCAGATGGTGGCGGTGCTCGCGCTGCTGCTGGTGGCCTACTTCCTGCTCAAGCCGTGGCTGCGCATCACCACCCTGAGCGTGCTGGGCATGCTTGGCCTGGCCGTCATGGCGATACCGATGCCGGCGGGCTGGAACTGGGGGCAGGGCACCGCCACGGCCGCCAGCACAGGAACGGCTGGGGCGACGACAGGGGGACTGCCGCCCGCCAACAACGACACGCTCAATGCGTGGCTGAGCAGTTTCTACCAGCAGCAGGCCAGCCTGAAAACCAGCTTCCCGGCACCGGCCAGCGGTGCTCCGTTCGACGTCATCATCCTCAACATCTGCTCGCTGGCGTGGAGCGACCTGGATGAAGTCGGGCTGCGCCAGAACAACCTGCTCGACCACATGGACGTGGTGTTCGACGATTTCAATTCGGCCACCGCCTACAGCGGCCCGGCGGCGATCCGGCTGCTGCGCGCCAGCTGTGGCCAGACCTCGCATACCAAGCTGTTCGACCCGGTGCCTGCCGAGTGCCAGCTGTTCTCGAACCTGCAGCGGCTGGGCTTCCAGAGCGAGCTGGCGATGAACCACGATGGCCACTTCGACGACTTCATCGGCGAGCTGCACCAGTACGGTGGGCTGCAGGCACAGCCGATGGATATCAGCGCCTTCCCGAAGGCGCTGGTGGCGTTCGACAAGTCGCCACTGCGCCGCGATGGCGACGTGCTGATGGCCTGGTGGAAACAACGGCTGGCCGAAGCCCCGCAGCAGGTGGCGCTGTTCTACAACACGATCTCGCTGCATGACGGCAATCGCATCGTCGGTGCCGATGGCCGTTCCAACGCCGCCGACTACAAGGCGCGCGCGGAAATGGTGCTGGGTGACATGGCCGGTTTTGTCGATGCGGTGGAAAAGAGCGGCCGGCGCGCGATGATCGTGGTGGTCCCCGAACATGGCGCCGCGCTGCACGGTGACCGCATGCAGATTCCGGGCATGCGCGAGATTCCCAGCCCGTCGATCACCCACGTGCCGGTGGGCGTCAAGCTGGTCGGGATGGGCGCACCGGCGGCCGGTGGCCCGCGCCACATCCCCGAGCCGAGCAGCTACCTGGCCGTGTCCGAGCTGGTCTCGCGCGTCTACGCACTCAACGCGCAGTCGCCGCCGAGCGAGCGCAACTGGGACAGCCTGCTCAAGGGCCTGCCGCAGACGCCCTCGGTGTCGGAGAACGAAGGCGCCAAGGTCATCGACTACGGCGGCAAACCCTGGCTGCAGTTGCAGGGCAGCCAGACCTGGAGCCCCTACCCGGAGGATGCGCGCTGATGCCTGCCGACATTCTTGCCGTGCCCGCCACCCTGTCCGTGGAAGAGGACGACATCGATCTGCTGCGCCGCAGCCTGGACATGCCGGAGCTGCCCTACGTGGATTTCTCGGCCCAGCATGAACGTGCCCAGGCGCTGGCGCGCTGGCCGCTGCTGGCGGAACTGGAGCGGCGCGGATGAGCAACGTGTTGTCCCTGCAGGGCGTCCATGGCGGCACCGGCGTGACCACGGTGCTGGCCGCGCTGGGGCAGGGGCTGCATGCCCAGGGCCACCGCGTGCTGCTGGTGGAATGCAGTCCCGACCAGATGCTCGGCCTGCATCTGGGCCTGCCCGCCGATGTCGAGGGTGGCTGGGCGCGTGCACAGCTGGACGGCAGCGACTGGCGCGATGCGGGCTATACCATCGTGCCCGGCTTGGCCGTGCTGCCCTATGGCCGGGTGGATGCCGAGGGCGCGATGCAGATCGAGCAGCAGCTGCGCCAGGCGCCCGCCACCTGGGCTGATCGCCTGCCGCTGCTGCAGGCCCAGTTCGACTGGATGCTGTTCGATCTGCCACAGCGCCTGCCGGCACATGCGGCAGCCATCAACCAGCACGCGCGCTGCACCCTGCCGTTGCGCCTGGCCTGCGTCGATCCGGTCAGTCATGTGGTCCTGCAACGGCAGCCGGACGACGAGCGCCGGGTGCTGGCCAACCGCTATGACCCGGCCGTTCCGGTGCAGCGCGATCTCATGCAGCTGTGGCTGCACACCCATGCCAGGCGGCTGGTGCCGCAGCCGTTGCATGAGGATGCGCGGGTGCCGGCCGCACTCGCCAGCAAGCAACCGCTGGGGCGTCATGCAGCGAACTCGCTGGCCGCGGCCGACGTCGACGGCCTGGTGCTGTGGTGCCTGGCTGAAGCGGCGCGGCGGCAGCACCGCGAAGGCGGCCCCTGATGGGCGCCCGGGTCTACTACCTGGGCTGGGGGCGCCTGCGCGAGCGGGTGCATGCCTCCTGGCCGACGCGGGCCCTGTTGTGGTTGCTGCAATGCACCGGGTGGGCCTTCCTGCGCCTGGAGGGACCGGCCTGGCAGTCGATCGCGCCGCGCCTGCGCAACGCCTTCCCGCAGATCCAGGGTGACCGTCGCTGGCGTCCGGGTGATCCGCTGCGCCTGCTGATCCAGGCCGCCTGGCTGTCACTGGTGCGGCTGGTGCCGAAGGCGTCGAAGCGGCGGTAGCGCCTGGCCGAAGCCAACCGCCAGCGGATTGCCGAGCTTCGCGGCGCCGCAGGCCGAGGCCGCCTGCGCTATCTGCGGGCGATGAGCGATGCGCCCAGCGAATTCTGGAACAGCCGTTTCGCAGGCTGGTTCGGGCAGCGTGTCCGCGCCCTGTCGCCGCGCTCGCGCCATCTGCTGACGCTGCTGATCGGCTTGATCACGCTCGGGCTGGCGGCGCTGTGCATCACCCAGCCGTTCACCTACGTCGCGCAGTTCGTGTTCGTGCTGCTGCTGTGGGTCATCGCCCTGCTGGTGCGGCGCATGCAGGGCCGCTACGCCACGCTGGTGCTGGTGGTGCTGTCGATCACCGTCTCCTGCCGCTACCTGTGGTGGCGCTACACCGCCACCCTGAACTGGAACAGCACCTTCGACCTGGTCTGCGGCGTGATCCTGCTGGCTGCGGAAACCTACTCCTGGCTGGTGCTGATGCTGGGCTACGTGCAGGTGGCCTGGCCGTTGCGCCGGCGACCTGCGCCGCTGCCGGCCGACGTACGGCAATGGCCGACGGTGGACGTGCTGATTCCCACCTACAACGAAGACCTGGCGCTGGTACGGCATACCGTATACGCCGCGATGGGCCTGGACTGGCCTGCGGACAAACTGCGCATCCACATCCTGGATGACGGCAAGCGCGAGGAGTTCCGTGCCTTCGCCGAGCGCGCCGGGGTGAACTACATCACCCGTACCGACAACCGCCACGCCAAGGCCGGCAATCTCAACCATGCGCTCACCTTGATCGATGGCGAGCTGGTGGCGATCTTCGACAGTGACCATCTGCCGGTGCGCTCGTTCCTGCAGATCACCTGTGGCTGGTTCCTGCGTGACCCGAAGCTGGCGCTGGTGCAGACCCCGCATCACTTCTTCTCCGCCGACCCGTTCGAGCGCAACCTGCAGGTGTTCCGCAGCGATCCCAACGAGGGCGAGCTGTTCTACGGGCTGGTGCAGGACGGCAACGATCTGTGGAACGCGGCTTTCTTCTGTGGCTCCTGCGCGGTGCTGCGGCGCGAGGCCATCGATGCGATCGGCGGCTTCGCCACCGAGACCGTCACCGAAGATGCGCATACCGCACTGCGCCTGCACCGCAAGGGCTGGAATTCGGCTTACCTGCGCATCCCGCAGGCGGCCGGGCTGGCCACCGACAGCCTCGGCGCGCACGTCAACCAGCGCATCCGCTGGGCGCGCGGCATGGTGCAGATCTTCCGCATCGACAACCCATTGCTGGGCAAGGGCCTGAGCCTGTTCCAGCGCTTCTGCTATGCCAATGCCATGCTGCATTTTCTTGCCGGCATCCCGCGGCTGGTATTCCTGACCGCGCCGCTGGCGTTCCTGCTGCTGCACGTCTACATCATCTACGCCCCGGCGCTGGCCATCCTGCTGTTCGTGGTGCCGCACATGGCCCATGCCAGCCTCACCAATGCCCGCATCCAGGGCAAGTACCGCCGCCCGTTCTGGGGCGAGGTGTATGAGACCGTGCTGGCCTGGTACATCGCACGTCCCACCACGGTGGCACTGTTCAGCCCGGGGCGCGGCAAGTTCAACGTCACCGACAAGGGCGGCACCCAGGCCGGTGACCGCTTCGACTGGCGGGTGGCGCGGCCCTATCTGGTGCTGGCACTGCTGAACGTGCTGGGCCTGTGCTTTGCGGTGTGGCGGTTCATGCACGGGCCGGCCGATGAACGCGGCACAGTGGTCGTCAGCTCGCTGTGGGTGCTGTACAACCTGCTGATCATCGGCGGAGCGCTGGCCGTGGCCGCCGAGGTGCAGCAGGTGCGGCGCACCCATCGCGTCACCACCCGCCTGCCGATGGCGCTGGAGATTCCCGATGGCCGGCGCCTGCGTGGCGTGCTGCAGGACTACTCCAACGATGGCGTTGGCGTCGAGCTGGGCGAAGATGCCCAGCTCGCCGAAGGCCAGCAGGTACAGGTGCTGCTGGGGCGTGGCCGGCGTGAATTCGCTTTCCCGGCGCGCGTGCAGCGCACCGTCGGCCACCGCTTGGGCCTGCTGCTGCTGTTCGAGGACGAGCGCCAGCGCGTGGAGTTCGCCCAGTGCACGTTCGCGCGCGCGGACGCGTGGCTCGACTGGCATGCCGGCTATCAACCCAAGAGCCTGCCGCGCAGCCTGTGGAGCGTGCTGGTCCTGGGCTGGCGCGGTTACCGCCGGATGGGCGATTTCACTCCGTTCGACCTCGACCGCCCGGCACACTGGAATCGTCGCCTGCTGCGATGGCTCGCCAGCTTTGCCCCGCAACGTCCGCTTCCTTCCCACCCGGCTGACCCAGCCGCTGATCCAGGGCTTCGTCCATGAGCATTCCGTCTTCTCTGCGCTGGCTGCTGTTGCCCCTGCTGGCCCTGCCGGTGGCATCCGGCAACAGCGCACCTGCCCCGGTTCCGGTGCCGCCGCCCGCACCGGCGAATGCCGCACCGGTGGCAGCGCCGCCTGCGGCGACCACAACCTCGGCCACCCCCGCGGTTCCGGCCGAGGCAGCGGCGCTGACACAGACCTGGACCGGCAGCGCCTGGCCCTGGCAGCGGCAGAGCACGTTCGCCCAGCTGGGGCGTCGCCAGGACACCCTGCTGTCCGGCGTGCGCAACGCCACCACGTTCGAGTTCCAGGTTCGCCGCGACCGCCTGGTGCGCGATGCGGAGCTGGACCTGAGCTTCACGCCTTCGCCGTCGTTGCTGCCGACCCTGTCGCATCTGCGGGTCTACCTCAACGACGCGATGATGGGCGTGGTGCCGATCAGCAACGATCAGCTGGGCCGCCCGGTGCAGGCCAAGCTGCCGCTGGATGCGCGGCTGATCGCCGACTTCAACCAGGTGCGGCTGGAGTTCGTCGGCCACTACACCGACATCTGCGAAGAACCCACGCACAGTTCGCTGTGGGTCAACCTGTCCAGCAACAGCACCCTGCGCCTGGGCGGGCAGCCGCTGGCGATGCAGGACGACCTGGCGAACTTTCCGCTGCCGTTCTTCGATCCGCGCGACACCGCGCGGCTCGAACTGCCGGTGGTGTTCGCCGGTACCCCGAGCCTGGCACAGCAGCGCGCGGCGGCGGTGATGTCGTCGTACTTCGGCAGCCTCGCCGGCTGGTGGCGGCAGGCGCGGTTCCCGGTGAGCTTCGGCGCGCTGCCCGAGAAGGGCCACGCAGTGGTGCTCGCCGTGAACGGGAAGTTCCCCGCGGTGATCGGCAACCACGCGCCGGTGAAGGGCCCGGTGATCGAGTTGATGGCACTGCCGGACGACCCGCAGCGCAAGCTGCTGCTGGTGCTGGGCCGCAACGATGACGACCTGCAGAAGGCGGTGGCCGCGATGGCGGCCGGCAACGTGCTGTTCCGTGGGCGCCAGGTCAGCATTGATGAGATCAAGCCGCTGGCCCCGCGCAAGCCGTACGACGCCCCGAACTGGGTGCGCACCGACCGCGCCGTGCGCCTGGCCGAACTGCTGGACTATCCGCAGCAGCTGCATGCCAACGGCGTGTCGCCGCAGCCGATCACGGTCAACCTCAACCTGCCGCCGGATCTGTTCATCTGGCGCAACCAGGGCATTCCGCTGAACCTGCGCTACCGCTACACGCCGCCCTTCGGCAGCGACGAGTCGCGGCTGGGCGTTGCGATCAACGATCAGTTCATTTCCAGCTTCCCGCTGGTGCGGCGCACCGGCAAGCAGGGCCTGGAAGAGATCCGTCTGCCGGTGCTGGCCGGTGATGCCGGGGCCGACGATGGCCGCCTGCTGATTCCTGCACTCAAGCTGGGTGACCGCAACCAGCTGCGCTTCGACTTCAACTTCGCCAGCGTGATGGGCAGCGCGCAGCGCGATCATTGCCAGACCGTGCTGCCACCGAACCTGCAGGCGGCGATCGAGGAAGATTCAACCATCGACTTCTCCGGCTTCCATCACTACATGGGCCTGCCGGACCTGTCTGCATTCGCCCTGAGCGGTTTCCCCTTCACCCGCATGGCCGACCTGTCCGAGACCGTCGTGCTGGTGCCGCCCGCTGCCAGCGAGGCGCAGGTCAGCCTGCTGCTGAACCTGGTGGGTGGCCTGGGCGTGCAGACCGGCTACCCCGCCTACGGCCTGCGCCTGTCCGATGACTGGAAGCAGGCCAGCGCATTGGATGCGGACCTGCTGATGCTGGGCGCCTTGCCGGCCGAGTTGCGCGGCAGCCAACAGCTTTCGCTGCTGATCGATGACCAGCGCACGCGGCTGCTGAACGGCCAGTCGCCTTCGCCGCAGCAGGCGATGGAGCAGGCACGGCGTGGCAGCCGTGATGGCGACCCGGCGGTGACCGAGGTTGCGGTGACCGCGCAGGCACCGTTTGCCGCGATCATCGGCATGCAGTCGCCGCATCATGCCCAGCGCAGCATCGTTTCGCTGGCCGCCAGCAATGCCGCGGACTATGGCCTGCTCGACGACGCGCTCAGCGATACCGGCAAGCGCGAGGCGATTGCCGGCTCGGTGGCGATCCTGCGCACGTCTGGCATCCACAGCCAGTTCGTGGGTGAGCACTACTACGTTGGCGCGCTGCCGTGGTGGCTGCTGCTGTGGTACCACCTGGCCGACCATCCCGCATTGCTGGCGGTGCTGGCCACGCTGGTGGTGCTGATGTTCGCCTTCCTGCTGTGGCGCACGCTGCGCTGGGTGGCCGCCAAGCGCCTGGATCCGGGGCACTGATGGCGCGCGTGCGGCACCCGCTGGTGACGGCGTCGGGGCTGGTCCTGCTGGGACTGGCCGGCGCCGGCCCGTGCGCGGCGCAGGCATTGCCGGCCACACCGGGAGGCACGGTGGCCGAGCAACGCCAGTGGCTGCTGCAGCAGGTGCGCATCGGCGAGGCCACCGGCCGCCAGAGCCTGATCGAAGACGCGCTGGCGCGGCTGCGGATGCTGGCACCGGATGATCGCGGCACGCTGGTGGCGATCCTGGAAGTGCAGTTGTCGCAGCAGAAGCTGGACGATGCCGAAGCCACGCTGGCACGGCTGCGCCAGATCGGCGCAGGCAGCCGCGAGCTGGCGGCCGGCGAACGCCTGTGGCAGGCCTATCGCGGCGACCTGCAGCAGGAACTGCAGCAGGCCCGCCTGTTCGCCGCCGGTGGTCGCAGCGAGGAAGCACTGGCGATCTACCGGCGCCTGTTCAACGACGATCCGCCGGGCCTGCAGCTGGGCCTGGAATACTGGCGGCTTCGCGGTACCCAGGCCGAAGGCCGTGCACCGGCGATCCGTGCGCTCACCGAGCTGGATCGCAGCTACCCGGGCAATGTCACCCTGCTGCAGGCACTGTCGCAGCTGCTGTTCGCCGCTGGCCGCGACAGCGAGGCACTGGCGGCGCTGCAGCGCATGGGGCGCAATCCGGAAGCACGCGGCATGGCCGCCGACGCCGAATGGGCCTATCTGAAGGACCAGCCGGCCGACGAACGCAGCGTGCGCCGCCTGCAGGACTTCATCACCCGCAATCCCACGTTTGCCGACATCGCACTGGTGCGCGAGCGCTACGCGGACCAGCACAAGCGGGTCAGTGACCCGGCCTGGCGTGCCGGGCTGCGCGGCCAGCAGCTGCTGGACGCGGGCCGCAATGAAGACGCCGAGCGTGCCTTCCTGCAGGCGCTGCGAGGCTATCCACGCGAGCCAGGCCTGCTTGGCGGGCTGGGCATGGCGTTGATGCGCCAGGGCCGCCGCGAGCAGGCCATCACCTACTTCCAGCGCGCGGTGCAGGCGACACCGGCCGGCGACAGCAATGACAAGTGGCGTGACCTGATCGCCAGCACCCGCTACTGGCTGCAGCTGGACCAGGCCGATGCCGCGCTGAAGGCGGGCCGCCTGGACGAGGCCGAGCGCCTGTACGCCCAGGCACGGCGGCAGCAGCCGCGCGACGTCAATGCCGCGCTGGGGCTGGTCGACGTCGCCGTCGCGCGCGGTGACGATGCGGCTGCCGAACGCCAGCTGCAGAGTGCGCGGCGGATCGCGCCCAACGATGCCAACGTGGTGCGCAAGCTGGTGCAGCTGTATGGCCGCACCGATCCGCAGCGGCTGGAGGCCTTCATCAACGCGCTGCCCGCCGCACAGCGCAAGCTGTATGCCGAAGACCTGCGCCAGCTGCAGATCACGCGGCTGCGCGAACGCCGTGAGCAGGCGCTGGCCGCCGGTGACGCCGCCACGGCCATCGAACTGGGAACGCAGCTGCGTGTGGAACTGCCCGATGATGCCTGGCTGGCCTATGCCCTCGGCAACGAGCTGCGTGCGGCAGGCCGGGAGCAGGACGCCGATGCTGTGGTGGCCGACATGGCCCGGCGCAACGGCAGTGCAGAGGCGCGTTATGCGCAGGCGCTGTACCTGTCCGGGTCCGATCGCCTGCCGCAGGCACTGGCCGTGCTCGATGCACTGCCCCAGGCGCAGTGGGACGATGACATCCGCGCGCTGTCTGCGCGCTTGCACCGGCAGCAGCTGACCGACCATCTGTGGGAGCTGCGCGCGCAGGGCAGGGAGGCCGAGGCCATCGCCCTGTTGCTGCAGCAACCGCCCAGCACCGACAACGACATGCTGCTGGCCGAGTGGGCCCGCCTGCGCGGTGACCACGCGCAGGCACTGCACTACTACCAGCGCGTGCTGGCCGCACAGCCGGACAACGTCGATGCGCAGCTGGGCCGGATCCAGGCCTGGATCGGCAGCGGCGACCTGGCCAGCGCACGCCGCCAGATGCAGGATGCACCGCCCCAGGTTGCCGATGAAGCCACGGGGCAGCAGCGCCAGCTCGCCACCATCTGGACCGACCTGCGCGAGGACGCGAAGGCGCTTGCGATCCTGCGTGCGCTGTTGGCACGCCGGACTGCGCCCGATGCACAGTCCTGGCGCGACGCCGCCCGGCTGGTTCGCCGTGACGATCCGCAGCAGGCGTTGGACATGTACGCGCAGGCCATGGCCGACAACGGGCTGCTGGCACCGGCACAGGCAGCACCGCGCGACAACCGCGCGCTGACCCTGGCCAGCCGCGAGACCGCAGGCGACGACTGGCTGCGTCGCAGCCTGCGCAGTGATGTCGAAACCCTGTACCAGCAGGAAAATCCCACCCTGACCGTGATGCAGGATACGGGTCGCCGCAGCGATGGCACGCCGGGCATCTCGCGGCTGTCGCGTGATACCCGCATCGCGCACCTCGACGCGCCGTTCGCCGGTGGACTGGGCTGGGCGCGCATCGAGCAGGTGCAGTTCGATGCCGGGCGCTTCCAGACCGATGCCAACGGCGCCTACGACGAAGACTTCGGCAGCTGCGATCTGGACCTGATCCAGGCCGACGGCACGCGCCTGCGTGCACCGGGCTGCACCCGGTTCGTGCATCAGCAACGCACGTCCGGTGCCGGCTTCGCCGTCGGCTGGCGCACGCTCGACGATCGCTGGAATTTCGATATCGGCCATACCCCGTCCAACTATGCGGTCGGCAACTGGCTCGGCGGCCTTACCGTCAATGGAGACCTGGGCCGTTTCGGCTGGGGAGCCACCGTATCGCGGCGGCCGATGACCAATTCGCTGCTGTCGCAGGCCGGTGCATACGACCCGCGCAGCGGCATCCGCTGGGGCGGTGTCACCGCCAATGGCCTGACCTTCAGCCTGGGCTACGACCAGGGCGGCCGCAATGGCGTCTGGTCGAACTGGAGCTGGCATCGCCTGACCGGCGAGAACGTGGTGGACAACACGCGCGCCCGTGCGATGGTTGGCTGGTACCACAAGCTGATCCAGCGCACCGACATGCGCCTGGATGTCGGTACCACCGCGATGTACTGGCGTTACCAGAAGGATCTGGGCGGTTACTCGCTGGGCCAGGGCGGCTATTACAGCCCGCAGCGCTATGCATCGCTGAGCCTGCCGGTGAGCTTCGCCTGGCGCAACGACAACTGGTCGGTACGCCTGGATGGATCGGTCAGCGTGTCCAGCGCGCGGACGTCCTCGATCAGCCGTTACCCGGATCAGGCGCTGATCGAACGCGTGATCGCACAGCTGGAACCGCAGTACGGCCCGCTGACACTGGACCAGGCAGGCCTGTACACCGGCGACAGCAAGAGCACCGGCACCGGCTACCGTCTGTACGGTGCGGTGGAGCGCCGGCTGGGTGACCACTTCGTACTCGGCGCCGCCGGTACCCTGCAGCGCAGCCGCGACTTCTCGCCGAACTCGTTCCAGCTCTATCTGCGCTATACCTTCAAACCCTGGCAGGGCAACCTGCCGTTGCCGGTCTCTCCGTTGGTGCCCTATGGCGAATTCCGCTGACCTGCACCGCCGGCGCCTGCTGCAGGCCGCCGCGGCAGTGCCGCTGCTCGGCTGGGGTGCCGCGCAGGCGCAACCGGCGCCATCGGCATCGCGCTGGCCCGCGTGGCAGGTGCTGCTCGACAGCAGCCTGAGCCGCGACGGGCGCATGATCGATCGCAGCCAGGACGATCAGCGCAGCACCTCCGAAGGGCAGTCGTATGCACTGTTCTTTGCGCTGGTCGCCAATGACCAGACCCTGTTCGATCGCATCCTGGCCTGGACGCAGGACAACCTGGCCGGCGGTGACATGCGCCAGCACCTGCCGGCCTGGCTGTGGGGACGGGATGCCAAAGGGGGCTGGCAGGTACTGGACAGCAACCCCGCGTCTGATTCTGATCTGTG